>NZ_JBEYCQ010000011.1:0-239450 GCF_040632905.1 Streptomyces sp. NPDC016469
CTGGCGTTGACTTTTGGCACGCTGTTGAGTTCTCAAGGAACGGACGCTTCCTTTGTACTCACCCTCTCGGGCTTTCCTCCGGGCGCTTCCCTTCGGTCTTGCGTTTCCGACTCTATCAGACTCTTTCGTGTCCGATTCCCGGTCGAAGCGGGTCAAGCGGTTTTCGCTTTCCAGTTCTTCGCTTTCGCGTTTCCCTTTCCGGCGAGTCCGACACTATCAAACCTTTCCGGCCCCCCTGACCGGCCCCCCGCAGACATGCGGGTGCCCGATTTCGGGTTAGGGTTTGGGCTCAATAGCCGCAGCCGACCCCCGACTCAAAGTCGCGTTGGGGCCAGGCAGGAGAACGACAGTACAGGCTGCCGGGAGTCGAGGCAAATCGTTTCCGGTGCGCCCCTAGGTCCTCGAACCACCAGGACTCGGGCGGAACCGGGACTTCTTATGACTTACTCTGCTGAGCAGTACGCCGTCCTCCTATCAAGCCGTGGCGGCACCTTCGAAGCTCCACTGGGAGGCCCCCCATGACCAACGTGACGTCCCCTCTTGCCGGACGTGCCATTGGGCTCGCTGCCGTACCCGACCCCGTCTTCTCCGGCGCGATGGTCGGTCCGGGCACCGCCATCGACCCGGTCCGCGAGCCGTCCGAGGCGGTCGCGCCCGTCGACGGCATCGTCGTTTCCCTTCACCCGCACGCGTTCGTGGTGGTCGACAGCGAGGGGCACGGTGTGCTCACGCACCTGGGCATCGACACGGTCCAGCTCAACGGCGAGGGCTTCGAGCTGCTCGTGAGCAAGGGCGACTCCGTCACTCGCGGCCAGGGCATCGTCCGGTGGAACCCCGCCGAGGTCGAGAAGGCCGGCAAGTCGCCGGTCTGCCCGATCGTGGCCCTGGAGGCGACCGCCGACTCCCTCTCCGACCTGGTCGAAACCGGCGATGTGGCGGTCGGCGACTCCCTGTTCGGCTGGCAGTAACGCGATCGGCGCAGTGACAGCCGACTGGATATCCACCACCGCGGAGGCAACGGCCACCGCACGACCGGAGACGGGTGTAATGGAGACAACGCTGCGAGGCGTAGGCGTGAGCCACGGTGTGGCGATCGGCGAGGTACGGCACATGGGCACCGCGGTGCTCGAACCGCCGGCCAAGCAGATCCCGGCCGAGGAGGCCGAGCGCGAGCAGGGGCGGGCCCGGCAGGCCGTGGAGGCCGTGGCCGCCGACCTCGTCGCGCGCGGCAACCTGGCCGGCGGCGAGGCCCAGCACGTGCTGGAGGCCCAGGCCATGATGGCCCAGGACCCCGAGCTCATGGCCGATGTCGAGCGCCGCATCGCCGTCGGGAGCACCGCCGAGCGCGGTGTGTACGACGCGTTCGCCTCGTACCGGGCGCTCCTCGCGGGCGCCGGCGAGTACCTGGCGGGCCGGGTCGCCGACCTCGACGACGTCCGCAACCGCATCGTGGCGCGGCTGCTCGGTGTGCCGATGCCCGGCGTGCCGGACAGCGATGAGCCCTACGTCCTGATCGCCCGGGACCTCGCCCCCGCCGACACCGCGCTGCTGGACCCCGCGCTGGTCCTCGGCTTCGTCACCGAGGAGGGCGGGCCGACCAGCCACAGCGCCATCCTGGCCCGGGCGCTCGGTGTCCCCGCCGTGGTGGCCCTGCCCGGGGCCGGTGAGCTGGCCGAAGGCACGCTCATCGCCGTGGACGGCAGCACCGGCGAGATCTTCGTCGACCCGAGCGCCGAGAAGCGGGCGGAGCTGGAGAGCGCCGCCGCCGCGCGCAAGGCCGCCCTGACCGCCACGACCGGTCCCGGCGCCACCTCGGACGGCCACAAGGTGCCGCTGCTCGCCAACGTCGGCGGTCCCGGTGATGTGCCGGCGGCCGTGGAGGCGGGTGCGGAGGGCGTCGGCCTGTTCCGTACCGAGTTCCTCTTCCTGGACGACAGCAAGCGGGCACCGTCCGAGGAGAAGCAGATCGCCGCGTACCGCGCGGTCCTGGAGGCGTTCCCCGAGGGCCGTGTCGTGGTGCGCGTGCTGGACGCGGGCGCGGACAAGCCGCTCGACTTCCTGACCCCGGCGGACGAGCCGAACCCGGCGCTGGGCGTGCGCGGACTGCGGAGCCTGCTGGACCACCCGGACGTGCTCCGCACCCAGCTGACCGCCCTGTCGAAGGCCGCGGAGGGGCTGCCCGTCTACCTTGAGGTCATGGCGCCCATGGTGGCCGACCGCGCGGACGCCAAGGCCTTCGCCGACGCCTGCCGCGAGGCCGGGCTGAACGCGAAGTTCGGCGCGATGGTCGAGATTCCGTCCGCCGCGCTGCGGGCGCGCTCGGTGCTGCAGGAGGTGGAGTTCCTGTCACTGGGCACCAACGACCTGGCGCAGTACACCTTCGCTGCCGACCGTCAGGTGGGTGCCGTCTCCCGGCTCCAGGACCCGTGGCAGCCGGCGCTGCTGGATCTGGTCGCGCTGTCCGCCGATGCGGCGAAGGCCGAGGGCAAGAGCTGTGGTGTGTGCGGTGAGGCGGCCTCCGATCCGCTGCTCGCCTGTGTGCTGACGGGTCTGGGTGTGACGTCCCTGTCGATGGGTGCGGCCTCCATTCCCTATGTCCGCGCCACGCTGGCCAAGTACACGCTGGCGCAGTGCGAGCGGGCCGCGGCGGCCGCGCGTGCGGCGGACTCCGCCGAGGAGGCGCGCCGGGCGGCGCAGGCGGTGCTGTCGGGCGAGTAGTCCGGGACCGGACGAAGCGAGGTGAAGGGGCTTTCCGCCGGTGACCGGCGGAAAGCCCCTTCCCCGTGTCAGCGGTGCTCCTCCGGTTCGTCGGCGCCGATGTCGAAGCCCGCGCAGTACTCCACACCGGACTCCGGGGCGACGGGCTCGCCCGTGTCGGCGTCGGTGCAGTAGGCGCTGAAGACCTCGCCGGCGGTGAGCGGGTCGAGGTTGCCCCGGCTCAGCCGCCAGCCGTGCACGCGGTCCGGGGCGCCGGGTGTGCTCGTACGCAGGACGACTCCGCCGTGGCTCTCCAGGGCGATGGCGACGGCGAGGACGCTCACGAACTCGGCGCCCTCCGAGGTGTCGAGCAGGACGGGCCCCGCGGTGGGCCGGTCGGTGTGCAGGGCGGCGAGCAGCTGGTCGTTCTCCGTGGGGGTGCTGCACACCAGGTGGTGGGTGCCGGGCCCGGCCGCCTCCAGGGTGCGTTCCAGGAGGTGCGAGGCGCGGTCGAAGGCGGCGCTCCCGACGTCCCGGCCACAGTCCGCGCACTCGCCGAGTCCGGCCAGGAGCATGGTGGCGTACTCCCAGGTGGCCCGGCGGACCGCGCGGCCGACGAGCACCTGGATCAGTGCGTCCAGGGGCTGTCCTTCGTAGGTGACGGTGGCTCCGCAGGCGGCGATCTCCGCGGTGAAGCGGCTGCGGCCCGCCGGGGTGTCGGGGACGATGCCGGCCTCCGCGCAGTAGCGCGCGTACTCCAGGGGGTCGAAGAGGGCGACCGTCGTGTGCACGCCCTGCGCGGTGAGGGCCTTGAGCAGGGCCTCCACCTGTTCCAGGTAGACGCCGTGGTCGTCGAAGGTGAAGGTGCGGTAGCGGCGCATCGCCGCGAAGTCCTCCTCATCGGCCAGCAGGCCGATGGTGGTGGGTGCTTCGCGGCGCAGCGTGCGTCGCATGGTGGTGGTCACGGTCCGTCCATGGACGGTGGTCCGCTTGTTACTGGTCTGCGCCATGATGTCCCCCAGTGCGCTGTCGATTATTGCTCACTCAGCGTAACCAGGGGTGCTGACAACGGTGCGGTCAGTGGCGTTCGCGGGCCAGCTTCTCGTAGAAGTGGAGGAGTTCCAGGTTGTCGATCGAACCGGGGTTGACGGCCTTTTCCAGGGCCGTTCCCTGGAGCAGGCGCTTGACCGGAACCTCGATGCGCTTGCCGGTAAGGGTGTGCGGGATGCCGGGAACCTCGATGACCTCGTCGGGGACGTGGCGGGGCGAGAGGTTCTCGCGGATGGTGCGCTTGATGCTGTCGCGGAGGGCGTCGTCCAGGGTGGCGCCTTCGGCGAGGTGGACGAAGAGCGGCATCCAGTAGCCGCCGTCCGGTTCCTCCAGGCCGATGACGAGGGATTCGCGGATCTCGGGGAGGCGTTCGACGGCCTCGTAGATGTCGGCGGAGCCCATGCGGACGCCCTGCCGGTTGAGGGTGGAGTCGGAGCGGCCGTGGATGACGACGGAACCGCGGTCGGTGATCGTGATCCAGTCGCCGTGGCGCCAGACGCCGGGGTACACGTCGAAGTAGCTGTCGTGGTAGCGGCTGCCGTCGGGGTCGTTCCAGAAGCGGACCGGCATGGAGGGCATCGGCTCGGTGACGACGAGTTCGCCGACCTCGCCGGTGAGGGGTTCGCCCGCGGGGTCCCAGGAGTGGAGGTCCGTGCCGAGGCTGGCGGCCTGGAGTTCGCCGATGTGGACGGGGAGAGTGGGCACCGCGCCCGCGAAGCAGCTGCAGACGTCGGTGCCGCCGCTGACGGAGGCGATCCACAGGTCGTCGGCGACCTCGTCGTGGAGCCAGCGGAAGCCGTCGGGCGGCAGCGGGGAGCCGGTGGTGGCGACGCACTGGACGCGGGAGAGGTCGAAGTCGCGTCCCGGGTGGATGCCGGCCTTGCGGCAGGCCATGACATAGGCGGCCGAGGTGCCGTAGAGGGTGGCGCCGGTCTGTTCGGCGACGCGCCACTGGGCGCTGACGTCCGGGTAGCCGGGGCTACCGTCGTACAGCACGACGGTGGCGCCGGTGAGGAGGCCGGAGACGAGGAAGTTCCACATCATCCAGCCGGTGGAGGTGTACCAGAAGAAGCGGTCCTCGGGCCCGAGGTCGCAGTGGAGGCCGAGCTGCTTGAGGTGTTCGACCAGGATGCCGCCCTGGGACTGGACGATGGCCTTGGGCAGGCCGGTGGTGCCCGAGGAGTAGAGGACCCAGAGCGGGTGGTCGAAGGGGACCTGTTCGAAGACCGGTTCGGTGTCGGCGGCGGTGAGGGCGGCCCAGTCGAGGGCGCCCTCGGGGGCTTCGGTGCCGAGCAGCGGGATGTGCACGACGGCGCGCAGGGTGGGTAGTTCGCGGCGGAGTTCGGCGACGGTGTCGGCGCGGTGGTGCTCCTTGCCGCCGTAGCGGTAGCCGTCGACGGTGAACAGGACGACGGGTTCGACCTGCTGGAAGCGGTCGAGGACGCTGCGGGCGCCGAAGTCGGGGGCGCAGGAGGTCCAGATCCCGCCGACGGCCGCGGTGGCGAGGAACGCGACGACGGCCTGCGGGATGTTGGGGAGGTAGCCGCTCACGCGGTCGCCGGGGGTGACGCCGAGTGCGCGGAGTTCGGCGGCGAGCGAGCCGACCTGGCGGCGGAGCTCGGACCAGGAGGTCGGCACCTGGGTGTGGCTCTCGTCCACGTGGAGCAGGGCGGGGGCGTCGGCGCGCAGGGGGTCCTCGGAGGCGCGCAGCGCGTGCTCGGCGTAGTTGAGGGTGGCGCCGGTGAACCAGGTGGCGCCGGGCATCGAGCGGTCGCCGATGACCTCTTCGTACGGGGTGGAGAAGCGCACGTCGAACCACTCGGCGACGGCCTTCCAGAAGGTGTCGAGCTCGTCGACGGACCAGCGGTGCAGACTGGCGTAGCCGCCCTCGGCGGGGGCGCCGTGGTGTTCGGCGGCCCAGCTCTGGAACCGGGTGACGGCGGCGGCCGCGACGCGGTCGGGGCCGGGCTGCCACAGGGGGGCTTCGTCGGCTGCTGAGGTCATGGGGCGACTCCCTGGCTGTAGCGGGTACGCGGTGTGTGCGCAGGTCGCGCGCACGTGCGGGGTGTGCGCGTGAGGCGACGTCAGGGACGATGCCATGTGATCGTCCCCAGCACCAGGGTTGCCCGTACATGCTGTCGTGTCCCGGTATGTGGTCCGGGCACGTCCGGTGCGGGGTGAACGGAAGTTGAACGGCGCTTGTTCGCGGCCGGGCGGGTGGCAGGGTGAGCGGCATGAACGGTCGTGACCTGGTGCGCTCGGTGAAGCTGGTGGGGGCGAAGCGGGGGCTGCGCACCGTGCGCTCGGCGTGGCGCCGGGCGCGTGCGGACGCGCGGGCGCTGCCGGGGCGCGGGGCCGAGCGGGCGCGGGTGCCGGGTGCGGTGACGGGGGCGGAGCCGGGGCCGGGGGGCGGTGTGGTGCGGTTCGCCCGTTCGGAGCTGCGGATCCGGGTGGCGGTGGGCGGGGCGGTGTTCTGGGGATGGGACGGGGCGGAGCCGGGGCCGTCGTACGCGGTGGACGGGGAGGCGCCCGCCGCGGATCCGCGGGCGGTGCTGGAGCCGGGCACGGACGGGGGCTGGCAGGTGGTGGCGGAGCGGCTGACGGTCGCGGTGTCGCGGCACGGGGCGGTGGAGCTGCGGACCCCGGGCGGGGTGGTGCTGCGCCGGGAGTCGCCGCCGCGCTGGTGGGAGCCGGTGGCGGGCGGGGACGCGCGGTGGGTGCAGCGTTCGGAGGTTCCGGCGGACGCGCGGTTCTTCGGGCTGGGCGGCCGGGCGGCGGGGCCGCGGCTGCGGACCGGGTCGTACGCGCTGTGGAACACGGATCCGGGCGGGCGGTTCGGGCCGGGGGACGATCCGCCGTATCTGACGATGCCGGTGCAGCTGGTGGTGGCGGACGCGGGGACGCACCTGGTCTTCTACGACAACTCCTGGTCGGGCCGGGTGTCGTTGCAGGAGGGGAAGGAGGGCGCGGGGTCCGGGCACGACCGGCCGGGCGCTTCGGAGGTGCGGGTGGACGGCGGGCCGCTGCGCTGCTGGGCGGTGGCGGGTACGCCGGCCCGGGTGCTGGCGGGGTGGTCGGCGCTGACGGGGGCGGCCGCGGTGCCGCCGTCCTGGGCTCTGGGTCCGCAGCACGCCCGGTGGGGTTTCGGGTCCGAGCGGGAGGTCCGGCGGGTCGTGGCGGGGTACCGGGAGCGGGGGCTGCCGCTGTCGGTGCTGCACCTGGACATCGACCACTACGACGCGCACCGGGTGTTCACGGTGGACCGGGGGCGGCTCCCGGATCTGCCGGGGCTCGCCGCGGAGTTGCGGGAGGCCGGGGTGCGGCTGGTGTCGATCGTGGACCCGGCGGTCGCGGCGGCCCGGGGGAACGCGGTGTACGACTCCGGGCGGGCGGTGGGCCCTTCGGGCGCGTTCGTCCGGGACGCCCGGGGGCGGGAGGTGCGCGGGGAGGTGTGGCCGGGTGAGTGCGTGTATCCGGACTTCACGGATCCGGGGGTACGGGAGTGGTGGGGCGGGCTGTACGCGGAGCGGCTGGCGCAGGGGTTCTCCGGGGTGTGGCACGACATGAACGAGCCGGTGTCGTTCGTGGCGTTCGGTGATCCGTCGCTGCCGCGTTCGGCGCGGCACGCGCTGGAGGGGCGCGGCGGTGACCACCGGGAGGCGCACAACGTGTACGGCCTGGCGATGGCGCGGGCCGGGTACGAGGGGCTGGCCCGGCTGCGGCCGGAGGAGCGGCCGTTCCTGTTCTCGCGTTCCGGCTGGGCGGGGATGCAGCGGTACGGGGGCACCTGGTCCGGTGATGTGGTGGTGGGCTGGCCGGGGCTGCGGGCGACGTTGGCGCTGGTCCTGGGGCTCGGGCTCGGGCTGTGCGGGGTGCCGTACTCGGGTCCCGATGTGGGCGGGTTCGACGGGTCGCCGTCGCCCGAGCTGTACCTGCGGTGGTTCCAGCTGGCCGCGTACCTGCCGCTGTTCCGCACGCACTCGGCGATCGACGCGGGGCGCCGTGAGCCGTGGGAGTTCGGGGCCGAGGTGTTGGCGGGTGCGCGGGATGTGCTGGTGGAGCGGGAGCGGTTGCGGCCGTACTGGGTGACCCTGGCGCGGCTGGCGGCGCTGACGGGTGCGCCGTACGTACGCCCGCTGTGGTGGGCCTCGCCCGGGGACCGTGGGCTGCGCGACTGCGAGGACGCGTTCCTGCTCGGTGACGCCTTGCTGGTGGCGCCCGTGCTGGAGCCGGGAGTGGTGCGGCGGGCGGTACGGCTGCCGCCGGGGCGCTGGTACGACACGGCGAGCGGGGCGGTGTACGAGGGGCCGGGGCGGGTGGTGGTGGAGGCGCCGCTGTCCCGGGTGCCGGTGCTGGCCCGGGCGGGCGCGGTGATTCCGGTGCGGGGTGCGGACGGCGGCCCGGAGCTGGAGGTGTGGGCTCCGGTGGCGGGGCGCCCGGGTGGCGGGACGGTGGTCCGGGACGCGGGTGACGGATGGGAGCCGGTGGAGGTCGAGCGGTACACGTCGCGGCTGGAGGGCGAGCGCGTCGTGGTGGAGCGGGACGGCGGGGTGGTGGACTGCCCGGTCCGGGTGCGCGGGGTGTGAGCGGGGCGCGGCGGCGGGTGTGCTCAGCGGTAGCGGCCCGCGAACCAGCGGTGGACGGCCTCGGTGTGGAGAGGGAAGGCGAGGGCGGCGGGGGCCGTCAGCAGGGTGTGGCCGGACGTCTCGTCGGTGGGGGCCGACGGCGGGAGCGCGGCGGCCGGCCGTGCGGGCAGCAGTCCGAAGAGGAGCAGGTGCCCGGCGGGTGAGCTGAGGGCGTCGGCGAGGCGGACGTCCTCGGGGCGTGCCTCGATGCGGGTCTCCTCGCGCAGTTCCCGTACGACGGCGTGCTGCCAGTCCTCGGCGTGGTCGATGAAGCCGCCGGGCAGGGCGAGGCCACCGCGTGCGGGTTCGATGGTGCGGGTGATCACGACGAGGCCGGTGGTGCCGCCGTCGGTGACGGGGAGGAGGGCGACGGCGACGGGGAGCGGATTGCGGTAGGCCGTCTCCCCGCAGGCGGCGCAGGTGCGGGGCCAGGCACCGGGGGTGGGGAGGCCGGTGTACGGGGCTCCGCAGGCGGGGCAGTGGGAGTGGGTCACGGGCTGCTCCGTTTCCTCGTGGGCCGGGACGCCGCTCGTGGTGGCCGGGCGTGGAACCGGTGGCGGACACGCGCGGACTGTACCGGATCACCTTCGCGGCACCCCCGGACCATGGAGGATGTGCTCATGACAGCCATTGCGACCGCTTTCCGTGCCCTGGCGGCCACCGCCGCCGCCCTGCTCGCCGTGACCGTCACCGCCCCGGTGGCGCAGGCGAAGCCCGAGCCGAAGGCACCCCAGGAGTTCGTCTCGCTGCGTTCGGTGGATGCCACGATCATCCAGGAGATGCGCTATCCCACCGCCCATGACTTCATGGGCGAGCCCGTGGACGGCTACCGGCAGCCCCTGTGCATCCTGACCCGGCCGGCCGCCGAGGCCCTGCACCGTGCGCAGCTCCGGCTGCTGCGGCAGGGCTACTCGCTGAAGGTGTACGACTGTTATCGCCCGCAGCGGGCCGTCGACCACTTCGTGCGCTGGGCGAAGGACCTCGACGACGAGACGATGAAGGGCGAGTTCTACCCCCGGGTCGACAAGTCCCGGCTGTTCGCGGACGGTTACATCGCGGAGAAGTCCGGGCACAGCCGGGGCAGCACCGTCGACCTGACGCTCGTACGGCTGCCGGCCCTGCCGACCAGGTCCTACCGCCCGGGCGAGAAGCTGGTGCCGTGCTACGCGCCGCAGGCCGACCGCTTCCCGGACAACTCGGTGGACATGGGCACCGGTTTCGATTGCTTCGACACGCTCTCGCACACCGATGACCCCCGGATCCAGGGTGTGCAGCGCGCCAACCGGCAGTTCCTGAAGCGGACCCTCACCGAGGCCGGATTCGTGAACCTGGCCGAGGAGTGGTGGCACTACACCTTCCGGCCCGAGGCGTTCCCCGACACCTACTTCGACTTCCCGGTGTCCCGCAGGTCGGTCGCCGGGCACTGAGCCGGCCGGCGCGGGAACGGGCGACCGGGACCACCCCCGTGGGTTCCGGCCGCCCGTTCTCCCTTTCCGACGCGGCCCAGCCGTTTCCGGTTGCCGGGTCAGCCATTACGGTGCCCGTATGTCACAGCAGACGTTCGATTCGTACGAAGAGTTCTGGCCGTACTACGTCGCGATGCACTCACGGGCGGCGACCCGCTGGGTGCATCTCACCGGCACCCTGACCGGTCTCGCCGTCAGCGCGTACGGGCTGGCGCGCGGCCGGAAGCGGTATCTGGCCGCGCTGCCGCTCATCGGCTACGGCGCGGCCTGGCCCGCGCACTTCCTGATCGAGAAGAACAACCCGGCCACCTTCGGTCACCCTGCCTGGTCGCTGCGCGGGGACGTGCAGATGATCCGCATGATGCTGGCCGGGCGCGACCACGAGCTGGCGCAGACCGCCGAGAAGTGGCTCGCGGAGAACGGCCGTTCCTAGGTCGACACCGGCTCGCGTGGGCGGTCCGCGCGGGCCAGGGCGTGTTCGACCACGGCCACCAGCACGTCCCGGGCCGACGCCCGGTCCCGCGCGTCGCACATGAGGAGCGGCACCTGGGGGTCCAGATCGAGCGCCGCCCGTACCGTCGCCTCCGGGAACAGTTCCGCGCCCTCGAAGCAGTTGACGGCGACGGCGAACGGGATCTCGCGGCGCTCGAAGTAGTCGACGGCCGCGAAGCAGTCGGCCAGGCGGCGGGTGTCCGCGAGCACGACCGCGCCCAGCGCGCCCTGCGCCAGCTCGTCCCAGAGGAACCAGAACCGGTCCTGCCCCGGCGTGCCGAAGAGATACAGCACCAGGTCCTCGCGGAGTGTGATCCGCCCGAAGTCCATGGCCACGGTCGTCGTGGTCTTCGCCTCGACGCCGTCCAGGTCGTCCACCGGGCGGCCCGCCTCGGTCAGCCGCTCCTCCGTGCGCAGCGGCCTGATCTCGCTGACCGCGCCCACCAGCGTCGTCTTGCCCACGCCGAAGCCGCCCGCCACCAGGATCTTGAGGGTGACGGGCTCCACGGGCCGCCTGCTGCGGCTAGAGCGCCCGAAGGCCATTGATCACCTCACGGAGAATGTTCACGTCCGGCAGCTCGGCCGGCGGAACGGGACGGGTCACGTGTACCAGCTCGTCGTCCACGAGATCGCCCACGAGCACCCGCACCACGCCCACGGGCAGGTCCAGGGACGAGGCGAGCTCGGCGATCGACTGGGGCAGCTCACCGCAGAGTTCGAGTATCTCGACGTGTTCCGGGGTGAGCAGCTGGTCCCTGTCCGGGTCGTCGGCCGCGGGTTCCGGCACGACCATCGCGATCAGGTCGAGGCGGTGGCGGGACGCACTGCTGGTGCGCCCGCGGGTCATCGCGTAGGGGCGGACGACGGGCCCCGCCTCGTCGTCGTACCAGCGCGGGGTCCACGGCCTTTGCGGGGTCTCCGGGGAGCCGGGCGATGCGGCGCTCATGGCGTCCGCTCACCCCCCGGAGGGCTGACCGGCCGTCCGGGGCGCGTTGGCCAGGTGGCTCCCCACGCGCTTGACCATGAGCGTCATCTCGTACGCCACCTGCCCCACGTCCGAGTCGGATTCGGCCAGCACGGCGAGGCAGCTGCCGTCGCCTGCCGCCGTGACGAAGAGGAACGCCTCGTCCAGTTCCACGACGGTCTGGCGGACCTTGCCCGCGTCGAAGTGGCGGCCGACGCCCTTGGCCAGGCTGTGGAAGCCGGAGGCGACGGCGGCCAGGTGCTCGCCGTCCTCCCGCGTCAGGTCCTTGGACGCGCCGGTGGGCAGCCCGTCGCTGGAGAGCACCAGCGCCTTCTGGATGCTGGCGACGCGCGCGACGAGCTCGTCGAGGAGCCAGTTGAGTTCGCCGGACCCCTGGCGTGCGGAGTCGGTTGCGGCGGCGTTCGGTGCGGTCATGGACCGTCCTCTCCCGGAGTGGTTCCTGGTGCGATGTCGCCGGGGTCCGTCGGGTCCTCGGCGTTCTCCTGGCGGCCGCGCTGCCAGCCGCGCTGGAGCGAAGCCATACGGCTGCGTACCTCTTCGGCGTCCCGCTCGATGTCCTCGGCGCTCTCCACCGGACCGGGCCCCGGCGTGCGGGCGTCCGGTCCCTCGCGCAGCTGCGGGGCGAGACTGGCCTGCCGGACGCGGCGGGGCAGTCCGCCCACGGTGTCGGGGGCGGGTTCGGGCGTACGGGGTGCGGGCACCGGGGGCCCGGCGGGGCGGCGGTCCACGGGGCGGGCCGGCTCGCGGTCCTCGGAGGCGGGGTGGGCACGGCCTCCCCCGTCGACCCGGCGGCCGCGGTCGGCGACCAGCGTCGGGGGCCGGCGCCGGCGCGGCAGCGGCCGGACCCCCTCGGGGTGCAGCGCCCGCACGCCGTCGTCGGGGGCCTGCTGGTGCTGCTCGCGGTCGGCGTCGCGGCGCAGGGCGCGGGCGCGGAAGATGCCGCCGCGTTCGCTCTCGGTGTCCTCCAGGTCGGAGACGCCGTCGAGCACGGAGTCGAGCCCGGGGCCCGCCACCGCTTCGAGGACCGGGTCGCGGGTGAAGTCCAGCGGTTCGTCGTCCTCCAGCTCGACGGGGCCGTTGAGCAGGGCCGGGTCGACCAGTCCGGTGGGGACCGGTGAGAGGCCGCTCGGCCGGCCCGGCACCGGGTCGTCGGCCTCGGGACGCCGGGGGTCGCCGCCCGCGGTGCTGCCGGCGATGGCCTTCTCGGCCCTGCGGTCGAGGCGGAATCCGGTGCCGTGGGACTCGGGGGCGTCGGTGAGGAGGGCGGCCGGGATGAATACGACGGCGGTGGTGCCGCCGTACGGGGAGGTCTGGAGGGACACCCGGACGTTCTGCCGCTGGGCGAGCCGGCTGACCACGAAGAGGCCGAGGCGGTCGGTGTCGGACAGCTCGAACTCGGGGGTCTCGGCGAGCCGGAGATTGGCGTCGAGCAGGACGTCGGGGGGCATGCCGAGGCCCCGGTCGTGGATCTCCAGGGTGAAGCCGTTGGCGACGCGCTCGCCGTGCACCTGCACCGCGGTGTGCGGGGGCGAGAACACCGTGGCGTTCTCCAGCAGTTCGGCGATCAGATGGGTGAGGTCGGCGACGGCCGGGCCGCCCACCCCGATCCGGGGCAGTCGGCGGACCTCGATGCGTTCGTAGTCCTCGACCTCGGCGACGGCGGCCCGGACCACATCCATCAGCTGGATGGGCTTGCGCCACTGCCGGGAGGGGGCGGCACCGGAGAGGATCACCAGACCCTCGGCGTGCCGGCGCATGCGAGTGGTGAGGTGGTCGAGGCGGAAGAGGTCGGCGAGTTCGTCGGTGTTCTCGGTGCGGCGCTCCATGCTGTCCAGGAGCGTGAGCTGGCGGTGGAGCAGGACCTGGTTGCGGCGGGCGAGGTTGACGAAGACCTCGGAGACTCCGCGGCGCATGTCGGCCTGCTTGACGGCGGCTTCGACGGCGGCGCGTTGCAGGGTGTTGAGGGCCTGGCCGACCTGGCCTATCTCGTCGCGCTCGTACTGGAGGTGCGGGGACTCGGTCTCCACGTCGACCTGTTCGCCCGCGGCGAGGCGGCGCATCACGCTCGGCAGCCGTACGCCGGCGACCTCGTGGGCGTCCTTGCGGAGCCGGGTGAGGTCGCGGACGAGTTCGCGGCCGATGCGCACGGAGACGAAGACGGAGACCACGAGGGCGAGGAAGCCGAGGACGCCGGCGATGCCCGCCTTGATCAGGATGCCGTAGCCGGCGGGCTTGCCCCGGTCCTTGAAGCGGTTGTTCATCTCCGTCGAGTCGTTGGCCAGCCGTTCCAGGGCGGCCGGGGCGACCTCCTGCCAGCGGGCGGCGTCGGCGGTGCGCGGGCTGGTGGTGGGGCCCCGGGAGATGATGCCGTTCTCGGCGGAGCGCAGGGGTTCGCTGTCCGGGCCCTGCCAGTACTGCTGGACGCGGCGGCGTTCGGAGGCGGGGAGGAGGTCGAGGTTGGTCTCGTAGAGCAGGCCGCGCTGGGCGACGAGGTCCGATATCTGGCGGAGTTCGGCGGCGGTGAGGCGGCCGGCCAGAAGCCCGGAGGCGACCAGTGCGTCTTCCCGGGAGAGCATTTCGCGGGCGCGGGACATGCCGGTGAGTGCCCGGACCTGCCGGTCCATGGAGACGTTCTCCATGGTGTGCAGGCCGGCCAGGAACCGGTGGCAGGGGTCGATCAGGCGGTTGTAGTAGGCCATCGCCTTGAGCCGGCCGATGGTGCGTTCGTCGACGGAGTCGCGCAGGGCGTCGAGTCCTTCGACGGCGCCGAGTATCGAGCCGAGCTGGTTTTCCGCGGTCGCGCCGAGCGCGTCGCGGATGTCCTTCTGCCCGGCGCTCTCGCGGACCTCGGCCACGACCCGGTCGGTGGCGGCGCGCTGCCTGCGCAGTAGGGGCAGGGCGTCGGACGCACGCGGGTCCGCGAGGAAGACGAGGGTCTGGCGGCGTTCGCTCTGGATGACCCGGACGGTGTCTTCGAGGGGGTGGCCGACCTTCTCCACGACGGTGCTCGCGCTGAGCAGTTTCCCGGCCTCGCGCCCGGTGAGATAGGTGGCGAATCCCCAGAGGGCGGTGAGCGATACGAGGGGCACCACGAGCAACGCCACGATCTTCCTGCGGATGGACTTTCCGCGAAAGCGCATGGCCTCCCCCAGGTCATCCCCGCGGGACCGGGGACGGGTTTCGTCAACAAACGGCGCGAGCCTACTACCGACAGACAGACAACTCGAAGGCATGTCCGGACGATTTTCGGCCGCCTTACCGGGAGTTGACCATGGCTTGTCCCGGTATTCCGGGAGATGAAATTCACGAAAGCGACAGAAGAGGCCCTGGGGCATGGCAGGTTCCTTCACGTCCCGGTTGGCTGGAATTCTTCGTTTCGTGACGGCCGGGAGGAATCTTCACCGCCGGCCACTCGTCTGTCTGTACGGGGGTAGGGGGACCAACGGTGCACGCTCGGGCGGACGGGACGGACCGTCCGCGTAGAAAGGGTGTAGGCCGGGCAGCAACCCTGAAGTCGGACAGCGGTGGGAGTGAAGGGCCTTGGACACACAGGAGCGTGAGAGCGCGGTGGAGCCGATGGGGGACGCGAGCGCGCCGGGGCGGCCGCCTCTGTGGGTGGAGGAACCGGCGACGCGCAGGCGCATGCCCGATCCGGTGCGCACGGCGGCGGTGCGGGCGGTGCTCGTCATGTCGTTGACGATCATTCTGGCGATGGTGGCGTTCCTCACCGCGCTGGCCGGGTCCTGGCTCTCGTTCCCCATGGTGCTGAGCGGGGTGGCGAGCACCGTAGTCGCGACCTGGGCGGTGCTCGACGTCTGGGTCACCCGCCAGGTGTGGAACCAGCGCAACGGCGTGGTCTCCGAGCCCAGCAGCTCGGCCCGGCAGTTGCGCCGCGAGCGGCGCAGGGCGCGGCGTGAGGCCCGCGCCGCGCAGCGGGACGCGGCGCGGATAGGCCGCCGGGGCGGCGCGGACCGCCGCCTGTCGCGGGCCTGACCGCGCCCCGCCGCCCGGGCGGCGCTACGGCGCCCGGGTCTCCTCGACGGTCTCGGACGCGTCCGGGGTCCGCGGGGCCGGGGCGCCGCGCTTGAACATGCGGGTCGCGGTGATCTCCCCGTGCACCGTCTCGCTGCCGGGGTCCTGCTGCGGCAGCCCGGGGCGCAGGTGCTCCTCGACGCTGATGTACTTCAGACCGGCGCGCAGGTCCGCGTCGTTGCGCAGCCGGATGACGAGCGGGAATTCCGCGAGGGCCGTCGTGTCGAACAGGCCGGTGGTGTACAGCAGTTGTACGCCGAGCGCGTCGGCCACCGCGCGCTGGAGCTCCAGCAGATAGGTGGCGTTGGCCCGGCCGATCGGATTGTCCAGGAACAGCGTGCCGGCGTGCCGGTGCTGCGCCCGGTCGCGCCCCCGGTCGTTGCTGCGCAGGGCGGCCATCGTGCAGTACAGGGCGATCGCGGCGGTGAGCAGCTGTCCGCCGGAGAAGACGTCGCCCATCTGCCCGACCGGCACGCGCTCGGCGCGCAGCACGGCGTCCGGCTTGAGGATCTCCACGGCGATGCCCTTGGGTTCCAGCGCCGCCCCCACCCCGCGCAGGAGCAGCGACATGCCGTCCCGGCGCAGGTCGGAGTTCTTCCGGAGGGCCGCCCTCGTCGCCTCGTCGATGACCTCGCCGAGCCGTTCGGTGAGGGTTGCCTGGTCGGGTTCCTCGAAGCGGATGCGGAGGAATTCCTGCCCGGACCACTCCCCCAGGCCCTCGGGGAGCCGGGAGAGCCGCTGGGCGGAGCGCAGCGTGGTGAGCGCGGACTCCACCAGGCCGCGCAGCCGGTCCACGATGGAGTCGCGGTTGCGTTCCAGCTGGGCCAGCTCGTCGGTGAGGACGCGCAGCCGGGGCGCGAAGGCGGTGGCCCACTTCTCGGCGTGCTCGGGGAGCGCGGCGGCGGGCAGTTCGCGGATCTGCTGCCGGGCCGGGGTGCGGACCTGTTCGTAGCGGGTGGAGTTGGCGTGCCGTACGAGGACGTCGCTCGCCTCCCGGACAGCCGCTTCCGCGGCGGACAGGTCGGCGGCGCAGCCGCGCAGGGAGCGCCGGGCCTCGGCGGCGGACTGGCGGGCCTCCTCCAGGCTGCCCGGGTACGGCTCCGGGTCCTCGGGGTCGTCCTCGGCGCCGTGGTCCCTGAGCAGGTCGCGCAGCAGGGCGGCCGTCTCGTCGAAGCCGCCCGCGGCGTCCTCGGCGGCGCGGTGGGCGTGCAGCAGCTCGGCGTGGGCGGCCCGGGCGGTGTCCAGCGCGGCGGTGGCGGCGGCCAGCTCGGCGGTGGCGGTACGCAGGAGGGCCTGGGCCTGTTCGGCGTCGGCGGGCACCTGGTCGTCGGGCAGCTCGGTGTGCAGGCTCTCGCCGTCGGCGGGCGCCAGGCGTTCGGCCTCGCCGCGCAGCCGGCCCAGCTGCTCGCTGGCGGCGGAGGCCCTGGTCTCCAGGAGCTGGACGAGGGATTCGGCGCGGGCGGCGGCGGCCTGCCGGGACGGGCCGTCGGCGCCGTCGGTGCCCTCCAGGAGCTGGGCGGCCCGGGTGCGCACCTTGTTGGTGAGGCGGTCCAGCTCGGCGAGGGCGGCGCTCTCGTCGCTCTCGGCACGGGCCTGCTCGGCGCGCAGGTCGGCGCCGACGCCCACCTTCTCGTACAGCTGGGACGCCGCCCGGTACGCCTCGCGCAGGGCGGGCAGCGCCTGGCGGGGGGCGTCCTGCTCCAGGTCGGGGAGGTGTTCGGGGGCGCCGGCGATCTCGGCGCGTTCGGCGCGCAGGGCGCGGGCGGTGCGGCGGGCGTCGTCGGCGGCGCGCTGGGCGGCGCGGCGGTCCTCGTCGGCGGCGCGGGCGCGCTCCAGGAAGACGGTGGCGCGGGCCTCGCTCTCCGCTGCCTCGTCGGTCAGTTCGCGCAGCTTGGCCTGCCAGCCGGCCCGTTCCCGCAGCCGGAAGGCGAGTCCGGCGAGCGCGTCGGCGGCCCGGCGGGCACGCTGGGCGGCCTCCTGGCGCTCCTCGCGGACCCGGGCGGTGTCGGCGGCGGCCTCGTCGGCCTCGGCGCGGACCGTGCGGGCCTCGGCGAGGGTGGCCTCGGCGGTCTCTGCGGCGGTGCGGGCGGTGCGTGCCGCTTCGGCGAGTTCGGCGAGCATGCCGGGCGGGCAGTCGGCGCGCCAGGAACCGATGCGGGCGGCGAGCGCGCGGTCGGCGCCGAGGCGGGCGGCGAGCACCCGGATGTCCTCGTCGCGGGCGGCGGCCCGGCTGCGCAGGGCCTGGCGCTCCTCGTCGGCGGCGTGCTCGTCGTGCATGGCCGGGTTCGGCGGTACGAGGAAGACGCCCTCACCGGCACCGGACGCGCCGGGGTCGGGCACGGGAGCGAGGAGGGCGGCGGCGGTGCCGACGGCGACGGCGGAGCGGGGCAGCAGGGCCGCGGCGCCGAGGACGTCGCGGGCGCGGGCGTGCGTGTCGGGGTCGGTGATGACGACGCCGTCCACGAGCTCCGGGCGGGCGGCGAGGACGGCCGCGTGGTCGGCGGGGTCGACGGCCTGGGCGAGGTAGCGCCAGCCGGGGAGCGCGGGGATGCCCTGCTCGCCCAGGTATTCCACGGTGGCCAGGACGTCCGGGCTCGGCGGGAGGAGGCCGCCGTCACCGAGCGCGCCGAGGATGCGGGCGTCGTCGGCCGCCGCGGTGCGCAGTTCGAACAGGCGCCGTTCGGCGGTGGCGACGCTCTGGTCGAGCAGGTCGCGCAGCTCGTCGGCGCTGCGGTCGAACTCGTCGGCGGTGAGGGGCTGGTGGTCCGCGGTGAAAACGCCGTCCGGGCCCGGGCCGGTCTCGTCGGTGCGGTGCGGGTCGTCGGCGGTGGCTTCGGCTCCGGGCGCGGCGGCCTGGCGGGGCCGGGGAACGCCTCCGGTCCGGGCGCCGGGCAGCCCGAGCAGTTCGGCGAGGCGGGGTTCAGCGGCGATCGAGTCGGCGGCCCTCAGCTCCGTCTCGTACGCCTGCTCGGCGGCGCGGGCGGCGTCGGCGGCGCGGGCGGCGGCCAGTTCGGCGCGGGACTCGTCGGCGGTGGCCCGGCGGGCCCGGTCGGCGGCGGCTCCGGCGGCCTCCCGCGCGGTGTCCCAGGCGGCCACCGCGGCCTGTTCGGCGTCGTTGGCGGCGAGGGCGGCCCTGGCGGGGTCGGCGTGCGGCGCCGTGTCGTCCAGCCAGCCGGCCCGGACGGCCTCGGCGGTCTCCTGCTCGACCTCGGCCAGGCGCTGGCGCAGGTGGCCGGCCTCGCTGCGGGCGCGCTGCGCCTCGGTGGCGGCGGTGGTGGCGTCCCGGTGCGCGGCCTCGCCGGCGCTTTGCAGGGCGTCGGAGCGCTCCTCCTCCTCGTTGGCCCGGCTCTCGCCCGCCTCGGCGGCGGTGTGCAGGGCCCGTACGAGGTCGGCGGCGGCGCTCGCGCGGGCGGCGAGGGCGGGGGCGGCGTCGCGCTCGGCCTCCCGGATGGCCGCGGCGACGCGGGCGGAGCGGTCGGCGGCGGCGCGGTGGCGCAGGACGGCCTCGGCGGCCTGCCAGGCGGCGTGCAGGGTGCGCGCGTCGCCCAGCTCGCGGCGTTGGGCGGCGGCGCTCTTCTCGGCGGCGGTGAGCGCCAGGGAGGCGTGCCGGTAGGCGAGTTCGGCGGCGATCAGGGCGCAGCGGCCGCGGGTCTCCTCGGCGCCGGTGACGGTGTGGGCGGCGGAGGTGACCTGCTGGGCGAGCTCACCGGCCCGGCCGCGCTCCTCGCCGGCGCGGGCGGAGAGGCGGCGGGCGAGGGTGCGGGTGCGGCGTTCGGATCCGGCGTGGATGTCGCGGGCGCGGGCGCGGGTCCCGGTGGCCTCGACGATGCGGCCGAGAAGGTCCACGGAGCCGGCGGTGAAGTCGCGTTCGGCGGTGAGCTCGGCGCGGCGGCCGAGCTTGTTGCCGAAGCCGCTGACGAGGTCGGCGAGGCCGTCCGTGTCGCGGGTGTCGGTGACGGCGCGCAGCAGCAGGTCGGTGAAGTCGGAGTCCTTCTTGACCGCGAAGAGGCCGGCCGCCTCGCCCTCGTCGGCGTTCATCTCGCGCTGGTAGCGGAAGAGTTCGGGGTCGAGGCCCAGGTCGCCCAGGTGCTCGTTCCAGCGGTCGTGGATCTCCTCCCAGTGCACGTCGAGGTGCTGGTAGAACTTGCCGGCCTCGGTGAGCGCGTCGCGGAAGCCCTTCATGGTGCGGCGGCGGCCGCGGGCGCCGGAGGCGCCTTCGGCGGGGCGGCCGACGGCGGTGGACTCGGCGACGGGGAGCGAGTCCAGCCCGAGCCCGGGGCCCGGCCGGAACGAGTACCACGCCTCGGCGAACTTCCGGGGGTCGTTGGAGACCTGGCGTCCGCGCCACTCGCTGACCTTGCCGACGACCACGCACTCACCGGTCAGTGTGTGCTGCCACTCCAGGGCGACATGGCCGCAGTCGTCGGCGAGCAGGAACTTGCGCAGCACGCCGGAGCTGGCGCCGCCGAGGGTGTTGCGGTGGCCCGGGAGCATCACCGAGAAGATCAATTTCAGCAGGACGGACTTGCCGCCGCCGTTCTCCAGGAAGAGGACACCGGCGGGGGCGGGCCTGCGCGGCGGGCCGGCCGGCTCCTCCTCGAAGAACTCCGCCTGCGCCGGGGCGGGGCGGGGCACGGGCTCGCCGACTCCGCGCAGGTCGAGCACGGTGTCGGCGTAGCGTGCGCCGGCCGGTCCGATGGAGTAGAGGCGGACCCGGGACAGCTCGTACATGGCGGCGGACTCTCGTCGTTCTGGGAGCGGGGGGAAGACGTCGGTGACGGGCGGCGGTCAGCCGTGGAACGGCAGGCCCGCGTCGGCCACCAGTTCCAGGTGGTCGGGGTCCGGGGGCGGCAGCAGCGTGGCGCTTCCGTCGGTGACGGGGACGACGCCCAGCTCCAGGAGCTCGGCCATGGCGGCGCTGCCGGCCATGTCGCGGACCTGGAGCTGGTAGCGGGCGGTGGTGCGGTACGTGCCTCCGGCGTCGTCACCGGTGCGCTGGAGGAAGCCGGAGTCGGTGAGGAAGGCGACGGCCTTGCCGATGATGCCGGTGGTGGATCCGGCGAGCCGGCGGGCGTCCTTGGTGGCGCCGGTGGCGCTGCGCCGGGCGTAGACCCGCCAGCCGGCCTCCAGGCCCGGGGCGTCGCTGGCCGGGTCGGTGTTGTCGCCCTGCTCCTCGGCGCGCTCCTCCAGGCGGTTGCACGCCTGGCGTACGAAGGCGTCGACGCCGTTGACCGTGATCCGGCCGATGTAGGCGTCGTCGGCGAGGTCCTCGGGGCGCGGGAAGGCCATGGCGGCGACGGCGAGGTGGGCGAGGCCGTGGAGGAAGCGGTCGGCGCTGTCCGAGGAGGCGCGGCGCGCGTAGTCACCCATGCGGACGGCGAAGACGGAGTCCTCGCCCGCCGTGACGGCCATGCCGGCGCGGGGGGACACCTCCAGGACGATGAGGCCGAGGCCGGTGGCGACGGCGTCGGCGAGCCGGGCGAAGGCGGGGTCGTCCCGGTAGCGGCGCAGCAGTTCGGCGTACTCGGCGTCGCGGGCGGGGAGCAGCTTGGGCTGGAGGCCGAAGGCGACGAGCCGGGCCGCGTCGGCGGCGTCGGCCGGGGTGACGGCGGCCGGTGCGGGGGCCGGGCGGTCGGGTTCGTAGCCGGGGGCGGGCCGGTCGGCGGGCTCGCTCCACGCGTCGGCGTGCTCTGCGCGGTGGTCGCTCACGACACTGGCTCCTCGGTGCGGAATGTGTTGCGGAAGGTGGTTCGGGGGCCAGGGGTTTTCACGGCGCCTCCGAGCGGTCGGCCGCCATGCCGGCGGCGTCGAGCAGGGCCGTGCCGACGATCAGGTCGGCGCCGCCGAACTCCTCGTCGTCCAGCGGGGTGCCGTCGTCCACGGAGAACAGCAGGCGGCGCTCGCCCTGGCGGTAGGCGGTGCCGACCGGGGGGCTCGCGGCGTGGACGGCGAGCAGGGCGACCAGGTAGGGCAGGTCGGGGTCGCGGCGGCGGGCGTCGGCGAGGAGGCCGGAGAGCCGGCGCGGCGCGTCGTGCTCCAGGTCGAGCAGCTCCATCGCGGCGGCCAGTTGCTCCTCGCTGAAGCGGCTGTCGTCCGGCGTGGCGATCAGGTCCGGCTCGGGCATCTCGGCGCCGAGGTGTTCGCGGGCCGGGGGCGGGCTGAGGAGCAGGTCGACCAGGTCGCCCACCCGTACGGAGACCGGGGTGCGCAGGCCCGTGCCATGGGCGAAGAAGGCGTCGGTGGCGCGGCTCGCCTGCTCGACCGGGAGCGGCAGCAGCGGGCCGAGGAGCTGCCCGTACAGGTCGAGGCCGGTGCGGGCGGCGGGTGCCGCGAACGCCTGGCGGTCCTGCTCGGCGCGGAAGAGCGGGCCGGCCTCCAGCAGCCGGGACTGGAGCTGGGTGTGGCGGCGGATGCAGTCCTTGACGATGTCGACCAGCTCGGCGGCGCGGCGCTTGTGCTCGGGTTCCTCGGCCTCGTCGCGGGCCTTGCGGATGTTGGTGAGGATCGCGTTCTCGTGGCGGTAGCGGTCGGCAACGTGGTCCAGGGCCTCGGCGATCATGTCGGGCACGGCGTTGAGCCAGTCGACCGCGCGGACGTTGCGCCGGGTGGCGTCGAGCGTCTTGCGCAGCGTCTCCGCGTACTGCACGGTCCGGTAGCGGGCCTGTTCGGCGGCGAGCTGGGCGTCGGCGAGGCGGCCCCGGCTGATCAGGACCTCCAGTTTCACCTCGGCGGCGATCTGGGCGCTGGTGACGTCCGTGTCGAGGGCGCCGACCAGGACGTTGACCGCTTCGTCGGTGGCCCTGAGGTAGACGCTGCCGCCGTGACCGGGGACCTCCTCGATCAGCTTGAAGTCGTAGTCGCGGCGGACGTAGACGCCGTCGGGCCCGAAGGTGCCGTAGACGGCGCGGAATCCGCGGTCCACGCTGCCGACGTTGATCAGGTTCTCCAGGACCCAGCGGGCGACGCGTTCGTGTTCGGCGGCGGGGCGGGACGGGGCCTGGGCGGCGACGCGAGGGAGGAGCCTGGTCACTATCTGGTCGTGGTCCGCGCCGGTGTCGAAGTCCATGTTGAGCGTCACGTGGTCGATCGCGGCGAGCGCGACCTCGGCCATCGCGTAGCCGCTGTACTCACCGGCGAGGTTCGCCTTGCGCACGTCCAGGTCGTGCAGCGGCGCGGTGCAGGCGAGCGCGCGCAGCCGCCGCGACAGCCCCTCGTCGGCGGCCGGGCCCGGTGCGGGCCGCGGCCCCGCGCTGAGCTGGGGCGCAGCGTTGTCCGTGTAGGCAGGCGAAGTCACGGTGCACAGATTAGGTCCTCGCACTGACAACGGTCGAAACGGCGCAGAAGGGCCGCTGCCCGGCGGACCGGTCAGGCCCCCGCGTTCTCCCCGCCCGGCTCCCCGTAGCCCCCGCCCCCGGGCGTACGCAGCACCAGCACGTCGCCCGCGCCGGCGTCGGCGCTGTCGCAGGCGGCCAGCTCGGTGCGTCCGCCGTCGGCGCGTTCGATGTGCTGGCTGCCGAGGGCGCCCGGTCCGCCTCCCGCCATGCCGTACGGGGGCACGCGGCGGTGTCCGGTGAGCAGGGCCAGGGTGACCGGTTCGAGGAAGCGGATGCGGCGCTCGACCCCGCGGCCGCCCCGGTGCCGGCCCGCTCCCCCGCTGCCCTCGCGCACCCGGAAGCTCTCCAGCAGGACCGGGTAGCGCCACTCCAGGATCTCGGGGTCGGTGAGACGGGAGTTGGTCATATGGGTCTGGACGGCGTCGGTGCCGTCGAAGTCCTCGCCCGCGCCGGAGCCGCTGGCGACGGTCTCGTAGTACTGCACCCGGTCGTTGCCGAAGGTCAGGTTGTTCATGGTGCCGGAGCCCTCGGCCTGGACGCCCAGGGCCGCGTACAGCGCGCCGGTCACCGCCTGAGAGGTCTCGACGTTGCCGGCGACGGTGGCGGCGGGCGGGACGGGGGCCAGCATGGAGCCCTCCGGGATCCGGATCTCCAGCGGGTTCAGGCAGCCGCTGTTGAGCGGGATGTCGTCGGCGACCAGGGTGCGGAAGACGTACAGCACGGCGGCCATGACCACGGACTTCGGGGCGTTGAAGTTGCCCGGCTGCTGCGGGGACGTACCGGCGAAGTCGATGACCGCCCCGCGGGCCTCGCGGTCGACGGTGACGGTCACCTCGATCACGGCGCCGTTGTCCGTCTCGTACCGGTAGTGGCCGTCGTCGAGCCCGGCGACGATGCGGCGCACCGACTCCTCGGCGTTGTCCTGCACATGGCCCATGTAGGCGTCCACGACCTCGGTGCCGAACTGCTCCGTCACGGCCCGCAGTTCGGCGATCCCCTTCTCGTTGGCGGCGATCTGGGCGCGCAGGTCGGCGAGGTTGGTGTCGGGGTCGCGGGAGGGGTACGGGGCGGTGGTGAGGTGGTCTCGGGTGGCGTCCTCGCGGAAGGTGCCGTTCCGGACCAGGAGCCAGTTGTCGAAGAGGACGCCCTCCTCGTCCACGGTGCGGCTGAAGGCGGGCATGGAGCCGGGGGTGATGCCGCCGATTTCGGCGTGGTGGCCGCGCGAGGCGACCAGGAAGCGGAGCACGGGCCCGTCGCCGGTCGTGTCGAACACGGGTGTCACGACGGTGACGTCGGGCAGGTGGGTGCCGCCGTGGTACGGGTCGTTGATGACGTAGACGTCGCCGGGGCGCATGGTGCCGGCGTTGCGCCGGAGCACTTCCTTGATCGACTCGCCCATGGAGCCCAGGTGGACGGGGATGTGGGGCGCGTTGGCGATCAGGTTGCCGTCGGCGTCGAACAGGGCGCAGGAGAAGTCGAGGCGCTCCTTGATGTTGACGGAGCGTGCGGTGTTCTCCAGGGTCACGCCCATCTGCTCGGCGATGGACATGAAGAGGTTGTTGAAGACCTCCAGCATCACCGGGTCGACCTGGGTGCCGACGGCCTGCCGGGCGGGGCGCGGGCGGGCGCGGGTGAGGACGAGGTGCCCGGTGGCGGCGAGTTCGGCCTGCCAGCCGGGGTCCACGACGGTGGTGGCGTCGGCCTCCGCGACGACGGCGGGGCCGGTGACGACATCGGTGGCCCTCAGGTCGTCCCGGCGGTGGAGCGGGGCCTCCTGCCAGTGCCCCTCCGCGAACATCCGGGCGGTGTCGTGGGGGCGTGGTGTGGTGGGGGTGCCCTCCTCGCGGCCGGCCGGGCGGATCTCGGCGTGGCCGCCGGCGGTCCCGGTGGCCTCGACGGAGACCGTCTCCACGACGAGCGGCCGGTCGGCCGTGAAGCCGTAGCGGGCGCGGTGCTCGCGGGTGAAGGCGTCGGTCATGGCGGCGGCCGTGTCCAGGGCGACGGGCAGGCTCGCGTCGGTGCCCTCGTACCGCAGCAGGACCCGGGCGCGGGTGGTGACGGCGTCGGCGGGCACGCCGTCGGCGCGCAGGTCGGCGCGCGTACGGGCGGCGAGCGCGTCGCACAGCTCCCGCACCCGGGTCTCGGATTCGGCGTCCAGGGCGGCTTCGAAGGACTGCTCGCGCATGGCGGTGGCGTCGGCGAGCCCGATGCCGTACGCGGACAGCACACCGGCCAGCGGCGGGACGAGGACGGTGTCGATGCCGAGGGCGTCGGCGACGGCGCAGACGGCCTGGCCGCCGGCGCCACCGAAGCCGGTGAGGGCGTAGCGGGTGATGTCGTGGCCGCGCTGTACGGAGATCTTCTTGACGGCGTTGGCCATGGAGAGGACCGCGATCTCCAGGAAGCCGGCCGCCGTCTCGGCGGCCGTCCGCTTGGTGCCGGTGGCCCGGGCGACCTCCTCGGCCAGCTCCTCGAAGCGCTCGCGCACGATGTCCGCGTCCAGGGGCCGGTCGCCGTCCGGCCCGAAGACGGCGGGGAAGTGGGCGGGGCGGATGCGGCCCAGCATGACCTGGGCGTCGGTGACGGTCAGCGGTCCGCCCCGGCGGTAGCAGGCGGGGCCCGGGACCGCGCCGGCGGAGTCGGGGCCGACCCGGTAGCGCCGGCCGTCGAAGTGGAGGACGGAGCCGCCGCCGGCGGCGACGGTGTGGATGTTCATCATGGGGACGCGCATCCGGGCGCCGGCGACCTCGGTGCCGAGTTCGCGTTCGAACTCGCCCGCGTAGTGCGAGACGTCGGTGGAGGTGCCGCCCATGTCGAAGCCGATGACCCGGTCGTGACCGGCCTGGGCGGAGGTGCGGACCATGCCGACGACCCCGCCGGCGGGCCCGGAGAGCACGGCGTCCTTGCCGCGGAAGTGGGCGGCCTCGCGCAGGCCGCCGTTGGACTGCATGAACATGAGCCGGATGCCGGGGAGTTCGGCGGCGACCGAGTCGACGTACCGGCGCAGGATCGGCGAGAGATAGGCGTCCACGACGGTGGTGTCGCCGCGCGGGACGAGCTTGATCAGGGGGCTGACCTCGTGGGAGCAGCTGATCTGGGTGAAGCCGGCGGCCCGGGCCTCGGCGGCGACCGCCTGCTCGTGGGCCGGGTGGCGGTAGCCGTGCATCAGGACGACGGCCGCGCTGCTCAGCCCGTCGGCGCGGGCCTCGCGGAGCAGGCGGGCGACGGCCTCGCGGTCGAGCGGGGTGACGGTGCGTCCGTGGGCGTCGATGCGCTCGGGGACCTCGATGACCCGGTCGTAGACCGCTTCCGGGAGCAGGATGCGGCGGTCGAAGAGGCGCGGGCGGTTCTGGTACGCGATGCGCAGGGCGTCCCGGAAGCCTTCGGTGATCACCAGGACGGTCGGTTCGCCGCGCCGCTCCAGCAGGGCGTTGGTGGCGACGGTGGTACCCATCTTGACGGCGGCGACCCGGTCGGCGGGGACCGGCTCGTCGGGTCCGAGCCCGAGCATCAGCCGGATACCGGCGACGGCGGCGTCGCGGTAGCGGTCCGGGTCGTGCGAGAGGAGTTTGCGGGTGACGAGCTGTCCGTCGGGGCGCCTGCCCACCACATCGGTGAAGGTGCCGCCACGGTCGATCCAGAACTCCCAGCGCCCGGTCATGCCCCCATACTGGCCCGCCGTCCGGTGATCGCGGAACAGGGCGGGGAGCGGCGCGCCCCCGACGCGCTGCACTCCTGGGGTACTGCGGGGTCCTGCCGGTCAGACCGCCGGGGCGTCCGGGCCGATCCTGCTGCGTACCGCCGACTGGACCTCGGCCTCCTCGGCGGGGTCGGCGGCCAGGCGGCGCAGCCGCTCGGCGACGCGCAGGTCGCCGGTCTCGGCGTGGAGCGCGGCGACCTCGCGGGTCGTCTCCTCGCAGTCCCACAGGCACTCGACGGCGAACCCGGTGGCGAACGACGGGTCGGTGGCGGCGAGGGCCCGGGCGGTCCGGCCGCGCAGTTGCGAGGACGACGTCTCCCGGTAGATGTGGCGCAGTACGGGTGCGGCACAGGCGATGCCGAGGCGCCCGGCGCCGTCCACGAGCGCCCACAGCCGTGGCGCGTCCGGCCCGTCGCCGCGTACGGCGTCCCGCAGCGCGCCGAGCACCGCGGAAGCGTCCTGCGGGCCGCCGCGTCCGGCCAGCACGCCGGCGGCCGATGCCCCGAGCGCGTCGGGCCTGCGGGCCCAGCGGCGGGCGCGCTCCACGGCGTCCTCGCCGCACATGCGCTCGAAGGCGGCGACGGCGGCGTCGGCGACGGTGCCCCCGGGTTCAGTGGCGGCCGTCTCGATCAGGTCGAGCACGACGGGGTCGCGGACCTCGGCGGCCAGATAGTGGAGGGCGGCGCCGCGGGCGGCGTCGGGTCCGCTGCGGGCGGCCTCGACGATCTCGGCCCGGTTCTCGGGGCCCGCGACGGCGGCGAGGCAGCGGGCGGCGGGCACGTGGAGGACGCTGCCGCGCTCCAGTCCTTGCCGGGCCCAGTCGAAGACCGCCTGGACGCTCCAGCCGGGCCGGGGGCCGCCGGGGCGCATCTGGCGCTGCCAGCGGTCGAAGGACCCCTGCTCGGAGGCGGCCCGGACGCGGGCGCCTACCGTCTCGCGCGGGTCGTCGGCCCACAGGCGCCAGGGGCGGGGCTCGTAGGCGTCCCGTACGGTCGCGGCCAGCTCGGCGCGGCCCTCGGGGTCGTCGGGGAAACGGGCGAGCACGGGCTCGGCCAGGGAGCGGAGTCCGGCGTCGTCGTCGCGCAGGGCCAGCTCGTCCAGCGCCCAGGCCCAGTTGGAGCCGGTCGCGGCGTAGCGCCGCAGCAGGGCGAGGGCGTCGCCGCGCCCGTAGGAGGCGAGGTGACCGAGGACGGACAGGGCGAGGCCGGTCCGCGAGTCCTCGGTGTCGAGGTGGTCCTCGGGGTCGGTCAGGTGCCGCTCGATCTCCTCGATGCCGCCGTCGAGGTCGAGGTAGAGGCGCGCGTAGTACAGCGAGCGGTTCTCCACCTGCCAGTCGTGGCGCGGGTCGCTCAGGACGCAGTGGTGGAGCGCGGCCAGGGCCTCGGAGCGGGGTGCGGCGAGCGCGTGGAGCGTGCCGTCGCCGCGGCCTCTCTGGAGCAGGCCGAGCAGGGTGCCGCTCGGCGCTATGAACGGATCGAACATGGGGAAAGCCTCACATCAAGCTGTCGACGCAACCGGGACTGTGCCGTTCCATGTGCTCGGGGAAGCACTAGGCCGCGCAGCAACATGATTCGCCGACCGCCGTCTTCTGCCTGGTGTAGAGCATCTTCCTCTGCCTCTCGTCGGTTGGCCCGGATCGGGCCCGCGACGTCATGATGACCCAGCCATTTCGCCACCGCGACCACATTTACGGCGAACCCGTTCAGCGGGCTCCGAAGAGTTCCAGCAGGTCGTCCTTGCCGAACATGCGTGCGGTGTCGACCGCGGAGGGCGTTCCGGCGGCCGGATCGGCGCCCGCGTCGAGGAGGGCGCGGATCACCGACTCCTCCCCCTTGAAGACCGCTCCGGCGAGCGGTGTCTGGCCCCGGTCGTTGGCCCGGCCCGGGTCGGCGCCGCGGGCGGCGAGTGCGGTGACCGTGGGGGCGTGCCCGTGATAGGCCGCGAGCATCAGCAGCGAGTCGCCCCGGTCGTTGGTGAGGTTGGCGGGGACCCCGGCGTCGACGTAGGCGGCGAGGGTGTCGGCGTCGCCGGCGCGTGCCAGGTCGAAGACCTTGGAGGCCAGCTCCACGACCTCGGGATCGGGGACTTCGCTCATCGGGGTACCGCCTTCCTTGACCGTTCGGACGCCGTCGGCGGCCGGGACGTGCACGGCGGGGACCGTGCGAGTGAACCGACAGGGTACTGCCCGTGCGGGTACATGATCAGGCCCGGGCTTCACCTCCGCCGATCGAGTGGATAATCACCCTTTTCACCCGGTTGCGCCTTTTATCCTACGGATACTTGGGGTGAGCTTGGAAGGACTCATGGTGACCGCCCCCTCCAACCAGGAGAACACTCATGATCCTTTCCATGTCCGGCGTCGTCATCCTCGGCATCATCGTCTTCCTGTTCTTCAGGAAGGACGGCCTCAAGGCGTCGCACGCCCTCGTCACCGCCCTGTTCGGCTTCTACCTGGCCGGGACCGCCATCGCACCGAGCATCACCGCGGGCGGCGCGAGCCTGGCCGGACTCCTGGGCGGGATCAAGTTCTGACCCTCCGCCTCCGCACCGACCCCTTCAGGAGACAGACGTGGCCAGGCGACCACTCCCCCGCATTCTGAGCAGCGGCAGCGCTTCGATCACTCGCGGTCGAGAGTTCGCGCGCACGGCCGCCGACAGCGCCACCGATGTGCTCCATCCGCTGATCACGCTCACGCGCGGTCTGCGGCTGCTGGCCGGCGCAGGACGGCAGAAGTGGGCCGCGACGCCCAAGGACCGGCGTGGACCCACGCTGTTCCTCGTCGCGGCCTGCGTACTCGTGGTCGCGCTCATCCCGTACGGGCCGCTGCTGGCCCTCGTCATGGTGATGGGCGCAGCCGCGTGGAAGGGACGGGACCGCACCCCCGCCAGGACCGGCCCCGACGAGGCGGAGACCGCCCGGCTCCGGGCCCTGTACGAGGCCCTCGTGCCGTACTTCTCGACGGCCGATGACCCCAGCCCGCTGTTCAGCCACGGCGGCGAGTGGGAGAAGGTCTTCAGCGGCTACGAGTTCGACGGCGACGGCCGCGTCTCGCGCCTCCAGGTCGCCTATCCGGCGTACTTCACCGACAGCGAGCCCGAGTCCCGGGCCCGGATCGAACAGCTGCTGCACGCCAAATCGGGCCGCGGCCGGGAGTACCGGTTCAGCTGGGACGAGGAGGGCAACCGGCTCGTGATGAGCGTCCTCGACGCCCTGCCGACCTCGCTCACCGCCCAGCGCTTCGTCACCGCCCCCGGCGAGACCGTCCTCGGCTTCACGGACGAGGACGCCGTACGGCGCACGCTCCCGGTGAGCGACGGCACCGGCACCCGGGACGCGCCCGGCGTCGTCTGGCGCACCGGCCCCCGCTCCACCGAACCGCACCTGCTCGTCGCCGGGCAGCCCGGCAGCGGCACCACCACCCTGCTGCGGTCCATCGCCCTCCAGGCGCTCCAACAGGGCGACATCCTCATCGTGGAGGGCAGCGGCACCGGCGAGTACGCCTGCTTCACCGGGCGGGAAGGCGTCCTGGCCGTCGAGTGCGGGCCCGCCGGAGCGCTCTCCACCCTGGAGTGGGCGGCCAACGAGACGGAACGCCGGCTGATCGAGGCGAACCGCGCCCGGCAGGCCGGCGACCCCGTCCCCGAGGACCTGACGCGGCCGCTCTGGATCCTGCTGGACCGGCCGAGCGCGCTCGCCCGGCCGGCCGGCGACGGGACGCCCGACGCGCAGGAACTGCTCCAGACCCCGCTGCGGCACGGCCGGGCCGCCCATGTCGTCGTGGTGCTGGCCGAGGCGTTCGACCACCTCGACGGCCTCGGCGAGACCGTCCGGACGCACACCAGGGCCCGGGTGGTGCTCGGCGACTGCACGGCGGAGCAGGTCGAGTCGGTGCTCGGCACCGGACCGCACACCACCCCGCCGCCGGACGCCCCGGCCGGCCGCGGCTACGTCAGGCTCGGCGCCGGCCCGGTCCTGCGCATCCAGGTCCCGGCCACGCCCGACCCGTACGACGACGCCACCAGCGAGGCGCAGCGCGCGGCGGTGCTGAGCCTGCTGCCGGAGCGGCGCACGGCAGTGGAGGCGGGGGCGCCGGAACCGGCGCCGGTGGAGGCCGTGGCGGCGCCTGCCGGGCTGGAGGCCGTGGCCGTCGGCGACTGAACGCGTGAACGACGGAGGAGGGCCTGGCACGCCGCCGGGCCCTCCTCCGTCGTTCACGCCACGAACGTGCGCGGTGCCTCCATGCCCGCTCCCGCGCCCGCGCCGACCAGCCGGGCGGCCTGGGCCAGGCGCTGGGCCGCCTCGTCCGCCACCGGGCCGCCGACGGTGAACGGCAGCCGTACGTAGCCCTCGAAGGCGCCGTCCACCCCGAACCGGGGCCCGGACGGCACGCGCACCCCGACCCCCTCCCCGGCGACCGCCAGCCGGGAGCCGGAGAGGCCGCCGGTCCGCACCCAGAGCGTGAGCCCGCCGCCGGGTACGGAGAACTCCCACTCCGGCAGCTCCCGGCGCACGGCCGCGACCAGCGCGTCGCGGTTCTCCCGGGCCTGTTCCCGGCGCAGCCGCACGGCCTCCTCCCAGCCGCCGGTGCGCATCAGCCAGTTCACCGCGAGCTGTTCGAGGACGGGGGTGCCCATGTCGGCGTACGCGCGGGCGGCCACCAGGCTGCGGATCACGTCGGGCGCGGCCCGCACCCAGCCGATCCGCATGCCGGCCCAGAACGCCTTGCTGGCCGAGCCCACGGTCAGGACCGTGCTGCCGGCCGGGTCGAACGCGCAGACGGGGCGCGGCATCGCCACGTCCTCGTCGAGGTGCAGCTCCCGCATCGTCTCGTCGACCACCAGGACCGTGCCGGCCGAGCGGGCGGCGTCCACCAGCGCCCGGCGGCGCTCCTCGTCGGCCAGCGCCCCGGTCGGGTTGTGGAAGTCCGCGACGACGTATCCGAGCCGGGGCGCGGCGTCCCGCAGAACCTGGCGCCACCGGTTCAGGTCCCAGCCGGCGAGCCCCTCCTCCATGGCGACCGGGACCAGCCGGGCGCCCGCCTCGCGCATCAGCTGGAGGATGTTGGCGTAGCTCGGGGACTCCACCGCGATGCGTTCGCCGCGTCCCCCGAAGAGGTGGCAGATGGCGTCGATGGCGCCCATCGCACCGGTGGTGACCATGATCTGCTCGGGCATGGTCGGAATGCCGGCGCCCGTGTACCGGTCGGCGATCATCCGGCGCAGCGCGGGCAGCCCGGCGGGGTAGTCGCCGTGCGTGTGGGCGTACGGGGGCAGCTCCTCCAGGGCGCCCTGGACGGCCCGGGTCAGCCAGGGCTCGGGCGCGGGCAGCGAGGCGCAGCCCAGGTCGATCATGGAGCCCAGGGCCTCGGGCGGCAGGGGCTCCAGGCCGCGGGCGGGCAGCGGGTTGCCCGCCGGGACCGCCGTCCAGCTGCCCGCGCCGCGCCGGGACTCCAGGAAGCCCTCGGCCCGCAGCGCCTCGTAGGCGGCGGCGACCGTGGTCCGGCTGACGGCGAGGGCGAGCGCGAGTTCGCGTTCGGCGGGGAGGCGGGCGGCGACCGCCACCCGCCCCTCCAGGACGAGCAGCCGGATACCGTCGGCGAGGGCGCGGTAGGCGGGCGGGCGGCGGCTGCCGGGGCCAGCCGGCCGCTGCTGGGCCTGGAGCTGCCGGGCCAGCTGGGCCGCGCCGACCGCCGAAGTCCACTGCGCCATGAGAATCAGTCCACCTTCCTCGGATTGGCCATGGTTGGCGGCCAATCCCCTGCCACAGAGTGACACGGAGCAGTCCAACACCACCACACCAGGGGGCACGTCTTGTCCAAGAACCTCACCCGTCGGCTGGTCCAGCTGTACGCGGGGCTCGCGCTGTACGGGGCGAGCTCGGCCCTGCTGGTCGTCGCCGGTCTCGGCCTGGAGCCGTGGGGCGTGCTGCACCAGGGGCTCGCCGAGCGCACCGGAATCAGCATCGGCGTGGTCTCGATCATCATCGGCGCGATCGTGCTGGTGCTGTGGATCCCGCTGCGGCAGCGTCCGGGGCTCGGCACGGTGTCCAACGTCTTCGCCGTGGGCCTGGCGATGGACGGCACGCTCGCCCTGGTCCCGGAGGCGCACGGCCTCGTGGCGCGGGCCGGGGTGATGGTGGCGGGGATCGTGCTGAACGGGGTGGCGACGGGGCTGTACATCAGCGCCCGGTTCGGTCCCGGCCCCCGGGACGGCCTGATGACCGGGCTCCACCGGCGGACCGGCAGGTCGGTCCGGCTGGTGCGCACCGCGATCGAGATCGCCGTCGTGGTCACCGGCTTCCTGCTCGGCGGCTCCCTGGGCGTGGGCACGGTCCTGTACGCCCTGGCCATCGGCCCGCTCGCCCAGGTCTTCCTGCGGGTCTTCGCGATCCCCGGGGAAGGCGCCCCCTCGGCCGGGACGTCCGCGCCCCGGCGGTCCATACTGCGGCGATGACTTCCGAACGCCACCCCTATCTGGACCACCCCGCACCGCTCGCGTTCGCCCACCGGGGCGGCGCGGCGGACGGTGCCGAGAACACGACGGCGGCCTTCCGCCGCGCCGCCGACGCCGGGTACCGCTACTTCGAGACCGATGTGCACGCCTCGGCGGACGGCCGGCTCGTCGCCTTCCACGACGCCACGCTGGACCGGGTGACGGATGCCCGGGGCCGCCTGGCGGAGCTGCCGTGGAGCGAGATAGGCCGGGCCCGGGTCGCCGGGCGCGAGCCGCTGCCGCTGTTCGAGGAGCTGCTGGAGACGTTCCCCGAAGCCCGGTGGAACGTGGACGTCAAGGCGGAGGCCGCCCTCCGTCCGCTCCTGGAGCTGATCCGGGCGACGAACGCCTGGGACCGGGTCTGCGTCGGCTCTTTCTCCGAGGCCCGGGTCGCCAGGGCGCACCGGCTGGGCGGCCCGCGCCTGGCCACCTCCTACGGCGTGCGCGGGGTGCTCGGCCTGCGGCTGCGCTCGTACGGCATCCCGGCCGCCCTGCGCGCCGGGGCGGTGTGCGCGCAGGTGCCGGAGAGCCGGAACGGCATCCGGGTCGTCGACCGCCGCTTCGTGCGCGAGGCCCACGCGCGAGGGCTCCAGGTGCATGTGTGGACGGTGAACGAACCGGAGCGGATGGCCGCTCTCCTGGACCTCGGAGTGGATGGCATCATGACCGATCACATCGAGACGCTGCACACGGTGCTGAGCGAGCGGGGGGCCTGGGCCTGACCCGCCGCCGCCGTGCGGCCGGCGTCGGTACGGGGAGATTCCAGGGGGCGCCATGACGGCCGAGACCGCAGACACCGCCGAGCCGGCCGACGACACGGCCGGCCCGGACTGCCCGGCCGCGCGGCGCAGGGAGCAGCGCGGCTGGTACTTCTACGACTTCGCCTGCTCCGTCTACTCCACGAGCGTCATCACGGTCTTCCTCGGCCCGTATCTGACCTCGGTCGCCAAGGCCGCGGCGGACTCCGACGGATTCGTCCACCCGTTCGGCATCCCGGTCCGTGCCGGGTCGCTGTTCGCGTACGCGGTGTCCGCCTCGCTCGTCCTGGCGATCGTCCTGATGCCCGTGGTGGGCGCGGCGGCCGACCGTACGGGCCGCAAGAAGCCGCTCCTGGCGGCGTCGGCGTACACCGGGGCCGCCGCGACAACCGCCATGTTCTTCCTGGACGGGCACCGCTATCTGCTCGGCGCTTTCCTGCTGATCGTGGCGAACGCCGCGACGGCGGTGGCGATGATGGTCTACAACTCCTACCTGCCGCAGATCGCTGAGCCCGAGGAGCGCGACGACGTCTCTTCGCGGGGGTGGGCGTTCGGCTACACCTCCGGGGCGCTGGTCCTCGTACTGAATCTGATCCTGTACTCGGGCCACGACTCCTTCGGCCTCTCCGAGTCCGAGGCGGTACGGATCTGCCTGGCGTCGGCGGGCGTGTGGTGGGGTGTCTTCACCGTCGTCCCGCTGCGCCGGCTGCGCGACCGCCGGATGACACCGGGCGGCCGGGAGGCGGCGACCGGCTCGGGGTGGCGGCAGCTGCGGGCCACGCTGGCGGACATGCGGCGCCATCCGCTGACCCTGTCCTTCCTGCTCGCCTATCTCGTCTACAACGACGGCGTGCAGACGGTGATCTCGCAGGCGTCGGTGTACGGCTCCGAGGAGCTGGGCCTCGGCCAGTCGACGCTGATCACGGCGGTGCTGCTGGTGCAGCTGCTCGCGGTGGCCGGGGCGCTGGCGATGGGCCGGATGGCGCGGGCGTACGGCGCGAAGCGCACGATCCTGGGGTCCCTGGCGGTGTGGACCCTGATCCTGGTCGCCGGGTACTTCCTGCCGGCCGGGTCGCCCGTCTTCTTCTACGTGCTGGCGGCGGCGATCGGCCTGGTGCTGGGCGGCAGCCAGGCGCTGTCGCGTTCCCTGTTCTCGCACCTGGTGCCGCGCGGCAAGGAGGCCGAGTACTTCTCGGCGTACGAGATGAGCGACCGCGGACTGAGCTGGCTGGGGCCCCTGGTGTTCGGTCTCGCCTACCAGCTGACCGGCAGCTACCGGGACGCGATCATCTCGCTGGTGGTCTTCTTCGTCGTGGGTTCGGTGCTGCTCGCACGGGTTCCGCTCAGGCGGGCGGTGGCGGCGGCGGGAAACCCCGTACCCGAGCGGATTTAGACGTTGAAGTAAAAGGCCGGTAGTGTACGCCTTTGGCCTGCCCCGGGTGACCGTTACGGCGAGTGGAACTTCGCGAACCGTTGGGTGACAACTTCCGTCAAAGGTGACAAACCGGGTATGGGCGGGTACTTGAACCCTGGGAAACCTGAAATTCAGCGGTTCGACGGGCGACGCATGACCGGCAACGGGAATCTTTGCCGCCGACCGGACGTTGACCGATTGACGACGACAGCGACACCTGTCCTGTGGGCGACAAGCCCGGGAGGCACGATTCATGAGTGAGCGAGCTCTCCGCGGCACGCGACTCGTGGTTACCAGCTACGAGACGGACCGCGGCATCGATCTGGCCCCGCGCCAGGCGGTGGAGTACGCATGCCAGAACGGACATCGATTCGAGATGCCGTTCTCGGTAGAGGCGGAAATTCCGCCGGAGTGGGAGTGCAAGGCGTGTGGCGCCCAGGCACTCCTGGTGGACGGGGACGGCCCCGAGGAGAAGAAGGGCAAGCCCGCGCGCACGCACTGGGACATGCTCATGGAGCGGCGCACGCGCGAGGAGCTGGAGGAGGTGCTGGCCGAGCGGCTGGCCGTCCTGCGCTCCGGGGCGATGAACATCGCCGTGCATCCTCGGGACAGCAGGAAGTCTGCGTGACCCGCTAGCACGGTTCCGCGGCAGGCCGCGGGTTCGGTACGAATGTGTACCGGGCCCGCGGCTTTGTCGTTTACCGCGACCCGTCCCGGCCTGCGTCAAGGATGGTCCTCAGTCGCCGGACGGGTTTGAGACAGCGGGGTCACGGCTCCAGAGGAGGACGGGGCTCGTCGTGCGGGCCGGAGGGCTCGTCGCGGATCACCTCGCCCTGGACCACCTTGCCGTCGGGGCGGTGGATCCGGGCCTGCTGGAAGGCGTCCGAGAAGCCGCCGGGGGCGGCCGTCCGCATGCGCCGGTCCAGCGAGCGCTCCGCGTAACGGCTGAGTGCCGTGCGCACCGGCGGGACCAGGAGCAGCAGCCCGGCCACGTCCGAGATGAGGCCGGGGATCATGATCAGCAGCCCGCCGAGCATCAGGAAGCCGTTGCCCCGGCCGCTCTCCGGGGCAGCGGGCGAGGAGCCGTCCGCGCCCGGCTGCCCCGGCATCCGCTGAAGCGTCTCGGTGAGATTGCGGAAGGCCCGGCGGCCCGCGCTCTTGATCACCGCGCCACCGAGCAGGATCCCGGCGGCCAGCAGGATCACGACGGTCAGTCCGCCCGCGACGTCCGCCACCAGGATCAGCAGCCAGATCTCCAGCACCGCCCAGGCGGCGACGGCGAGCGGTACGAAGGTCCGGGCGCGCGAGCGCCTGCGGGCGGTCGGGGGCGGTGTGCCGGTCGTCATGCCCCCAGTGTGCCTGGCCACGCGTCCGTACGCCGTAAGGGGGTGCGAAGGGGAGGCCCCGCCCGGCTCAGGGGGTGCGGCGGCCGAGTGCCCGGTTGGTACGGCTGGTGACGCCCCAGGCGGTCACCCGCCACAGCGCCTCGACCAGGATGTCCTTGCTCATCTTGGAGTCGCCGACCTCGCGGTCCACGAAGGTGATCGGTACCTCGACCACGTGGAAGCCCGCCTCGACCGCGCGGCGGGCCAGATCGACCTGGAAGCAGTAGCCCTGCGAGGCGACCGCGTCGAGGCCGATGCCCTTCAGGGTGTCGGCGCGGAAGGCCCGGTAGCCGCCGGTCACGTCCCGGGTCCGCAGGCCCAGCATCAGCCGGGAGTACGTGCTGCCGCCGCGCGAGATGAACTCGCGGGACTTGGGCCAGTTCACCACCCGGCCACCGGGCACCCAGCGGGAGCCGAGGACCAGGTCCGCGCCCTTGAGCGCGGTGAGCAGCCGGGGCAGTTCCTCGGGCTGGTGGGAGCCGTCGGCGTCCATCTCGACCAGCACGCCGTAGTCGTGGTCCATTCCCCAGCGGAAGCCGGCGAGATAGGCGGCGCCGAGCCCTTCCTTGCCCTTGCGGTGCAGGACGTGGACGTGGTCGTCGTCGGCGGCGAGCTCGTCGGCCAGCTTGCCCGTCCCGTCGGGGCTGTTGTCGTCGGCGACGAGGATGTGGGCCTCCGGCACGGCGGCGCGCACCCGGCTCACGATCGGCTTGATGTTCTCGGCCTCGTTGTAGGTCGGGATGATCACCAAGACATTGCCAAGCGGGCCGAATTGCCGCTGACCGCCGTCGTTCACTTACTGCCCCTCACGTCCGTACGCAGGTGCACACCATATCGAGCGCGGCGGCGCGGAACGCCGACCCGGTCGGGGTGGCGCGGGAGCCGCGGCGGACAGAAGAGCGGAATCGGGGACAGAAGTGCGGATCGGGGCCCGGTGTCCTTCGGGCCGACCTGGGACCCGCTGGCTGCGGGTCGACCTAGAGCCGTTGTCTACTGAACGTCCGGGCCCCACCCGGGTCGCACCCTCCGTCCGGCTGAAACCTTCCCTCGCCCCCGAGGCGCGGGCGCTGAACCTGGCTGTCAGTGGTGGTGCGCCGGTGCGGCACACCACCCCGTGACCCAGCGGCGTTCGACGACTGCGTGGAGGTTTCACCGGTCGGACGTCCTGTGGTGGACTCGGCCGAACCTACCGGCCGATGGCCGCATTCTGTCAATACTTGCCTGACCTGCATCGATTACCGAAATCGCCTGGTCAGTCCCGAAGATCCCCAGGTAGCGGAAGAGCCGGCCCGCCTTCGATCGGCGGACCGGAATGTCCGCACGTCACTCGTTCGGCCTTACGTAGACAGTCTGTCCGAGGACCACGGTGCGCAGGCAGACCGGGAGGTCGGCACCGGGGCTGAGGTCGGGCAGTCCCGGCGTCCCGGACCGGGGGTCGGTCGACCAGCGCGCCACCCGGTCGTCCGGTGCCTGGACCACCAGCTCGTCGGTGCGCCAGACCGCGTAGTCGGCCGGGGCGCCGGGCACCAGGGTCCCCGCGTCGTCCCGCCCGAGGGCCCGCCAGCCGCCCCGGGTGTGCGCGGTGAAGGCGGCCCGGACCGAGACGCGGTGCTCCAGCGTGTGGTGGAAGGCGGCCGCCCGCACGGTCCCCCACGGGTCCAGCGGGGTCACCGGACTGTCCGAGCCGAAGGCGAGCGGCACACCGGCCCGCAGGAGCGCCGCGTACGGGTTGAGGGTGGCGGCCCGTCCGGCGCCGAGGCGCTGGGCGTACATGCCCTCCTCGCCGCCCCACGCGGCGTCGAAGGCGGGCTGGACGGAAGCGGTGAGGCCCAGCTCCGCGAAGGCCGCGACGGTCTCGGGGGTGAGCATCTCCGCGTGCTCGACACGGTGCCGGGCGGCCCGCACCCGGGCGAGGCCCACCTTCTCGGCCGCGGCCGCGATGCCCTGGACGACCGCCGAGAGCGCCGCGTCCCCGATGGCGTGGAAGCCCGCCTGGAGCCCCGCCTCGGTGCAGGCGGCGACGTGGGCCGCGATCCGGGCGGCGTCCAGGTGGGCGGTGCCGGTGTGCGGGGCGTCGGCGTACGGCTCGTGCAGGCAGGCGGTGTGCGAGCCGAGCGAGCCGTCCACGAAGAGGTCGCCGGCCGCGCCGACGGCGCCGAGTTCGCGGATGCGCCGGGCGTCCTTCTCGTCGGCCACCTCCTGGGCCCAGTAGCCGAAGACCCGGGGCCCGGGCTCCTGGGCGGCCACCTTCAGCAGCCCGGTGAAATCGTCCTCGTCGGAGATGTCGGGACCGCCGCACTCGTGGAGGCTGCCGATGCCGAGAGAGGCGGCGTGGCGCAGCGCGGCACGCTGGGCGGCGGTGCGCTGGGCGGGCGTGACGGCGTCGTGGGCGGCCGCGCGCACGGCGTGGTGGGCGGCGGCGGTCAGGGGGCCGTCCGGGTGGTATCCGGCCATCGTGGTGACGCCCGGGACGAGGTCGAGCAGGGCGGTGCTGACGGCCGCCGAGTGCACGTCGACCCGAGGAAGGTAGACGGGCCGGCCAGCCGCCGCCTCGTCCAGCTCTGCGCGGGAGGGCGGGCGCTGCTCGGGCCAGCGGGTCGCGTCCCAGCCGTGTCCGAGGACGACCCGGTCGGCCGGGTGGGCGGCGACGTGGGCGCGGACGCGGGCGAGGGCGTCGCCGAGGGTGCGGGCCCCGGACAGGTCGAGCCCCGTGAGGGCCAGGCCGGTCGAGGTGGTGTGGACGTGCGCGTCGGTGAACGCGGGGGTGACCAGCGCCCCGTCGAGGTCGATCACCTCGTCGACGCCGCTCGCGAAGGCGTCGGCGGCGCCTTCGGAGCCCACCCAGGCGACATGGCCCCGTTCGACCACCATGGCGGTGGCGAAGGGGTCGGCGGGGCTGTGGACGTCTCCACCGCGCAGCAGCACGGTGCGGTGTTCGCTCTGGGGGGCGGTGCTCTCGGTCATGAGCACCAGTCTCCCGCGCACCGGGACGTCCCGGTGCGCGGCCCCCTCAGATCTGCGGCGGGCGTGCCTCGTACGGGGTCGACAGGACGACCGTGGTGCGGGTGGAGACTCCGGCGAGCGAGCGGATGCGGGTGAGCAGGTTCTCCAGCTCCAGCGGGGTCGCCACGCGGACCTTGAGGATGTAGTTCTCGTCGCCGGCGACGCTGTGGCACGCCTCCAGCTCCGGGACGCCGGCGAGCCGTTCGGCGATGTCGTCCGGGGCGCTGGGGTCGAACGGTTTGACCGAGATGAACGCGGTCAGCGGCAGGCCGACCGCCTCCGGGTCCACGACCGCGGCGTAGCCGCGGATCACCCCGCGCTGTTCCAGCCTGCGGACGCGCTGATGAACCGCCGAGGTGGACAGGCCGGTGGCCTTGCCCAGGTCGGTGTAGCTCATCCGCCCGTCCTTGACGAGCAACTCCACGATGTGACGGTCCAGCTCCTCCATATGGATCAATCTATGGCCATGAGTCGTTCCCGGCACAGCTGCCCAGCCCTTGGGACGGCACCTTCGCCGGGCATGTGACCAACGCCACATGTTTACGCGGCAGTAGTGGGACACGGAACGGTTACGGCCGATCGGTGGCGGGAAGTGCTTGCTGTGGCCGAGGCCACAGCGTCATGCCGGCCCATCCGAGGGGGGATTTCCCATGTCACACCTGAAGCTCACCGGACGTACCGAACCGGAGCCCGTTGATCCGTTCGAGGACACCGCTCCCGACGCGTACGACACCTTCGAGATGTACCGGGTCATCTGCCCGGACTGCGCGCAGCCCATCGCGCTCCTGGCGGACGAGGACGTGCTCCCGGAGCACGCGCTGTGCCCGTCCCCGTGGAACCCGTTCGTGCTCACCGTGTGCCCCGGTACGGGGCGTGCCGCCGGAGCCCGGCCCGCCGAGGCGGACGGGGTGCAGGAGCAGGAGACGGCGCTGCTGCTGACGCTCCCGCAGGGGCTCGACTGGCGGACGCAGCCCTTCTCGCACGCCGGCGGCGCCGGTTCCCGCCCGATCCGGGTGGCCCACACGCTCCGGCGCGAGGCCGCCTGAGCCTCCCCTCCCGAACGCGCGGCCGGGGTGCGGGAGCAACCCGGCAGCCGGGGAGAACCGGGTGAACATTCGCCCGAATCGAACAGCCAGTGACCCGGCCGCGCCCCACGGCGTTGCCCCGGTATGACCCCGCTGCATTCCACGGCCGGCCCCGGGCGCCGCCGGCTCGCCGCTCCGCCCTCCGAAGAATCGGTTCCGCAGCCCGGTTCCGTGCCGGCGTCCCAGTCCGAACCGCCCCGGTCGGCGCCGCGCGCGGTGCCCCACTCGAGCGATCCGCCGATCTACCGGGCGCTGCTGCGGCACTGGGAGAGCACGGGCCGGACCCTGCCGGGCCGTCATGACCAGGACTGGAACCGGATCATGACGACGCCCGTGTGGTCGGAGCGACCGCTGCGGGTCAGCGGGACTCAGGGCCCGCGAGGTGGCGCGCGATGACCATCCGCTGAATCTGGTTGGTGCCCTCCACGATCTGGAGCACCTTGGCCTCGCGCATGAGGCGTTCGACGGGGAAGTCCTGCGTGTAGCCGTAGCCGCCGAGCACCTGGACTGCGTCGGTGGTCACCTGCATCGCGGCGTCCGTGCAGAAGAGCTTGGCCATGGCGGCCTGGCGCGAGAAGGGGCGGCCGGCGTCCCTCAGCCGGGCGGCCTCCAGGTAGAGCGCGCGGCCGGCCTCGATGCGGGTCGCCATGTCGGCGAGCATGAACCGCAGCCCCTGGAAGTCCGCGATGGGGCGGCCGAACTGCTTGCGGCCGGTGGCGTAGTCGAGGGCCCCGTCCAGCGCTGCCTGGGCGACGCCGATGGCGCAGGCCGCGATGCCGAGCCGGCCGGAGTCGAGGGCGGAGAGGGCGATCGCGAAGCCCTGGCCCTCCTCGCCGATCCGGCGGGCGTCGGGGATGCGGACGCCGTCGAAGTGGAGCTGGGCGGTGGGCGAGCCCTTCATGCCCATCTTCTTCTCCGGGACGGCGGCGCTCAGCCCGGCGGCGTCACCGGGGACGAGGAAGGCGGTGATGCCCCGGGCGCCCTCGGCGCCGGTGCGGGCGAGCACGGTGTAGAAGTCGGCGATGCCGCCGTGCGTGATCCATGCCTTGGTGCCGGTGATCACCCAGTCGTCGCCATCCCGTACGGCCTTGGTGCGCAGCGAGGCGGCGTCGGAGCCGGAGGCGGGTTCGGAGAGGCAGTAGGCGCCGAGCAGGCCGCCGGAGAGCATCGACGGGAGGTGTTCGGCGCGCTGTTCCTTGGTGCCGTAGCCGGCGAGGCCGTGGCAGGCGAGGGAGTGGACGCTGACGCCGAGGCCGACGGTGAGCCGGGCGGCGCTGAGCTCTTCGAGGACCTGGAGGTAGACCTCGTACGGCTGGTCGCCTCCGCCGTGTTCGGAGTCGTAGGGCAGGCCGAGCAGGCCGGACTCGGAGAGCAGGGTGAAGACCTCGCGGGGGAAGCGGCCCGCTTCCTCCTCCTCGGCCGCCGCCGGGGCGATCTCCCGCTGGGCGATGTCCCGTACGAGGTCGATCAGTTGGCCGGCTTCCTCGGTGGGCAGACGGCGTTCGACCCACTGCGGGGATCGGTCGGACATGACGGCGCTCTCCTCCCTGTCGGGCGTTGCGGCGGTCGCGCGCGCGGGGTGTGAGCGGCGCCGCCGGGGGGATCTCCGGGCGATGCCCGAAATCACTGCTGCCCAGCCGATGTTGCCCTCCCGGATTACGAGAGGCGCAGGCAGGCGGCTGTGGCGGGACGAGTATGCCCGATCGGATGGCATCCGTCACCGGTTGACCGAACATACGAATGAACGGGCTTCGGACACGCGGCTCCGGCCTCCCCGGAGATCATCGATATTGGTCCGAACCATTGACCCAACTGGTCTAGTCCACCTACCGTTCCCAGCGAACCGGCTTTACGCGTTCATGCCAAGCACGAGCGCCGGAAGCCGGTGGTCCATCGGCACGCCCCCTCCCCCACGAGGAGCAACCATGACCGGACTGCATCGCCCGGGAGCCCGTCTGCGGGCCCTCGCCGCTGCCGCGTGTACCGCCGCACTGGGCGCGGCCCTGCTCGGCGTCGCCGGCACCGGCTCCGCCGGCGCGGCCCCCGCCGCGCCCCGGGCCGCCTCACCGGCAGCAGCGCCCGCCGCCCCCACAGCGGCCGGTGACAAGGTGGTCGGATACTTCACCAACTGGGGTGTCTACCAGCGTAATTACCACGTCCAGAACATCGAGACCTCGGGCTCGGCCGACAAGCTCACGCACATCAACTACGCCTTCGGGAACGTCCAGGGCGGCACGTGCACGGTCGGTGACTCGTACGCGGACTACGAGAAGGCCTACACCGCCGACCAGTCCGTCGACGGGGTCGCCGACACCTGGGACCAGGAGCTGCGGGGCAACTTCAACCAGCTGCGCAAGCTGAAGAAGCTGCACCCGGACCTGAAGGTGATCTGGTCCTTCGGCGGCTGGACCTGGTCCGGCGGCTTCGGTGAGGCCGCGAAGAACCCGGCCGCGTTCGCCGAGTCCTGCTACAACCTGGTCGAGGACCCCCGGTGGGCCGATGTCTTCGACGGCATCGACATCGACTGGGAGTACCCCAACGCCTGCGGTCTCACGTGTGACACCAGTGGCCGGGACGCCTACGGCAACCTGCTGTCGGCGCTCCGCTCGAAGTTCGGCAGCGGCAACCTGGTCACTTCGGCGATCAGCGCGGACGGCTCGGACGGCGGCAAGCTGGACGCCGTCGACTACGGCGGAGCGGCCCAGTACGTCGACTGGTACAACCCGATGACGTACGACTTCTTCGGCGCCTGGGACGCGAAGGGACCGACCGCCCCGCACTCCCCGCTGACCTCCTACGAGGGCATCCCGAAGGAGGGCTTCACCAGCGAGGCGGCCATCGAGAAGCTGAAGGCGCAGGGCGTCCCGGCCTCTAAGCTGCTGCTCGGCATCGGCTTCTACGGGCGCGGCTGGACCGGCGTCACGCAGGACGAGCCGGGCGGTACGGCGACCGGCGCGGCCCCGGGCACGTACGAGGCGGGCATCGAGGACTACAAGGTCCTCAAGAACACCTGCCCCACCACGGGCACCGTCGCGGGCACGGCGTACGCGCGCTGCGGGAACAACTGGTGGAGCTACGACACCCCCGCCACCATCGGCACCAAGATGGCGTACAAGAACCAGCAGGGCCTGGGCGGCACCTTCTTCTGGGAGCTGAGCGGTGACACCACCGACGGCGAGCTGATCAAGGCGATCGACTGACCCGGTAGCGCGGTGCGCAGGAGGGGCGGGAGCCGGTCGGGCTCCCGCCCCTCCCACGTACGTACTAGAGCAGGCCGAGCTGCGTGACGAGCATGGCGACCACGACCACGAGGGTCCAGCCCAGGACGTGCTCCAGCAGCTTGGGGCCGTCGTCGGGGCCGCCGGTGCGGGCGCGGCGGCGGGCGGCGGTGAAGGAGGCGGCAGTCGCGGTCATGGCATCTCGTTCGGTCGGCCGGCAAGGGGTGGCGCCCAGCACCCGGCCGGGACCCGACCACAGTGCCACCCCGGCGGGCCCGGGGGTAGAGACGTCCGTCACTGCGCCGGGCGGCCGGGCCCTGCCACCGCCCCCACGACGTGCGGAAACCGTGCGAGGGGCGGAGGCGTGTGTGCCGCAGAGCACACCGGTGGCGGGGCGGGCGGCTACCCGGAGACCGGCGCGTCCCGGCCCGGTACGCGGTCCGGCTCACCCGCCCCCTCCCAGCGCAGCAGGTCCCCCGGCTGGCAGTCGAGCGCTTCGCAGAGCGCGGCGAGCGTCGCGAAGCGCACGGCCTTGGCCCGGCCGTTCTTGAGTACCGCCAGGTTGGCGGGGGTGATACCGACCCGTTCGGCGAGCTCGCCCACGGACATCTTCCGCCGGGCCAGCATCACGTCGATGTCGACGACGATCGGCATCAGATCACCTCGTCCAGCTCGGCCTGCATCCGCGACGCCTGCACGTCGCGGGCGACCGCCTGGGCGAGCAGCGTGCGCAGCACGAGCACGACGAGCGCGACCCCGGACACCGCCAGGCCGACCACGCCGATCAGGAGGACGACACCCGGCGCGACGGCCTCGCCCGGCGCCAGCACGGCCCCGAGCGCCCAGAGCAGGAGTGCGGCGCCGGCGAAGGCGCCGGTCACCAGGTCCGCGTAGCGGAAGGCGGAGCTGGAGAACACCGTTCCCCGGCGGGCCATCGCGGCCAGTCGCCATACGCACAGCAGGACGGTCTCGGCGCAGCCGATCCCCAGGACGATGATCAGCGCGACCGGGACACGGGGAAGATCCGCGGCGTCGCCGCCGGCGCTCCCCGAGTCGCGGAAGAACAGGACCAGCATCAGCACCTGCAGGAACAGGGCACCGGCGAGCAGTGCCACGATGACGCCACGCAGCGCGAAGTCCGTCAGCTTTCCCATGACCCCTCCCTTGATCTATCGAAACACGATTTTAATCTATCGTTTTTCGATAGCCAACCGGGAGGGTGCACCCAAGAAGCGGAAAGACGTCCGCACGGGTAGACAGGCCGTATGCAGACCTTCCTCCCCTTCCCCGGCTTCGCGGAGTCGGCCGCCGTCCTGGACGCCAGACGGCTGGGCAAGCAGCGGGTGGAGGCCCTGCAGGTGTTCCGCGGCCTGAGCGTGCCGGGTTACGGGTGGCGCAGGCATCCGGCGGTCCGCATGTGGGCGGGGTACGAGGAAGCGCTCGTCCGGTACGGCCTCGACATCTGCGCGCTCTGGACGGCCGGGGGACGCGCCGACACCTGCGCCGGCACCCTCGTGCACGACTTCCGGGCCCACACGGGCGACGCGCCGGTCCGCGCACAGCCCGAACTGGCGGCGGAGGGGGAGCTGCCGCCGTGGCTGGGCGACCCGGAGTTCCACCGGAGCCATCAGTCGGCGCTGCTCCGCAAGGATCCGGAGCACTACCGGGGCCGGTTCCCGGGCGTGCCGGACGACCTGCCGTACGTGTGGCCGGCGTCGGACCGCTCCTAGAACCTCAGCCTGTGGTGCCGAAGCGGCGCAGGTAGGCGTGGAGCCCGTCCGGCGTGGTCCCGGCCCACCCGATGTACCCGTCCGGCCGTACGAGGAAGAGCCCGGTGCCGTACGCGCTGTGGGCACTCCCGCGCACCACCCGCGCCACGGGGCCGCCCGCGCCGCCGGGTGCGTCTGCCCCCAGCGCGAGCAGCGTCCAGTGCGGGCCCCGGAAGGCGTCGAAGAGCCGTACGCCGTCCACGGTCGCGTCGGGGGCGCGGTCGCCGGCCCGGAGCGCGCCCTCCGGGACCGCCTCGCGCGCCTCCTCGGTGAGCGACGACTCCCGGTACCCGAGGCCCAGTTGACGGGTCGCGCCGCCTCGGCGGACCTCGCCCCGGTGGACGCCGGTGGACAGGTCGAGCATCTGGGCGGCGACCGGGCGCCGTTCCTCCTCATAGCTGTCCAGGAGCGCGGCCGGGGCGCCGCCCGCCAGGACCGCGCCCAGCTTCCAGCCCAGGTTGTAGGCGTCCTGGACGCTGGTGTTCAGGCCCTGTCCGCCCGCCGGGGAGTGCACGTGCGCGGCGTCCCCGGCCAGGAAGACCCGGCCCGCCCGGAAGCGGTCGGCCAGGGCGGCGCGGGGACGGAAGTCGGAGGCCCAGCGCACCTCGGTCACGGCATCGGCGGGGATGTGCGAGCGCTGGGCGAGGACCTTGCGGACGCCGTCCGGGGTGAGGTCGACGTCGGTCCCCTCCGGGAAGCGGGCGGTCACCTGGAAGTCCTCCGTGCCGGCCAGCGGGCAGACGGCGAGGAAGTCGGCGCCGTCGTGGGGCGGGAAGATGTGCCAGTTGTCGCGGTCCAGGCCGGTGATCCGGACGTCCGCGACCAGCGTCGGACCCGGGTCGACGGTCTCGCCGGTCATCCCGATCCCCAGTGCGCGGCGCACCGCCGACCGGCCGCCGTCGGCGGCGACGAGGTAGCGGCCGCGTACCGTCCCGCCGTCGGAGAGGTGGACGGTGACGCCCTCCGCGTCCTGCGTGAGACCGACGGCCTCCCGGCCGAAGATGATCCGGCCGCCCAGCTCCGCCAGCCGCTCCGCCAGGATCTCCTGGGTGCGCCACTGCGGCACCATCCACGGCTTGTTGTACGGCGAGTCCTCGCTCGGCTCGGCCGGGTCGAACATGCGGTGCTCGCCGACCCGCTCGCCGTTCCGCCAGACCATGCCGACCGGGTAGGTGCCGCCCGCCGCGTGGACCGCGTCGATGACGCCGAGGTCGTCGAAGACCTCCATGGTGCGGGGCTGGAGTCCCTTGCCCCGGGAGCCGGGGAACAGCGCCTCCGCGCGTTCCAGGACGAGCGCGTGCACGCCGCGCCGGGCCAGGTCCACTGCGAGGGCGAGACCGGTGGGGCCCGCGCCGACGATCAGGACATCGGTGTCCATGACGATTCTCCTTAACGTTGTTAAATGCTCGATGGCTCCGAGGATGGCCTTAACGGCGTTAAGCTGTCAAGCGTGAGTACCGAACGACGCGCCCCCCTCGACCGCCGACGGGTCGCGGACACGGCGTTGAGGCTGCTGAACGAGGTGGGCCTGGATGGTCTGACCCTGCGCGCCATCGCGAGGGATCTGGACGTGAAGGCGCCCGCCCTCTACTGGCACTTCAAGGACAAGCAGGCCCTGCTGGACGAGATGGCGACCGAGATGTACCGGCGCATGGTCGCCGGCACCCCCCTCGACCCGGCCGACACCTGGCGGGAGCGGCTGCGGAAGACCAACCACGCCCTGCGGACGTCCCTGCTCGGCTACCGGGACGGCGCCAAGGTGTTCAGCGGTTCGCGCTTCACGGGCGCGGTGCACGCCGAGCAGATGGAGGAGAGCCTGCGGCTGCTCACCGCCGCCGGCTTCACCCTGGCCCAGGCGGTGCGGGCGGCCACGACGACGTACATGTTCACGCTCGGCTCCGTCATCGAGCAGCAGGGCGCCGAGCCCTTGCCGGGCCTGCGCCGGGAGGGCTTCGACGTGGCCGAGCGCGCGCGGCTGCTGGCCGCCTACCCGCTGACCGCGGCGGCGGGCGCGGAGATCTTCGCGGACTACGAGCGGCACTACGCGGAAGCGCTCGACCTGGTGATCGCGGGCATCGCGGCGGCCTACGGCATCGACTGACGGAGCGTGCGGCGCCCCGGGGCGTCAGTCGAGATCGATGACGACCTTGATGTCGCCGTCCTGCGCGGTGAACGCGTCGGCGGCGTCCCGCAGCGGCACCCGCCGGGTGATCATCCGCTCCAGCCAGTCCGGATCGGCGCGGCGCAGGGCTTCCGCGCCCGCGCGGTAGTGGCGCAGATTGGCGTTGACCGACCCCACCACGGCGTCGTTCTCCAGCACCAGTTCGCGGTTGAGCGTGCCGGCGTCCACCGACAGCCGGCGCCCCTTGGGCGACACCCCGGTCAGGCAGACGATCCCGTAGCTCGCCGTCTCCCGCATCGCGCCGAAGACCACGTCTCCGACGCCCGTCGCCTCGATCACCACGTCGGGGCGGAGGGCCGAGGCCACGTCGTCGATGGGGCCGGTGTGGTACGTCGCCCCCAAGCCGGTCACCAGACCGGGCTTCGGCCCCGAGGTCACCCGGTCGAGAACGTGGACGTCCAGTCCGCGCTGCCGGCCCAGCAGCGCGGCGAGCAGGCCGATCGGCCCGGCACCGGTGACCAGGACCCGGCGCGGCTCGAACCAGGACCGCGCGCCGATCCGTTCGACCTGCTCCCATGCCTTGGCCACCACGGTGGTCGGTTCGAGCAGGACGCCGACGCGCTCCAGGGACGGGTCGAGCCGGACCGCGTAATCGCTCTCGACGGTCCAGAATTGGCTGGCGTAGCCGTGCCGTTCCTTGATCCCGCGCTCCGTGTAGCGCCCGTTGCGGCACATGTCGAACTCCCCCCGGGCACAGGCGCCGCACGGTTCCGGATCGGGCCGGCGCACCACGCCCACGACCAGGTCCCCGGCCGAGAAGCCGCTCGCCGGGGGCGCCTGCCGCACCCGCCCCAGCGACTCATGACCGATGATCAGCCGGTCCTCGCCGCCCGGCGCCCAGCCGTACTCGCCGGCCGCGATCTCCTTGTCCGTGCCGCACACCCCCACACCGATCCCGTCCACCAGGAGCTCACCCGGGCCCGGCGCCGGGTCGGGCACCTCGCACACCTCAAGGCTCTTGCCGGCCGAAGGCCGCACGGTAACGGCACGCATCGGTACCCCTTTCGAGCACGCGGGCAGCGGCGTCGGCCTCTCCCGGCCGCTCACCCGCTGCCCGTTTACCCGATCGCCCGCCGATCTTGCGCCCCGGCGGCCCGGACACCCCCGGATTGCGCCGACCGGCGGACCCGGCGGCTCACACCAGCCCGAACGACCGCAGTGCCCGCCGCTGGGCCGGCGTCGGACGGGCCGGCCAGTAGACGTAGCAGACCCCGCCGGTCCCGCTCTTCACCTTGCCGTTCGCGTCGTACCGCTTCGTCCGCAGCCAGATGGTCTCCCACTCGTGGCGCTTGTAGACGTGGCGGACCGCGTCGTCGTTCGGGGAGGCGGGGTCGTTGGCGATGACGTCGCCGTCGGCGGTGAAGCCGATGACCGTCATCAGGTGGCCGGACGTGCCGTAGCCCGCGCCGGTCAGCTCCTCCTTGAGGAAGGACTGCGAGGTGATGACGGGGATGCCCGCGCGGACCAGGGTCTCCACGTCGTTCAGGGAGCCGAGGCGGGTCACGGCGGCGCTCATGTCGTCGTACGTGGCCGCGTAGGCGGCGTTGAACGGCCAGTTGCCGCAGCCCTCGTACTGGTTGTCGTACGTGAAGCGGGCGGCGTGGCAGACCGAGGGGTCCTCGATGCCGGGCTTCACCCAGGCCAGGTCCCCGGCGGACGGCCGGCGGCCCCAGTATTCGATGATCATCTGCGAGGAGGTCGGGCTGCACCACGCCTCGCCGCCGTTGTCGTACTCCGGGTACTGGCCCACGTGGACGTTCTGCGAGTAGCGCGGCACCGGCAGTTCGCGGACCAGGCCAGGGGTGCTCGCGGGCACCGTGAAGCGGTCCGGGATGTCCGAGGCCATCGCGCCCACCCGCCACACCACCGGGGTGAGGCGGCTGCCCGGGGCGCGGTACAGGGTCAGCCGGAGGCGGTACGAGAGCAGCCGCAGGCCGCTCGCCGCGTCGTCCACCGAGAAGGTGTCCGTCCAGATGGAGCTCTTGCCGTCGCTCTGGTCGTCCACCGAGGTGCGGCGGATGTCCGCGTCACCGGCGGCCCAGCGCCCCATCACGTACCACGGGGTCTCGGTGCCGTCCGAGTAGTGGCCGCACAGCTCGATCTGGATCCAGGTGCCGGCCGGGGTGTCCGCGTTCCAGGAGGCGATCACCTCGGTCGCGGGGACGCCGGAGCGGTGGACGGGCGAGGTCCAGGTCGCGTACTCCCAGGCGGCGGTGGTGCCGGTGTGCGGGTCGGTGTAGTCCGTACGGCCCAGCGAGTGGGCGATGACCAGCCCGGCACGGCGGCCGGCGACCGCGCGGGTTCCGGCCCGGTCGCCGCAGCGCCAGTCGGTGTACGTGGTCCAGGCGTGGTTGTCCACCGAGGGCGGCGCGGGCCGGGCGGGGCGCGGGGCGGCTGCCGCGGAGGCGGCGGACGACAGCGTTCCGGCACCGGCGGCCGCCACGACGGCGGCGGCGAGCACGGTGCGGCGTGAGGTGGGACTGGGCATGGGCGAGACCCCCGGTCGTCGTCTGCGGAATGGGGCTGCGGTGCACGACAGTGCGCCAACTATCGCGGGTCGCGTCCCGGTTCGGCCAGCGATTCGACCCGCGCCGGACGACCAATATTGGTCTCTACCACTGGCGTGACCTGCGGCTGGGCCGAACGGCCTACCGCCCGCCCCGGCTCGTAGGCTGGACGCATGGACGACCTCGCTCCCCACGCCGCCCGGTTGCGCGCCCTCCCGCCGTCCTGCGGACCGGTGCGGCTGGTCGCCGTCGACGGGCACGCGGGATCGGGCAAGAGCACCCTCGCCGGCCGGCTCGCGGCGGCGCTCGGTGGGGCGCCCGTGCTGCACCTGGACGATCTGGCCACGCACGAGGAGCTGTTCGCCTGGACGGACCGGCTCCGCGAGCAGGTGACGGGGCCGCTGTCGCGCGGCGAACCCGCGCGTTACACCCCGTACGACTGGACGGCACGGGCCTTCGGGCCGCCCAGGACCCTGGAGCCCGCCCCCGTCGTCCTGATCGAGGGCGTCGGCGCAGGCCGGCGCGCCGTGCGGCCGCTGCTGGCGCGGCTGTTGTGGATGGACCTGCCCGCCGAGGAGTCCTGGGCGCGCGGCCGGCGGCGCGACGGACCGGCGCTGCGCTCCTTCTGGGACGGCTGGACGGCGGCCGAGACCGCTCACTTCTCGGCCGACCCGTCGCGTCCCTGGGCGGACGTTCTGGTACGGCAGTTGCCCGTGGGGTACGAGTGGCTGGAGGGACCCGTGCGAGAGCGGCGCTGAACCGTTTCGTCACCCGGTGTGACCGGCTCGCGCCGCCCTATCGCGCCGCCGGAAAACCGCTCGGAAGGCCCTCAACTCCGCTTGACCCGGGGGCGGTACAGGTCTTACGTTCTCAATGTGCGGCTTTTCGGAGCCCCCACAGACGCGAAGCCCCCGGTTGTTCCCCCGTGACCGGGGGCTTCGTCCTGTACCGCCCCCGCCTCTCCGGCGCCCGCACGGCCCCCTCTTCCTCACCCTGGGTCACGGCGCTTCTCCGGCCTGCGGCACCCTTCGTCGGATACGCACCGCACAGGTACGATGCCTCTCGGTGCGGTCAATTCCCGTCCACGGCACAGCGATTCGGCGCGCCTCGGCGGGCTTTCGGGCGGCGGGACATCCTGGGGGCACGTTCGTGGGGGACCTGATGGACTTCGGTACGCAGGGCGCGCAGGCCCCGGCCGACCTCGCCTGGCTGCGGGGCGTGGACGCCTACACCATGGGCGCGTATCCGCAGGCCGAGGAGGAGTTCCGGGCGGCGGTGGGCCGGGACCCCGGCATGGCGGACGCCTGGCTCGGACTGCACGCGCTGCGCGTCGACACCGCGTCGGCGCTGCTGCACATGCACCGCCACCGCGACCGCTTCGGCGAGCAGCGGACCCGCTACCGGCGCACGCTCAACTCCTGGTACTGGCTGGGCTGGTGGGTGCAGCCGGTCCTGGAGAGCCCGCGCGACCTGCTGCTGGCGCACGCCTCGCACTGGCTCGACGGCCGCCATGTCGCGGAGCTCGACCGGGCGCTGGCCGCCCTGCCGCCGGTGGAGACCGACCCCCAGGTCCGCTTCCTGCACGCCTGCCGCTCCTACCTGGTCAAGGACTGGGAACAGCTCGTGCGCCACACCGAGCAGCTGATCGACGACCCCCTGCTGGGCATCGAGGCGGGGCTGTTCGGCGGGATGGCCCGGGTGCGCCTGGAGATGTACGGGCAGGCGGAGCCCATGCTCGCGACGGCCCTGATGCGGTGCCGCAGCGAGCAGCCGCAGCGCAAGGAGCTCCGCTACTGGCTGGCCCGCGCCCACGAGGGCACCGGCCGCAGCGCCGCCGCCCTCCCCCTCTACCGCGCCGTGCACCGCATCGACCCCGCCTTCATGGACACCTCGGCCCGCCTCGCGGCCATCGCGGACTACGACGGTCTCGACGGCTCCGACGACCTGCCGGGGCTCGCGGCCGTGTCCCTCACCGGCCTGGAGGCGGACGCGTTCTACGCGGAGGGCGCCCCGCCGCCGGGCGCCGAGCAGGCGGACGGGCGGGAGCTGTCGTCCGGCGGTGAACCGCAGGACGTGCCCGGTGCCGGGGGCGCCCCGCCGCCCGGCGCGGTGCGGGCGAAGGTGCCGGCGCCGCAGCCGTTCCCGGCCGGGCCCAGCGACCCGGCGCTGCTGGCCGAGGCGCTGGCCGAGCTGGAGCGGATGGTCGGCCTGGAACCGGTGAAGCGCCAGGTCAAGGCCCTCTCGGCGCAGCTCAACATGGCGCGCCTCCGGGCGGGCCAGGGGCTCCCCGTACAGCCGCCGAAGCGGCACTTCGTGTTCTCCGGGCCGTCCGGCACCGGCAAGACGACCGTGGCCCGCATCCTGGGCCGGGTCTTCTACGCGCTGGGCCTGCTCGGCGGCGACCACCTCGTGGAGGCGCAACGGGCCGACCTGGTGGGCGAGTTCCTGGGCCAGACCGCCGTGAAGGCGAACGAGCTGATCGATTCGGCGCTGGGCGGGGTGCTGTTCGTGGACGAGGCGTACAGCCTGTCCAACACCGGGTACAGCAAGGGCGACGCGTACGGCGACGAGGCACTTCAGGTGCTGCTCAAGCGGGCGGAGGACAACCGGGACCACCTCGTCGTCATCCTGGCCGGCTATCCGGAGGGGATGGACCGGCTGCTGTCCACCAACCCCGGACTCTCCTCGCGCTTCACCACCCGGGTGGACTTCCCCAGCTACCGCCCGCTGGAACTCACCGCGATCGGCGAGGTGCTGGCCGCCGAGAACGGCGACGTGTGGGACGAGGAGTCACTGGAGGAGCTGCGCTCCATCAGCGGCCATGTGGTGGACCAGGGCTGGCTGGACGAGCTGGGCAACGGCCGCTTCCTGCGGACGCTGTACGAGAAGAGCTGCGCCTACCGCGATCTCCGGCTCTCCGGCTGCACGACGACGCCCACCCGGGACGACCTGGCCACGCTGCGGCTGCCGGACCTGATGCAGGCGTACGGCGAGGTCCTGTCCGGGCGCGGACCGGTGGGCCGGGGGCAGCAGGAGCCGCCTGCGCTGTGAGACCCGTGCCCCGTCCCGGCCGCCGGAGGGCATTGGCGGCCGGGACGGAACTCAGCCCACCAGGGCCCCCGCCCCGTCCGGGTCCGTCGTCCGCTCCTCCGCGCGGCGCGGCTCCGCCACCCGGTGCGCCGGGTCGCGGACCTCGCCGACCAGCGTCTCCAGGACGTCCTCCATCGCGACCAGGCCGAGCACCCGGCCGGAGGCATCCGCGACCTGGGCGAGGTGCGTGGCGGCGCGGCGCATCACGGTGAGGGCGTCGTCCAGCGGGAGTTCGGCCCGTACGGTGGCCATCGGGCGCCAGAGCTGCTGCGGCACCGCGCGCTCGCCGTCCTCCAGGTCCAGGACGTCCTTGACGTGCAGGTAGCCCATGAACGGGCCGCCGCCCTCGGCGCAGACCGGGAAGCGCGAGAAGCCCGTGCGGACCGTCAGCTCCTCGATCCGGCGCGGGGTGACGGAGGGGTCCACGGTCACCAGGGACGCCCGGCGCAGCAGCACGTCGGTGACGGGGCGGCTGCCCAGCTCCAGTGCGTCCTCCAGGCGTTCCTGCGCCTCGGGCTCGATGAGACCGGCCTGCCCGGAGTCCTCCACGAGGCGGTTGAGCTGCTCGCTCGTGAAGACGGCCTCCACCTCGTCCTTCGGTTCGACGCCGAAGAGGCGGAGCACCAGCCGGGCGCAGGCGCCGAGCGCCGCGGTGACCGGGCGGCAGAGCCGGGCGAAGCCGACGAGGCCGGGGCTCAGCCAGAGCGCCGTCTTCTCGGGCGCCGCCATCGCCAGGTTCTTCGGGACCATCTCGCCGATGACGAGGTGGAGGAAGACGACGAGGACGAGGGCGAGCACGTAACCGAGCGGATGGATCAGCCCCTCGGGCAGCTGCACGGCGGCGAACACCGGCTCCAGGAGGTGAGCGACGGTGGGTTCGGCGACGGCGCCCAGGGTCAGGGAGCAGACGGTGATGCCGAACTGGGCCGCCGCCATCATCTGCGGCAGGTTCTCCAGGCCGTACAGCACCTGACGGGCACGGCCGGAACCGGCCGCGGCGAGGGGTTCGACCTGGCTGCGGCGTACGGAGACGAGGGAGAACTCGGCGCCGACGAAGAAGCCGTTCGCGAGGACGAGGAGTCCGGCGAAGACCAGCTGGACGAGGCTCATCGCGCCGCCTCCAGGACCGCAGGCTCCGAGGCGTCCGCGCCCGGGGTTCCGGCGGTGCGGACGAAGCGGACCTTCTCGGCCCGGTAGTGGCCGACCTGGCGGACCGCGATCCGCCAGCCGGGGAGTTCGGCCCGGTCGCCGGGCGCGGGGATGCGGCCCAGCAGGTCGGCGACGAGCCCGGCGACCGTCTCGTACGGCCCGTCGGGCACGTCGAGTCCTATGCGGCGCAGGCTGAGGACCCGGCAGCTGCCCTCGGCGTCCCAGGCGGGGCTGCCGTCCTCGGGCGGGGCGGGGGCCAGTTCGGGGCGGTCGGCGCCCTCGGCGTCGTGCTCGTCGCGGACCTCGCCGACCAGCTCCTCGATGATGTCCTCCAGGGTGACGACCCCGGCGGTGCCGCCGTACTCGTCCACCACGACGGCGATCGGCTGCTCCTTGCGCAGCCGCTGGAGGAGCTGTTCGACGGGCAGCGTCTCGGGCACCAGGAGCGGCGGCACGGCGATCCGGCCGGCCGTGGTCCGCAGCCGTTCGGGGGCCGGGACGGCCAGGGCGTCCTTGAGGTGGATCATGCCGACGACCTCGTCGATGCGTTCCCGGTAGACGGGGAAGCGGGACAGGCCGGTGGCGCGGGTGAGGTTGAGGACGTCCTCGGCGGTGGCGGAGGTCTGCAGGGCGCTGACCTTCACGCGCGGGGTCATGACGTGCTGGGCGGTGAGCCCGGCGAGCGACAGGGTCCGTACGAAGAGGTCGGCGGTGTCCTGTTCGAGGGTGCCCGCCTCGGCGGAGTGCCGGGCGAGGGAGACCAGCTCGCCGGGGGTGCGGGCGGAGGCCAGCTCGTCGGTGGGCTCGACGCCGAGGAGGCGTACGAGCCGGTTGGCCGCGGTGTTCAGGGCGCCGATGACCGGCCGGAAGAGCCGGGTGAAGCGGGCCTGCGGTCCGGCGACGAACCGGGCGACCGTGAGCGGGCGGGAGACCGCCCAGTTCTTCGGGACGAGCTCGCCGATGACCATCTGGACGGCCGCCGCGAGCAGCATGCCGGTCACCACGCTGACGGTGGGGATCGCGCCGTCGGGCAGGCCGGTCAGCGCGAGGGGTCCGTCGAGGAGCTGGGCGAGCGCCGGTTCGGCGAGCATGCCGACCACCAGGGAGGTGATGGTGATGCCGAGCTGGGTGCCGGAGAGCTGGAAGGAGAGCTCGCGCAGGGCGTCGGTGACCGAGCGGGCCCGCCGGTCGCCCTCGGCGGCGGCGCGCTCGGCGTCCGCGCGCTCCACGGTGACGAGACCGAATTCGGCCGCCACGAAGAACCCGTTGGCGAGGATGAGAACGAATGCCGCGCAGAGCAGCAACAGGGGGGTTGTCATGCCGCCGCCTCCACGGAGGGGGCGGCGCAGGTACTACCGGACGATCCGTCCATTGCTGGAGGGAGTCACTCCTCGGGTCGCAGGAAAATCCCCGCCGGCCGTGTGGGCCTTGGGGCGGGGCGGGGGCGCACACGGGGCGCCGCCGCCCTCCAGAGTAATCAACGGGAGGCGGTGCGGGGCAAGGGGCTCAGCCCTTGTCCGTGCCCGTGCCGTGGTTCTCGGCGAGGGCGCGCAGGGCCCGGGCGTCCTGGATGGCGCGCTGCTTGGCGATGCCGGGCTGGATGCCGAGGGCGGGCATGCTGGTGCCGTCGCTGAGGTCGAGGAAGACCCACGGGTCGCCCACCCGCAGGTTGACGCGGACGATCTGGGCCCAGGAGAGACGGCGGCTGCGCGTGAGGTTGACCACCGTCACGCCCTCCTCGTCCGCGACGACCTTGGGGCGGCTGAGCAGCGCCAGGACGCCGAAGAAGAGCAGCGCGGTGAAGACGAAGCTGACCCGCTCTCCCCCGCTGAGCTGTTCGAGGGTGAAGGCCACGACGGTGATGACGGCGAACATCACCGCGCCGACGGTCAGCAGGACCACCCGGGTGCGGGTCGGCCGGAAGGTGACCGGCAGGGCCGGCGGGCCGGGCTGGGGCGCGGGGGCTGACATCGTGCTCTTCTTCCGTCTCCCGCCGTCAGAGACGGCAGGCGTGGATCGCGGTGGTGAGGATGGCTCGGGCGCCGAGGTCGTACAGGTCGTCCATGATCCGCTGCGCCTCGGCGGCGGCGACCATCGAGCGGACGGCGACCCAGCCCTCGTGGTGCAGCGGGGAGATGGTCGGCGACTCCAGGCCCGGGGTGAGGGCGACGGCGCGCTCCAGGTGCTCGACGCGGCAGTCGTAGTCCATCATCACGTAGCTGCGGGCCACCAGGACGCCCTGGAGGCGGCGCAGGAACTGCTGGACCTTGGGCTCGTCGGCGGGGGCGCCGGTGCGCCGGATGACGACGGCCTCGGAGGTCATGATGGGCTCGCCGATGACGTCGAGGCCGGCGTTGCGCAGGCTGGTGCCGGTCTCCACGACGTCCGCGATGACCTGGGCGACGCCGAGTTCGATGGCGGTCTCGACGGCGCCGTCGAGGTGGACGACGGAGGCGTTGACGCCGGCCTCGGCGAGGTGCCTGGCGACGATGCCCTCGTAGGAGGTGGCGATCGTCAGGCCGTCGAAGTCCTCGGGTCCGGCGACGGTCCCGGGCTTGGTGGCGTAACGGAAGGTGGAGCGGGCGAAGCCGAGCTGGAGGATCTCCTCGGCATCGGCGCCGGAGTCCAGCAGCAGGTCGCGGCCGGTGATGCCGATGTCGAGACGGCCCGAGCTGACGTAGATCGCGATGTCGCGGGGGCGCAGGTAGAAGAACTCGACCTCGTTGGCGGGGTCCACCAGGACGAGTTCCTTGGACTCCTTGCGCTGCTTGTAGCCCGCCTCATGGAGCATCGCCATCGCAGGCCCGGAGATAGCACCCTTGTTGGGGACGGCGATGCGCAGCATGAGGTCGGGTTTCCTTTGCGAAGGGTGAGGCGGGATGACGTACGGAAGGGTGCGGGGCCTGCGGGGCCTGGCTCAGAGGTGGGCGTAGACGTCGTCCAGGGAGATCCCGCGCGCGACCATCATCACCTGGACGTGGTACAGCAGCTGCGAGATCTCCTCGGCGGCGGCGTCCTTGCTCTCGTGCTCGGCGGCCATCCAGACTTCGGCGGCCTCCTCGACGACCTTCTTGCCGATGGCATGGACCCCCTTCTCCACCAGTTCGGCGGTGCGGGAGGTGGAGGGGTCGCCGTTGGCGGCCTTGAGCTGCAGCTCGGCGAAGAGCTCTTCGAAGGTTTTGTTCGCCATGATGTGCTCAGAATACGGGGTGCCCGGCCCGCACTCAGCGCCAGGGTTCGCTGACCGAGCGCAGTGTGGCGGCGGTGGCGACCGCGGCGGTCACAGCTTCGTGCCCCTTGTCCTCGTTGGACCCGTCGAGGCCGGCCCGGTCGAGCGCCTGCTCCTCGTTGTCGCACGTGAGTACGCCGAAGCCGATCGGGACGCCGGTGTCGACGGCGACCTGGGTCAGGCCGTTGGTGACGCCGTGGGACACGTATTCGAAGTGCGGGGTGCCGCCGCGGATGATCACGCCGAGGGCGACGATCGCGTCGTACCCGCGCCCGGCCAGCACCTTCGCGACGACGGGGAGCTCGAAGCTGCCCGGGACCCGCAGCAGGGTCGGCTCGTCGATGCCCAGCTCGTGCAGGGCGCGCAGGGCGCCGTCGACGAGCCCGTCCATGACCTTCTCGTGCCACTGCGCGGCGACGACCGCCACACGGAGGTCACCGCAGTTGCGTACGGACAGTTCGGGTGCGCCCTTGCCGCTCATGTCTCTCCTGGGTTCTCTGTACGGGTGTGCTACTGGTTGCCGCAGGCCGAAGCGGGGACCGCGTCGAGCCAGGGCAGGTCATGTCCCATGCGGTCGCGCTTGGTGCGCAGGTACCGCAGGTTGTGCTCGCCGGCCTGGACGGGCATCGGCTCGCGCCCGGTGACGGTCAGGCCGTGCCGGGTGAGCGCGGCGGTCTTGTCCGGGTTGTTCGTCATCAGGCGCAGGCTGCGCACGCCGAGGTCCGTGAGGATCTGGGCGCCCGCCGCGTAGTCCCGGGCGTCGGCGGGCAGGCCGAGCTCCAGGTTGGCGTCGAGCGTGTCGACGCCGCGCTCCTGGAGTTCGTACGCGCGGAGCTTGGAGAGCAGACCGATGCCCCGGCCCTCGTGGCCGCGCAGATAGACGACGACGCCGCGGCCCTCGTCCGTGATGCGCTCCATGGAGGCGTGCAGCTGGGGCCCGCAGTCGCAGCGCTCGGAGGCGAAGATGTCGCCGGTCAGGCACTCGGAGTGGACCCGGACCAGGACGTCGTCGCCGTCCCCGAGGTCGCCGTGGACCAGCGCGACGTGTTCGACGCCGTCCACGGTGGAGCGGTAGCCGTACGCGGTGAACGCGCCGAAGCGGGTGGGGAGCCGGACCTCGGCCTCGCGGCGGACGGTCGGCTCGTTGCTGCGCCGGTACGCGATCAGGTCCTCGATGGAGATGATCGTGAGGCCGTGCTTGCGGGCGAAGGGCACCAGCTGGGGCAGCCGCAGCATGACGCCGTCCTCACCGGCGATCTCCACGATCGCCCCGGCGGGCCGGAGTCCGGCGAGCCGGGCGAGGTCGACGGCCGCCTCGGTGTGGCCGTTGCGCACCAGGACCCCGCCGGAGCGGGCGCGCAGCGGGAAGACGTGACCGGGGCGCACGAAGTCGGCGGGGCCCGCCGCGCCGCCCGCGAGCAGGCGGAGCGTGGTGGCGCGGTCGGCTGCGGAGATGCCGGTGGAGACGCCGTGGGCGGCCGTGGCGTCGACGGAGACGGTGAAGGCGGTCTTCATCGACTCGGTGTTGTGGTCCACCATCTGGGGCAGTTCGAGCCGTTCCAGCTCGTCGCTCTCCATGGGCGCGCAGATCAGTCCGCGGCACTCGCTCATCATGAACGCGACGATCTCGGGCGTGGCCTTCTCGGCGGCGATGACGAGGTCGCCCTCGTTCTCGCGGTCCTCGTCGTCGACGACCACGACGGGCCGTCCGGCGGCGATGTCGCGGATGGCCTGCTCGACGGGGTCGAGGGCGAGGTCCTCGACGGGCGCCTCGTGTTCCCGGTGCAACCAGGTGGGCTGGGCAGTCATGCCGTGGCTCCTTCCAGAGCGGGTGTCCGCGTACGCAGCCACCAGTCGCGCATGCCCCACAGGACGAGGGCGCCGTAGACGACGTAGATGAGACCGGAGAAGGCGAGCCCGCTGTGGAAGTTCAGCGGGACGCCGACGAGGTCGACCAGGAGCCAGGCGAACCAGAACTCGACCATGCCGCGCGCCTGGGCGAGCATCGCGACCAGCGTGCCGGCGAAGATGTAGGCGTCCGCCCACGGGCTCCAGGAGAGCGAGGGGAAGGCGGTGAACAGGCCGCCGACCGCGAGGGTGCCGAGGGCCGCCCCGCCGAGCAGGTAGCCGCGTTCGCGCCAGGTGGCGAAGCGGACCGCTATGGAGCCGTCCTGGGCCTGCTGCCTGCCCCGGGTCCACTGCTGCCAGCCCCAGACGGCGACCGCGATGACGATGACCTGCTTGCCGACGCTGCCCGCCTGCTGGACGGAGACGTTGGCGGCGACCAGCACGACGCCGGACAGGAGCTGGGCGGGCCAGGTCCAGATCGAGCGCAGCCAGCCGAGCGCGAGGGCGATCAGGCCGACGGTGTTGCCGATCATGTCGGACCAGATGATGTGCTGGTCGAGGACGGTGAACGCCTCGGAGTTCAGCCAGTGCAGGGCGCTCACTTCGCGTCCTCCCCGGCCTCCGGCGCGTCGTGGCCGAGCAGCCGCTCGACGTACTTCGCGATGACGTCCACTTCGAGGTTGACCGGGTCACCGGGTCCCTTGATGCCGAGCGTGGTCAGCGCGAGGGTGGTGGGGATGAGGCTGATGGTGAAGTAGTCGGACGCGGCGTCCACCACGGTGAGGCTGACGCCGTCGACGGTGATCGAGCCCTTCTCCACCACGTACCGGGTGAGGGCGGCGGGGAGCGAGATCTTGACGATCTCCCAGTTCTCGGAGGGGCGGCGCTCCAGGATGCGGCCGGTGCCGTCGACGTGGCCCTGGACGATGTGGCCGCCGAGGCGTCCGCCGAGAGCCATGGGGCGTTCGAGGTTGACGCGGGAACCGGTCGTCAGGGCGCCGAGGCTGGAGCGGTTCAGCGTCTCGGCCATCACATCGGCGGTGAACTCGTGCTCGCCGAGGTCCACCACGGTCAGGCAGACACCGTTCACGGCGATCGAGTCCCCGTGCTTGGCGCCCTCGGTGACGACGGGTCCGCGCAGGCGGAAGCGGGAGGCGTCGTCCAGTTGCTCGACGGCGGTGACCTCGCCCAGTTCTTCGACGATTCCGGTGAACATTCAGTTCTCCTTACGGGCGGGGCCGGGGACGGCGGTGACGCGCAGATCGGGGCCGATGCGGACGGTCTCCGTCACGTCGAGGCGCAACGCCTCGGTGATCGTGGAGATTCCGGCGTCGGCGAGGACGGCGGGGCCCGCGCCGATGAGGACGGGGGCGAGATAGCCGACGACCTTGTCGACGAGTCCCGCGGCGACGAAGGCGCCGGCCAGGACCGGGCCGCCTTCGAGGAGTACGGAGCGCACGCCGCGCTCGTGGAGGGCGGCGAGCAGGGCGGCCGGGTCGAGACCGGTGCCGCCGGCCGCGCGGGGCAGTCGCAGGACCGCCTCGTCGGGCAGGTGGCCGGTGTCCGCGTCCTCGGCGACCGCGATCAGGGTGGGCGCGGTGGTGTCGAGGACCCGGGCGCCGGGGCGTACGGCGGTGGCGCGGGTGTCCATGACGACGCGCAGGGGCTGGACGGCGCCGTCGATGCCGCGCACCCCGAGCTGGGGGTCGTCGGCGCGGGCGGTGCCGGAGCCGACGAGGACCGCGTCGGCCTCGGCGCGCAGCCGGTGCACGTCGGCGCGGGACTCGGCGGAGCTGATCCAGCGGCTGGTGCCGTCGGCGGCGGCGACCCGGCCGTCCAGGCTCGCCGCGTACTTCCAGGTGACGTGCGGGCGGCCCAGGCGGACGGAGGTGAGCCAGGCGGCGTTGCCCGCCTCGGCCTCGTCGGCGAGGAGGCCCGCCTCGGCCCGGACGCCGGCGGCGCGGAGCGTTTCGGCGCCGCCGGTGGCCTGCGGGTTCGGGTCGCCGACCGCGAAGACGACCCGGGCGACGCCGGCCTCGATGAGGGCCTGGGCGCAGGGGCCGGTGCGACCGGTGTGGTTGCACGGTTCGAGGGTGACGTAGGCGGTGCCGCCGCGGGCCCGGTCGCCGGCCGCGCGCAGGGCGTGGATCTCGGCGTGCGGGCCGCCGGCACGCTGGTGGAAGCCCTCGCCCGCGGTCTCGCCGGCGGCGTCGAGGACGACGCACCCGACGACCGGGTTGGGGCTGGTGGAGCCGAGGCCGCGGGCGGCGAGCGCGATGGCTCGGCGCATGGCGGCGGTGTCGGCTGCGGTGTCCACCGGGTCCTCCTGCCTCTTCGGGCACGGACTCCGGGGCCTGTCGATGACGACAGAAGAAGCGGAACGCACGACAGGGACGCCTGATGCCGGAAAACACGGAGGGGCCCGGTGATCCGGAACCTCCGCCGACGGCGGCGTACCCGCGAAACGGCCCGCCGCGCACTGCCTCCCATCCGGACTTTAACCGTCGGTCCAGGAATTTCACCTGGTCAACCGGCCGCTGGATGCGGACGGGTCGCGGACTGTAACCGCCGGTTCGGAATTGCACCGACCCCGGAGTGCGCTGCTACTGGTACACGATCAGTGTGCCACGACCCGGCGGAGGCCAACCGGGTGAACGCTGTGGAGTGGCTCACAGACAGCACGTGACAAGAACTCTTTCGGACATCCGTACAGGAATGAACCGCGATTGGTCCAGACCTATTGACGCACTGGTCTAGTCCTCTTAATCTCTGCGTCACCTCCGAGGAGCGGTTCCGCGGTGTGCGCACGCCCGGGACCAGGCACGGCCCACCCCCCTTTGTTCAGTTGTGTTCTGCCGACCTCCCCAGGAGGAACCGAACGTGCTGTCCCCCACCCGTGCGAGAGCCTCGCTCCTCGCCGCCGGCGCAGGCATCGCCGCGCTGCTGATCGGCTCGCTCGCCGCGACCCCCTCGCAAGCCGCCGACCAGGAGTCCTGTCGTCCCGACGGGCTCTACGAGACGCCGGGCGTCTCCGTCCCCTACTGCTCCGTGTACGACTCCGAGGGCCGCGAGAAGATGGGCGCCGACCACCCCCGGCGCGTCATCGGCTACTTCACCGACTGGCGGACCGGCAAGGACGGCAAGCCCGCCTACCTGGCCTCGGACATCCCCTGGGACAAGGTCACCCACCTCAACTACGCCTTCGCCCACGTCGACGGGGCCAACAAGCTCTCCGTCGGCGCGGATGGGCCGGAAAACGCCTCCACCGGCATGACCTGGCCGGGCGTCAAGGGCGCCGAGATGGACCCGGATCTCCCCTACAAGGGCCATTTCAACCTGCTCGGCAAGTTCAAGAAGCAGTACCCGGACGTGAAGACGATGGTCTCCGTCGGCGGCTGGGCCGAGACCGGCGGCTACTTCGGTGACGACGGCGAACGGGTCGGCTCGGGCGGCTTCTACTCGATGGCCACCAACGCCGACGGCTCGGTCAACCAGGCCGGGATCGACACCTTCGCCGACTCGGCGGTCGACTTCATCCGCACGTACGGCTTCAACGGCGTCGACATCGACTACGAGTACCCGACCACGATGAAGGACGCGGGAAACCCGCTGGACCGGACGCTGTCCAACGGCCGCCGCGCCGGTCTGGTCAAGGGCTACGCCGCGCTGATGAAGACCCTGCGCGAAAAGCTGGACCGGGCCTCCGCCGCCGACGGCCACCACTACCTGCTCAGCGTCGCCGCGCCTTCGTCGGGCTACCTGCTGCGCGGCATGGAGACGTTCCAGGTCCAGAAGTACCTGGACTACGTCAACATCATGTCGTACGACCTGCACGGCGCCTGGAACGAGTACGTCGGCCCCAACGCCGCGCTCCACGACGACGGCAAGGACGCGGAGCTCGCCCAGGCGAGCGTCTACTCGACCTCGCAGTACGGCGGCACCGGCTACCTCAACACGGACTGGGCCTACCACTACTTCCGCGGTTCGATGCCGTCGGGCCGCATCAACATCGGCCTGCCGTACTACACCCGCGGCTTCAAGAACGTGCAGGGCGGCACCAACGGCCTGTGGGGCAAAGCGGCTTCGACCGACTGCCCGGCCGGTGCGGGGCTGACCACGTGCGGTGACGGCGCCGTCGGCATCGACAACCTCTGGCACGACCTCGACACCAACGGCAAGGAGTCGCCGGCCGGGTCCAACCCGATGTGGCACGCCAAGAACCTGGAGAAGGGCATCGTCGGCGACTACGTCACGGACTACGGGTTCCCCGCGGACACCGAGCTGACCGGCACCTATGTCCGCAACTACGACGCGACGCTGGTCGCGCCGTGGCTGTGGAACGCCGAGAAGAAGGTCTTCCTGTCCACCGAGGACGAGCAGTCCGTGCGGGCCAAGGCGGACTACGTGGCCGACAAGGGCATCGGCGGCACGATGATCTGGGAGCTGGCCGGGGACTACGGCTGGAACGCGTCCGAGGGCCAGTACGAGCCCGGCTCCACGCTCACCTCGACGATGTACGACACCTTCAAGAACGCCGGGCCGTACGGGGCGAAGCGCTCCACCATCGACCTGCCGGCGCAGGCGCTCGACATCGACGTCTCCTTCGGCCAGTTCCCGCTGGGCGACTCCAATTACCCGATCAGCCCCAAGCTGACGATGACCAACCACACGAAGACGACGCTGCCCGGCGGCACGGAGTTCCAGTTCGACTACTCCACCTCGGCGCCCGCCAACGCCAAGGACCAGTCGGGCTTCGGCACGACGATCGTGCGCAGCGACCACACGGCCGCGAACAACGTCGGCGGCCTGAAGGGCGACTACAACCGCGTCTCCCTGAAGCTGCCGTCCTGGCAGAGCCTGGCGCCCGGAGCGTCGGTCCAGGTGGACTTCGTGTACTACCTGCCGACATCGACCCCGTCCAACTGGACCGTCACCTTCGGCGGCAAGTCCTACGCCCTGGCGGCGGACCTGGCCCGGGGCACGACGGTCGTCGAGCCGGGCACGGGCTCGACGCCGACGCCCGACCCGTCCGGCTCCACCGGCCCGAGCCCCGACCCGTCGGGCGGCACGTGCACGGCGGCGGCGTGGAGCGCGAGCGCGGAGTACGGCACCGGTACGACGGTGAGCCAGGACGGCCACCGGTGGAAGGCGAAGTGGTGGACGAAGGGCGAGAAGCCCGGCACCACCGGTGAGTGGGGCGTCTGGCAGGACCTGGGCGCCTGCTGAACCCCGCCCTTATGAGCCCGTCCGGCGCACCGGCTCCGTCCTCACACGCCGGACGGGCTCGACCGTGGCGCGAACAACGCCTCCTGGGCCGCGTCGAGCGCCGCGAGCAACGCCCCCCGGCGGACCGCCGTGCCGCCCAGCAGCCCCGCCCGCACCCCGGTGCGCAGCGGGGACATCGCGGCCAGCCGCTCCTCGACACGGGCGGCCAGCGCGTCGCCCCCCGCGTGGCCCACCTCGCCGGAGAGCAGGACGAGCCCGGGGTCGAGGACCGAGGCGACCGCGGCGGCGCCCAGCGCGATCCGGTCCGCCAGGGCGCCGAGGAAGCCCTCGCTGTCGCCCTCCCCCGCGAGCGCCGCCCGGACGGCCGCCGCCGCACCGGGCTCCTGGCCCTCCCCCGTCACGGCGATCCCGTACCGCGCGGCCAGTTCGCAGAGCGGCGCCGAGCCGACCAGTGAGTGGAAGCCCCCGTCGCAGTTGACGGCCGAGGGGGTGCCGGCCGTGCCGGGGACCGGCAGGAAGCCGATCTCGCCCGCGCCGCCCGAGGCCCCCCGGCGCACCTTCCCGTCGAGCATGACCGCCGCACCCACCCCGTGGCCCAGCCAGAGCAGGACGAACGTGTCGTGGTCGCGGGCCGCGCCGACGCGGTGCTCGGCGACGGCGGCGAGGTTCGTCTCGTTCTCGACCAGCACCGTCGCCGGCAGCCGCTCCTGGAGCGCCCGGACCAGGCTGCGGTGCCAGGACGGCAGCCCGGTGCTGTCCCGCAGCTCCCCCGTGACGGGGTCGATCAGCCCGGGCGCACCGATGCCGACGCTGTGCAGGGGGGTGCTCCCCGCGCTGCGGACGGTGGCCGCCAGCAGGGCGACGGCCTGCTCCACGGCGTCGTCCCCCTCCGCCTCGCCGATGGGCAGGACCGCCTCGGCCAGCGTCGCGCCCAGCAGATCGGCGACGACGACGGCGACGCTGTCGGTGCGCACGTCGAGCCCGGCCAGCAGCGCGCGGTCCGCGACGATGCCGTAGAGCCGGGCGTTGGGGCCGCGGCGGTCGGCGCCGGTCTCGCCGACGACATGGATCAGACCCGCGCCCTGGAGGCGTTCCACGAGGTCCGCGACGGTGGGCCGGGAGAGCCCGGTCAGGGTCTTCAACTGCGTGGCCGTCAGCGGGCCGTCCTGCTGGAGGTGCCGCAGGGCGAGCCGGTCGTTGATGGCCCGGGCGGTGCTCGGTGATGCGGGCATGCCGGAATCCTTCCAGATCACCGCCGAACCGGAGACGTGCGGGCGGTCTATTTATCAGGCAGGGTTCCTGATAGTTTATCGCCCGCATCGTGGAACATGACGTCAGGGGAGGGCACAGCGGTATGACAACCACATCCACGGCTCCGGTCTTCGGCATCAGTGAGGTGCGGCGGGCCAGGTACGCCATCGCGGCGGTCTTCACCGTGCACGGCTCGGTGACCGGCAGTTTCGCCACCCGGGTCCCCTGGATCCAGGACCACGCCGGCGTGAGCGCGGGCCAACTGGGCCTCGCGCTGGCCTTCCCCGCGATCGGCGCCTCGGTCGCGATGCCGCTGGCCGGCGCGGTGAGCCACCGCTTCGGCGCGCGGACCGCCCTGCGCGGCCTGCTGACCCTGTGGACGCTGGCGCTGATCCTGCCCGCCCTGGCGCCCAACCTGCTCACGCTGTGCGCGGCGCTGTTCGTGTACGGGGCGTCGGCCGGCATGTCCGATGTGGCGATGAACGCGCTCGGGGTGGAGGTGGAGAACCGCCTCGACAAGTCGATCATGTCCGGGCTGCACGGCATGTGGAGTGTGGGCGCCCTGCTGGGGTCGGCGGCGGGCACGGTGGCCGCCCACGCGGGCACGGACGCGCGGCTGCACCACGTGATAGCCGCCGTGGTGCTGACCCTGCTCGGCCTGACCGCCTGCCAGTGGGTGCTGAACCTGCGCAGCGAGCCGGACGAGGAGCCGCCGCCGCGCTTCGCGCTGCCGCCGAAGTCGGCCCTGGTCATCGGTGCCGTGGGCTTCTGCGCGGTCTTCGCCGAGGGGGCCAGCCTCGACTGGTCGGCGGTCTACCTCCGCGACACGCTGGACAGCTCGGCCGGTCTCGCGGCGGCGTCCACCACCGCGTTCGCGCTGACGATGGCGGTCGCCCGGATCGCCGGGGACCGGGTCGTCGACCGCTTCGGCGCGGTGCGCACCGTACGCGTCGGGGGCGTCCTGGCCACGGCCGGCGGGCTCCTGGTGGTCGCCGCCCCGCACGTGGCGCTCGCCCTGTGCGGGTTCGGGCTGATGGGGCTCGGCATCGCCGTGGTGGTCCCGCTCGCCTTCGCGGCGGCCGGGCGCAGCGGCCCCAAGCCCGCCCAGGCCATCGCGGGCGTCGCGACGATCACGTACACCTCCGGCCTCATCGCCCCGTCGGCGATCGGCTCGCTGGCCGAGGCGACCTCGCTGGTCGTGTCGTTCGGCCTGGTGTCGGTGCTGGCGTTCGGCCTGGTCCTGGGGGCCGGGGTGCTGCGGGCCGGTGACCGCAAGGCGACGGCCCAGGGCGTGGTGCGGGACGCGGCGGCGGCCGAGCCGCGCTCCTGACCCCGCCCCGGGCGCCGCACCGCCGGCAAACCGGAACGGGTGGGTCCGGCCGGAGGGGGCGGGCCGGGCGGCACTACCATGGCGCTGATCTTTTCCGCGATGAGCGCCATGTCCGGCGGGCACGGGCTCACGCACCTACACACAGGGAGCAACCATGGGCCTCGGCGTGCGCTGGACCTTGCACGGCGACGGGAAGACGCCCGCACCGGGAGCGGTGGTCCGCCCGGACGAGCGGCTCTCCTGGCCCCGCACCTTCGGGCTCGGCGCGCAGCACGTGGTCGCCATGTTCGGCGCGTCGTTCGTCTCGCCGGTCCTGATGGGGCTCGACCCGAACCTGGCGATCATGATGTCGGGTGTCGCGACGGCCATCTTCCTGCTGGCCACGCGCGGCCAGGTGCCGAGCTACCTGGGCTGCTCGCTCTCGTTCGTCGGGGTCGCCGCGACGATCCGGGCGAGCGGCGGCGACAGCGCGGTGGTGACCGGTGCGGTGTTCGTGGTCGGCGTGGTGCTCTTCCTGGCCGGTCTCGCGGTGCAGCGGTTCGGTGCGCGGATCATCCACGCGGCGATGCCGCCGGTGGTGACCGGCGCGGTGGTCATGCTCATCGGGTTCAACCTGGCGCCGGTGACCGCGTCGACGTACTGGCCGCAGGACCAGTGGACGGCCCTGCTCGTGATGCTGTTCACCGGGCTGGCCGTGGTGTGCCTGCGCGGCTTCTTCTCCCGGATCGCGATCTTCCTGGGGCTGGTCTTCGGTTACGTCCTGTCCTGGCTGCTCGACCGGGTCTTCGGCAAGATCCACTCCCCCGCCGGCGGCACCGAGTCGGTGGACCACTGGCGCCTGGACCTGTCGGGCGTCGGGAAGGCCGACTGGATCGGGCTCCCCTCGTTCCACGCGCCGAGTTTCGAGTGGTCGGCGATCCTGGTCGCCCTGCCCGTCGTCATCGCCCTGATCGCGGAGAACGCCGGGCATGTGAAGGCGGTCGGCGAGATGACCGGGCGCTCGCTGGACGGCAAGCTCGGTACGGCGATCGCGGCGGACGGCGCCGCCTCGATGCTGTCGACGGCGGTGGGCGGCCCGCCGAACACCACGTACTCCGAGAACATCGGCGTGATGGCCGCGACCCGCGTGTACTCCACCGCCGCCTACTGGGCGGCCGCCTGCTTCGCCCTGCTCTTCGGCCTCTGCCCGAAGTTCGGCGCGGTCGTGGCGGCGATCCCGGGCGGGGTGCTCGGCGGCATCACCGTCATCCTGTACGGCATGATCGGCCTGCTCGGCGCCCAGATCTGGCTGAACGCCAAGGTGGACCTGCGCAACCCGCTGAACCTGGTGCCGGCGGCGGCGGGCATCATCATCGGCGTCGGCGGGGTCAGCCTGAAGATCACGGACAACTTCGAGCTGAGCGGCATCGCCCTCGGCACCATCGTCGTGATCACCGGCTACCACGTGCTGCGCGCCTTCGCCCCGGCGCACCTCAAGACGCAGGAGCCGCTGCTCGACTCGGGCACGTCCGCCTACGACGAGGAACGCCCGGCCACGGATTCGTGACCGGGGCGCGCGCTCAGTCCTCGGGGAGTTCGACCGGGGCCAGCTCGTCGAAGCGGTCGCCGGGGCCGGGGTTGGTCGTGTCGGTCGCGCCGCCGAAGTGGGTCATCACACCCCACACGGCGTTCAGCGCGGTCTGCACGGCGCCCTCGGCCCAGCCGGCCGTCCAGGAGATGTCGTCACCGGCCAGGAACAGGCCCCGCTTGTCGGCGGGCAGCCGGTCCTGCATGAAGTGGGTGAACAGGCGCCGCTGGTAGCGGTAGTGCCCGGGCAGGTTGGCCTTGAACGCGCCCATGAACCACGGCTCGCTCTCCCAGGAGACGGTGACCGGGTTGCCGGTGATGTGGCTGCGGATGTCGACGTTCGGGTAGATCTCGCCGAGTGACTTCAGCATGACGTCCATCCGCTCGGCCGCCGAGAGCGGCAGCCACTTCAGACTGTCGTCGCACCAGGTGTACGAGAGGCAGATGCTCGCCGGCCGGTCCGGCCCGTCGTCCAGCAGGTACGTGCCCCGGGTCATCCGGTCGGTCAGCGTCATCGACATCGCGTCGCGGCCGGTGACCTCGTCCTTGTCCAGCCAGAACGGCCGGTCGACGGGCACGAACAGCTTAGACGACTCCATGTAGTGGGTGCGCTCCATCGCCGTCCAGTGGTCGATCGGGAAGAGCGCGTCGTCGCAGGCGATCTTGGAGAGCAGCAGCCAGGACTGCCCGGTGAAGACGGCCGCCCGGAAGGTGCGGATGTCGCCGGAGGCGTCGGTGACGGTGATCCGGTTGCCGGCCGTACGGTTCAGCCGGGTGACCGCGCCGCGCGGCTCGCCGCCGTGCAGCGAGGACAGCGAGGTGCCGAGCGGCCAGTGCGTGATCTTCTGCGGCTCGCGCTCCCACAGGCGCAGCGGGAGCTGCTGGCTGCCCCCGACGATGGAGCGGTGGTGGTCGTCCGCCTCGGTGTAGACGACGCGCAGGATCTCCAGGATGGAGTTGGGGAAGTCGGTGTCCCAGCCACCGGTGCCGAAGCCGACCTGGCCGAAGATCTCGCGGTGCCGGAAGGACTTGAAGGCGTCGGAGTCGCAGAGGAAGCCGTAGAAGGTCTGGTTGTCCAGCTTCTCGACCAGCCGGGACCAGATCTCCCTGATCCGGGGCACATCGCGCTCGCGCATCGCCCGGTTCATGTCGGAGAAGTCGGCGCCCTCCTCCAGGCAGCGGTTCCAGGCGTCCATCACATCGCGGTAGACCTGCGGGAGTTCGTCGATGGTCCTGGCGTAGTGGGACTCGCCCTTGAGGTCGACCACGGTCGAGGGGGTGGCCGGGCAGAGCGGGTTGGGGAACGGTTTCGTCTCCAGGCCCACGAGGTCGATGTAGTGCTGGAGTGCGGTCGAGGAGGGCGGGAAACGCATCGCGCCCATCTCGGCGGTGAGCGGTTCGCCGTCGGTGGCGCAGCCCTCGAACTCGACGGTGCGCAGCCGCCCCCCGATGCGGTCGGCCTCGTACACGACCGGCTTCAGGCCCATCTTCATCAGTTCGTACGCGGTGATGATGCCGGAGAGCCCGCCGCCGATGACGGCCACCTCCGTGCCGTGCTCGGTCGCCGGTATCTGGCCGAGGCCCGCCGGGTGGGCGAGGAAGTCGTCGTACGCGTACGGGAAGTCCGGCCCGAACATGGTGATCGGCGGTGCCGCTTCCTCGGTGTGCTGGACGGCGGGGGGCACGGCGGTCATGGTGTACGGGCTCCTTGCGGGACGGGCGAAGACGTGAGGGGGGCGGGCGGGCTCAGACGAGGGAGCCGTACAGGCCGGGGCGGCGGTCGCGGAGATACGGGTTGGCGGCCCGCGAGTCCACCAGCAGGGCGAGGTCGACGTCGGCGGTGACCAGTTCCTCGCCGCGGCCCGCACGGGCGCGGACCGTGCCGTCGGGACCGGCCAGGCAGCTCAGCCCGGTGAAGTCGAACGCGCCTTCCCGACCGGTCCGGTTGACGTACGCGATGTACAGCTGGCTCTCGAAGGCGCGGACCGGGACGAGGGCTTCGGCGACGAACGAGAAGGGGTGCATCAGCGCGGTCGGGACCAGCAGGAGGTCGGTGCCGGCCAGGGCGTGCGCCCGTACGTTCTCCGGGAACTCGACGTCGTAGCAGGTCAGCAGGCCGATCCGGACGCCGTCCAGCTCGGCCTGGACCACGGGCTGCCCACCGGGGGTGAACCAGTGCTGCTCGAAGTCCCCGAAGAGGTGGGTCTTGCGGTAGTTGGCGAGCGTGGTGCCGTCGGGGCCGATGAGCTGCGCGGAGTTGTACAGGGTGTCGCCCTCGCGCTCGGGATAGCCGTAGTGCACGGCGATCCCGTGCCGTACGGCGATCTCCGCCACGGCGCGGGCGGCGGACCCGTCGGCGGCCTCGGCCAGCCGGGGGACGTCGTCGCCGATGGCGTAGCCGGTGAGGTACAGCTCGGGGCAGACCAGGAGCCGGGCCCCGGTGCCGGCAGCGCGGCGCGCGGCGTCCGCCAGCAGCTCGACGGAGCCGGCGACCGAGCCGGGACGACCGGAGCTCTGGAGCAGGGCGGTGCGCAACGACGGCATGGCTGACCTCGGACGATACGGGCGGGGCGGGGACGTAGAAACGGTACGTTCCGCGATTCGGCCCGGACAAGGCGCGTCCGTTGCGCATCGACGGCCGATCCGTTGCGCGGATCGCGCGGGGCGCGGCGATTCGTTGCGCGGGCGCCGAGGCATTCTTCCAACCCGTCCGGCGTTTGAGGACGGAACCTCGCCGGCGACCCGGCCCGGCCAGCGGGCGGCCGCTACCCCGGGGATCCCGACGAGTACCGCCGCAACAGCGGCGAGAGGACCAGCACGGACTTCGTCCGTTCCACGTACGGCTCGCCGGCGATCCGCTCCAGGACCTGCTCGAAGTGCCGCATGTCCGCCGCGAAGACCTGGACCAGCGCGTCCGCGTCGCCGGTGACCGTGGACGCGGACGCGACCTCGGGGTAGCGGGCGAGGCCCTGCTTGATGGACTCCGGGGACGTGTTGCGGCTGCAGTAGATCTCGATGTAACCCTCGGTCTCCCAGCCGAGCGCGGCCGGGTCGACCCGCACGGTGAACCCGGTGATGGCCCCCTCGGCTCGCAGCCGGTCCACCCGGCGTTTCACGGCGGGCGCGGACAGGCCGATGATCGAGCCGATGTCGGCGTAGGAGCGGCGGGCGTCCTCGGCCAGGGCGTGGACGATGCGTTCGTCGAGGTCGTTCAGTCGCACGTCGTACGGGTCACTTCTCTGCGGGGCACGGACGGAGCCGGGCATGACTGAGCCGGGGGCGGCGCGTGCCGCCCCCGGCAGTAGACCACGGGTCAGGGCCTGTCCGGCGGATCAGGGCCCCGGCAGGCCCTAGCTCCAGCTGGCGTGCAGCGGCTTGCCCTCCGCGTAGCCGGCGGCGCTCTGGACGCCGACGACGGCCTTCTCGGCGAACTCCGCGAGGGAGGCCGCGCCCGCGTACGTGCAGGAGGAGCGGACGCCCGCGATGATCGAGTCGACCAGGTCCTCGACACCGGGGCGCGCCGGGTCCAGGAACATCCGCGAGGTGGAGATGCCCTCCTCGAAGAGCGCCTTGCGGGCGCGGTCGTACGCGGACTCGTCGGAGGTCCGGTTCTTCACGGCGCGCGCGGACGCCATGCCGAAGGACTCCTTGTAGAAGCGCCCGTCGGCGGCCTGCTGGAGGTCGCCCGGGGACTCGTACGTACCGGCGAACCAGGAGCCGATCATCACGTTGGACGCGCCGGCCGCGAGCGCCATGGCCACGTCGCGCGGGTGGCGGACCCCGCCGTCGGCCCAGACGTGCTTGCCGTACTTCTTCGCCTCGGCGGCGCACTCCAGCACGGCCGAGAACTGCGGGCGGCCCACGCCGGTCATCATGCGGGTGGTGCACATGGCCCCGGGCCCGACGCCGACCTTGATGATGTCCGCGCCCGCCTCGATCAGGTCGCGCACGCCCTCGGCGGCGACGATGTTGCCCGCCACGATGGGCACCCGCGGGTCCAGGGCCCGGACCGCGCGCACCGCGTTGATCATGGACTCCTGGTGGCCGTGTGCGGTGTCCACGACGAGGGTGTCCACCCCGGCGTCGAGGAGCTGCTTGGCCTTGCCGGCCACGTCGCCGTTGATGCCGACGGCGGCGGCGATCCGCAGCTTGCCGGCCGCGTCGGTGGCAGGGGTGTAGAGCGTGGCGCGCAGCGCGGCCTTGCGGGTGAGGATGCCGACGAGGCGGCCGTCCGCGTCGACCGCGGGGGCGAGCTTGCGGTTGGCGCCGTCCAGCTTGTTGAAGGCGTCGCGCGGGTCGATGTCCGCGTCCAGCAGGACCAGGTCCTTGGACATGACCTCGGAGAGCTGGGTGAAGCGGTCCACGCCGGAGAGGTCGTGGTCGGTGACCACGCCGACGGGCCGCCGGTCGGCGTCCACGACGACCCCGGCACCGTGTGCGCGCTTGTGCAGCAGGGACAGCGCGTCGGCGACGGTCTGGCCCGGCGACAGCTCGATGGGCGTGTCGAGCACCAGGTGGCGCGTCTTGACCCAGGAGATGACCTCGGTGACGACCTCGATCGGGATGTCCTGCGGGATGACGACGAGGCCGCCGCGGCGGGCGACGGTTTCGGCCATCCGGCGGCCCGCGATCGCGGTCATGTTCGCGACGACCAGGGGGATGGTGGTGCCGCTGCCGTCGGGCGAGGACAGGTCGACACCCTGGCGCGATCCGACCGCCGACCGGCCCGGGACCATGAAGACGTCGTCGTACGTGAGGTCGTACGGGACCGAGGGGGACTCTGTATAGCGACCGGTGCCGGGCTCAAGAAAACGCATAGCACTCATTTTTTCATACGAAATGGCGCAGGTCGCTTCCACGAAGACACAGCAAATGACTCCCGCGCTCGTATGTTCCTACGAACGCACCGCTGCGGGAGTCCCGGGCAGTGCCACCTGCCTTGCCCCGAGACCTTACCCGAACAGCTTTCAACCATTCCCGATCATCTGCCCTGGACCTGGTGACAGGGGGTCAGGTAGCTTCAAACCCGCAGGTCCCGTGGGTCACCACAACGCCCCGGAGGAACGGACGGATCATGCTCAACTTCCGTCACCCGTACGACCGGAGAGGATCACGACCCGCCCGTGGAGAACGAACTGCCGGACATCTACTGCCCGTTCCCCCAGCGGACGAACCCGCACGTCGCACACGTACGGGAGCATCTGGACACCTGGACCCGCAACACCGGTCTGGTGCACCGGGAATCGGCCAGGGAGCGCTTCGAGCAGGCGGACTTCGGCGCGTTCGTCGGCATGGTCTACCCGACCGCCGACCGTGAGGATCTGGACCTGGTCGCCGACTGGTTCGTCTGGCTCTTCCTCGTCGACGACCAGCTCGACGACGGCCACCTCGGCCGCAGTCCGGAGCGGGTGCGGGACGTCGTCGCCCTGATGCTCTCCGTGGTCGAGGGCACCCGCACCGGCGTGCTGGAGAACGAGGAGCTGCCCGCCGCCGTGGTGGCCCTCATCGACCTGTGGCACCGTACGACGCCGACCGCGGCGGTGCACTGGCGGCGCAGGTTCGCCTGGCACCTGAAGAAGTACCTCACCACCGCCACCACCTGGGAAGCCGGGAACCGGGCGGCGGGCGTGGTGCCGTCGGAGGAGCTGTACATAGAGAAGCGCCGTCACACCGGCGCGATCATCGTCTGCATGGACCTGATAGAGATCGTCGCGGGCATCGAGGCACCCTCCTCGATCCACAACGACCCCCGGTTCATCACCGCCCTGGAGGCGTCCTGCAACCACGTCTGCTGGGCCAATGACGTGTACTCGTACGAGAAGGAGCAGGTGCTCGGCGAGATCCACAATCTCGTCCACCTGGTCCGCCACCACCGCGGCTACGGCAAGCAGCGGGCGCTGGAGCACGTCTGCGCGGAGATCGCCGTCGAGACGGAGCGCTTCCTGACGGCGGAGCGCGAGCTGCTGGAGGCGTATCCGCAGCTGGCGCCGATGCTGGAGCCGTATCTCGACGGCATGCGCAGCTGGATGCGCGGCAATCTCGACTGGTCCCGGCAGACGCCCCGCTACAACCCGGCCGACGTCAGCCAGTACGAGCAGCCGGAGCAGTATCTGGAGGCCAGGGTCCTGGGCCTGCCGCAGGACTGAGCACCCGGGACCTACGAGGAGGGGCGGGCGGCCGCGGGCCGCCCGCCCCTCCTCGCGTACGACGCCTCAGTCGCCGTCCGGGTCGGCCCGCTCCAGGGCCGGGCGGCGCGGGGCGGCGGACTCGGTCAGCAGGTAGTCGGCGGCGGCGGTGTCCGTGACCAGGCTGGTGACCAGGCCTGACCGCAGCACCGCGCCGATCGCGGCGGCCTTGCGCTGCCCGCCCGCGATCGCCACCACCTCGGGGATCCGGCGCAGCCGGTCCGCCTCGACGGTGATGCACCGCTCGCCGAGGTCCCGGCCGACCCGGCGGCCCTCCGCGTCGAAGAGGTGGGCCGACATCTCGGCGGCGACCCCGAGCGAAGCGTAGTGCCGGCGCTCCTCGTCGGAGAGCATGTCGTGCACGGTCGAGATGCCGGGCTCCCAGGAACCGATGGAGACGGCTGCCACGGTCACCTTGTCGAAGTACTCGAAGGCGCGGGCGATCCCCGTCTGGTTGCGCAGCGCGGCGGCCGTCGCCGGGTCCGGCAGCAGCATCGGCGCGTAGATCGGATGGGCCTCCCCGCCGGAGACCTGGGCGGCGCGCCGCACCGCCTCCACCGAACCGCGCTCGGCGGTGCCCGCGTCGTACACCCCGGTGAGCTGCACGACCGTGCACGGGGGCAGCCGGTCGAGGGCGGCGGCCATGTGGATGGTGGAGCGGCCCCAGGCGAGCCCGAGCACATCGCCCTCGTTCACCAGTTCGCCGAGCAGGTCCGCCGCGACCTCGCCCAGGTTCTCCGGGTCGGCCGCGTCGTCCTGCTCCTCCGCCGGGGACTCCACGACAACCGCGTGACGCAGCCCGTAGCGGGCCCGGAGCGCGTCGGAGCGCTCGGCGTCCAGCTCCGCCGGGACCCGGATCTCGATGCGTACGAGATCGCGCTCCAGGGCGGTCTCCAGGACCCGCGCGACCTTGAAGCGGCTGACGCCGAACTCCTCGGCGATCTGGATCTTGGACTTGCCCTCGAGGTAGAAGCGGCGGGCCATGGCCGCCGCCTGCACCAGCTCCGCGGGCCCCATCCGCAGGGCGGACCGGCCCGCCGACATTGCAGACACCGCGTTCTCCTCACTGCTGTTCACGCTCTTGATACGCCGTTCATCCTGTCAGATACGGCGATCCCTGACCGGTCCCGTAGGAACCCGTTCATCTGCCCTTGGCCCGGGCGACGCCCGCCTCCCCCGGCCTCAGTGCGCGCAGGCCCAGCCGGCCGCGCCGATGGCCCCGTCGGCCTTGGCGCGCAGGGCCCGCACCGCGGCGGCCGGGTCCCCCGCGCCGTACACCGCCGAGCCGGCGACGAAGACGTCGGCGCCCGCCTCGGCGCACCGCTCGATGGTGGACTCGGAGACGCCGCCGTCGACCTGGAGCCACAGATCGAGGCCGTGCTTGGAGATCAGCTCACGGGTGCGGCGGATCTTCGGCAGCATGATGTCCAGGAACGACTGGCCGCCGAAACCCGGCTCCACGGTCATGATCAGCAGCATGTCGAGCTCGGGGAGGAGATCCTCGTACGGCTCGATGGGCGTCGCCGGCTTGAGCGCCATGGAGGCGCGGGCGCCCTTGGCGCGGATCTCGCGGGCCAGCCGCACGGGGGCGGCGGCGGCCTCGGCGTGGAAGGTGACGGACCCGGCCCCCGCCTCGACGTACTGCGGTGCCCAGCGGTCCGCGTCCTCGATCATCAGATGGCAGTCCAGCGGCGTGTCCGTGGCCCTGCTGAGCGATTCCACGATCGGAACGCCGAGGGTCAGATTGGGCACGAAGTGGTTGTCCATGACATCGACATGGAGCCAGTCGGCACCTTCGACGGCCTTGGCCTCGTCGGCGAGGCGCGCGAAATCGGCGGAGAGAATACTCGGGTTGATCTGGGCCATGGGCCAAGCCTGCCATGTTCTGCGTCACTTCCCGGCCTCGGTGCGCTCCAAAGGCTCACGGGATCATTACGGTTCGCGCATTCCCGGCGTTTCGCCCCGCGCCGGGCCCTTGATCAGCCGGTACGGCGGAGCAACGCGAGGTACATCGCGTCGGTGCCGTGCAGATGCGGCCAGAGCTGGACGTCGGGCCCGTCGCCCAGCGCGGGCACGCCCGGCAGCAGTGGACGGGCGTCGATCCACTCCGCCTCGACGGACGCCCCGCCGCGCCCCTTGAGCACGTCCTCGACGACGACCCGGGTCTCCGCGAGGTGCGGCGAGCAGGTCGCGTACCCGACGACGCCGCCGACGCGTACGGCCTTCAGCGCCTCGCGCAGCAGCCCGCGCTGAAGGGGCGCGAAGCCCTCCAGATCCTCCGGGCGGCGGCGCCAGCGGGCCTCGGGGCGGCGGCGGAGCGCGCCGAGGCCGGAGCAGGGCACGTCCATGAGGATGCGGTCGAAGGTCTCGGGCCCCCACGGCGGGCGGGTGCCGTCGGCGGTGATCACCTGGTACGGGCCGGGGTTGCCGGCCAGCGCGCGTTCCACGAGGCGGGCGCGGTGCGGCTGCTTCTCGGCGGCCAGCAGGGCGGCGCCGCGGTCCGCCGCGAGGGCGGCGAGCAGGGCGGCCTTGCCGCCGGGACCCGCGCAGCCGTCGAGCCAGCGGGCGTCGGACCCCTCCAGCGGGGCGTTGGCCAGGGCGGCGGCGACGAGCTGGCTGCCCTCGTCCTGGACCCCGGCCCGGCCCTCGCGCACGGCGGTCAGGGCGCCGGGCTCGCCGCCCTCGGCCATCCGTACGGCGTAGGGCGACCAGCGGCCGGGGAGGGAGCTGTCCTCGCCCAGCTCCTCGGTGAGTTCGGCGGTGGTGGAGCGGCCGGGGCGGGCGACGAGGGTGACCTCGGGCCGCTCGTTGTCCGCGTCGAGCAGGTCCTCGATCCCGGCGCGGCCGCCGCCGAGCGCGTCCCAGAGCGCGGAGACGACCCAGCGCGGGTGGGAGTGGACGACCGCGAGGTGGTCCTCGGCGTCGTCCTCGTAGGCCGGGGCCACCTTCGCGACCCAGCCGTCGAGGTCGTCGGCGGACACCTTGCGCAGGACGGCGTTGACGAACTTGGCGCGCCCCTCCCCCAGCACCACCCGGGCCAGCTCCACGCTGGCGGAGACCGCCGCGTGGGTCGGGATACGGGTGCCGAGGAGCTGGTGCACGCCCATGTTCAGCACGTCCAGGACCGGCGGGTCCACCTCGCGCAGCGGCCGGTCGATGCACGCGGCGACGATCGCGTCGTACGTCCCCTGGCGGCGCAGCGTGCCGTAGACCAGCTCGGTCGCCAGGGCGGCGTCGCGGTGGTCGAAGTCGCCCTGGGCCCGGGCCTTCTTCAGCAGCGGGGGCAGGACGAGGTTCGCGTACGCGTCGCGCTCGTCGACGGCCCGCAGGACCTCGAACGCGAGGAAGCGGACCGGGTCCTTCTGGGGGCGGCGGTGCGGCTTGGCGGGACGGCGACGCGGCTGGTCGTTCACGTGAAAGGTGCTCCGCTGAATATTGAGAGGACGAACCCTCCCAGCCTACGTCCCCTTCCTGGAGGGATCAGCCGTCCCGCCGCCGGGGCCTCAGCTCCCGGCCAGCTCACCGGGGACGATGCGCACCCCGCGCGCCCAGTCGGCGGCGCGCATCGGCTTCTTGCCCTGCGGCTGCACCCACAGCAGCTCGACCGCGTGCGACCCGGTGCCGACGAACACGTTGTTCTTGCCGGCCGACAGCTCACCGGGCGCCAGTTCGGACCGGTCGACGGCGGGGGTGGCCTGGACGAGCTTCAGCCGCTCGCCCCGGAACAGCGTCCAGGCGCCCGGGGCGGGGGTGCAGGCGCGGATGACCCGGTCGACGCGGAGGGCGGGCGCGGACCACTGGACCTGGGCGTCCTCGACGGTGATCTTCGGCGCGAGGGTGACCCCGTCGGCGGGCTGCGGTACGGCGTGCAGGGTGCCGTCCTCGATGCCGTCCATGGTCGCGGCGAGCAGCCCGGACCCGGCGAACGCCAGCCGGGTCAGCAGATCGCCGCTGGTGTCGGTCGGGCGGACCTCCTCGGTCAGCACGCCGTAGACGGGTCCGGAGTCGAGCCCCTCCTCGATGAGGAAGGTGGAGGCCCCCGTCACCTCGTCCCCTGACATCACCGCGTGCTGCACCGGGGCCGCGCCGCGCCAGGCGGGCAGCAGCGAGAAGTGCAGGTTGACCCAGCCCTTCGCCGGGATGTCGAGCGCCGCCTTGGGCAGCAGCGCTCCGTACGCGACGACCGGGCAGCAGTCCGGCGCGATCTCCCGCAGCCGCGCCAGGAAGTCCTCGTCCCGGGGCCTGGCGGGCTTCAGCACCTCGATCCCGGCCTCCTCGGCGCGCTCGGCGACCGGGCTGGCCACCAGCCGCCGGCCGCGCCCCGCGGGCGCGTCGGGCCGGGTCACGACTGCCGCCACCTCGTGACGGCCGGAGGCGATCAGGGCGTCGAGTGCGGGAACGGCTACCTCGGGGGTGCCTGCGAAGACGAGCTTCATGGGTGGCTGACTGCCTCTCAGGCCGGACTCTCAGGCCGAAACGTTACGGTGACGAGCAACGCACAAGTCTATGGGGCGGCGGGCCGGGGGGCGTACGCGCAATCGCGCGCCCCTCGCAGGTGCGCATACGCCCCCTGAGCGTGACCAGACCCCCGGGTGCGGCGTTGGTCAAGAGAGATTGACCGAAGCGAGCCGCCCTGGTGCGGCCCGATCCCTTTCAACGCCGGTTCGAGAGGCTTCTTCATGGCCGACCACGCAACCCACGACGCCCAAGCGCGGGCCAGCCTGCATCTCCTGGTGCGGGACATCGAGCGGGTCCGGCGGCAGGTGGACGCACTGCGCACGCTCACCGCTCAGCTGGGCAACGTCTACCGTCCGCGCCGCACCGGCCCGTCCGCGGGCTTCGTCGTCTACGGCAGGGCCCCGGCCCCGACGGTCAGACTGGCCCAGGAACTGCGGGACAGCGTCGAGACGCTGGTCACGGCTGCCGTGGACTTCGACCGCTCACTGGGCTTCTCCTGGGACGCGGTGGGCTCCGCCCTCGGGGTCACCAAGCAGGCCGTCCACCGCCGCTACGGATCACGGCGCACGGCCCCCCAGCCCTCGGCGCCCGAGGCCGCGGAGGTCGTCCCCCAACGCGCCCCCACGGTCCCCGCCGCCCGCGCCCCCCAACCCCCGACAGACCGCCCCAACCCCTTCCCGGGCCCCCGCAACGGCTGACCCACGGGCGAGCGAGCCGCCCCGTCGCACACGCGAGGGGGCGGCGAGCACCGCGGGTCCCCCACACGCACCCGCACACAATCCAGCCCGTCCGGCGCTTGAGGACAAAACCCCAACCGAGGCGTGCGCGCACCCACACGCCGCCCGCGCCCCATCCAGCCCGTCGGCGCGACCAAGCCCGTCGGCGCAATCCGACCCGTCGGCACAATCCAGCCCGTCCGGCGCTTGAGGACAAAACCCCAACCGAGGCGTGCGCGCACCCACACGCCGCCCGCGCCCCATCCAGCCCGTCCGGCGCTTGAGGACGAAACCTCAGCCGATGTCCACCGGATCCACCCGCACCCGCACCGCACCCCCACCCCCACCGCGCGCAACCCGCGCGGCCCGCAACGCCGTGGCCAGCGCCGCCCCGCTCCCGGGCGGCACCCGCACCAAGGCCCGCTCCCAGACCTCCCCCGCCGGCGCCTCGAACGCCCTGCGGGGCCGCCCCGGCTCCGCGGCCGGCACCGGCACGGGCCCCAGCACCTCCGCGTCCGAAGGCAACCGCGCCCCCGCGAGAAACGCGGCCAGCGCCTCCGGCGCCCCCGTCACCGACGCCATCCGGGACACGGGCGGGAAGCCCAGCTCGGCCCGCTCCGCCAGCTCCCGCCGGGCGTGCCCGACCGGGTCCCAGCGGACCAGCGCCTGCACGGGCCGCAGCGTCGGCTCGGCGACGACGACCACCGTGCCGCCCTCGGGCCGCCCCCGGACCAGCGCGGCGGCGGCCGTCCACCGGCGCAGCGCCTCCTCACCGGCGCGCAGGTCGGGCCGGCCGACCATCGCCCAGCCGTCGAGCAGGAGCGCCGCCGCGTAACCGCCCTCCGCGACCGGCTCGGCGCCCGGCGTGCTGACGACGAGCGCGGGCTGGTCCGGTACGGATTCGAGGACGTGGTCGCGCCCGGAGGTCCGCACCGGCACGGCCGGGAACGCCCGGCCCAGCTCCTCCGCCGTGCGCCGGGCCCCCACGATCTGGGCGCGCAGCCGCCGCCCCCCACAGGCCACGCAGTGCCAGGACGTCTCGGCCCGCCCGCACCACGCGCAGTTCAGGTCCTGCTGGTCGGGCGCCTCCAGCGGCCCCGCGCACTGCCGGCACCGGGCGGGCTCACGGCAGCGCTCGCAGGCGAGCCGGGGGGCGTAACCCCGGCGGGGCACCTGGACCAGCACCGGCCCGGTGCGCAGCCCGTCCCGGACCGTCTGCCAGGCGAGGCTGGGCAGCCGGGCGGCCCGGGCCGCCCCGTCCCGCGCGAGCTCGCCGTCGCCCACGGTGCGGATGACGGGCGCCGCCGCCCGCACCTGGTCCCGGTCGGCACGCAGCGGCAGCGCCCACCCGCTCTCCACCAATTGCGCGGCCTCCACCGTGCAGCTGACGGAGCCGAGCAGAAAGGCGCACCGGCCGTGCGTGGCCCGCAGCTCCAGGACCTCCCGGACATGCGGGAAGGGGGCCCGGTCGTCGCTGTGGCTGGAGTCCCCGTCGTCCCAGACGACGACGAGCCCGAGGTCGGCGACGGGCGCGAACATCGCCGCTCTGGTCCCCACCACCGCCCGGACGGAGCCGCGCCGCACGGCGAGCCATTCCCGGTAGCGCTTCCCGGGTCCGGAGCCGGCGGTGAGCAGCGCGTGCCGCCCCTCGCCGAGCAGGGCGGTGAGCGCCGCGTCGACCCGGGCGGCGGTCCGCCCGTCGGGGACGACGACGAGGGCCCCGCGTCCGGCGGACAGGGTCGCGGCGACGGCCGTGGCGATCTCGGCCGGCCAGTGCGGTCCGGGCAGCGCGGTCCACACGGCCCGGGGGGCGCCCCCGCCGGCCAGCGCGGAGAGGAACGCGGGCCCCTGGGCGTACCGCTCCCAGCTCCCGGGGGCGGGGCGCGCGGGGGCGGGCAGGGGCGCGGGCGACGGCTTGGATTCGGCCTGCGCGTTGCGCGGGGGGACGGCGAGCTGGAGGACGTCCGCGAGGCTGCCCGCGTACCGGTCGGCGACGGCGCGGGCGAGGGCGAGAAGGTCCGGGCCGAGGACCGGCTCCGGGGAGACGACGGAGGCGAGCGCGGCGAGCGCCCCGTTGTAGTCGGACTCGGCCAGCCGCTCGATGAGGAAGCCGTCGATGAGACCGCCGCCCTCGCGCCGGCCGCCGCGCACATGGCGGCCCCCGGCCCCGAAGCGGACCCGGACGCGCACCCCGGGCTGTGCGTCGGCGTCCAGCTCCTCGGGGACCGCGTAGTCGAAGTACTGGTCGAGGTGGAGCGCGCCCTTGTTGACGAGGACGCGGGCGACGGGCAGCTCCTCGGCGAGCGCGGCGCCGCGCCAGGTGCGCGGTTTGGCGCGCGGCACATCGGCCCGGCGGACGGCCTCCCGGATCAGCGCAAGCTGTTCCGGCGCCCCGGCCCCGGGCTCGTCGGTCCGCTCGTTCTCGCTGCTCACAGCTCCATCCCTACCAGACGCCTCGGACAACGGCGCCGGCCCGCCCCGTGACTCCCGGCCGTGAAACGCCGGAGCCCGGACACCGTGACGGCGTCCGGGCTCCGGCGAGGACCGGCTGTGTGCGGTGCCTACAGGCCGGCGGCGGCGCGCAGCGCGTCCACCCGGTCCGTGCGCTCCCACGTGAAGTCGGGCAGCTCGCGGCCGAAGTGGCCGTACGCGGCGGTCTGGGCGTAGATCGGGCGCAGCAGGTCGAGGTCGCGGATGATCGCGGCCGGGCGGAGGTCGAAGACCTCGCCGATGGCGTGCTCGATCTTCTCGGTCTCGATCGCGGCGGTGCCGAAGGTCTCCACGAAGAGGCCCACCGGCTCGGCCTTGCCGATCGCGTAGGCGACCTGGACCTCGCAGCGGGCCGCGAGGCCGGCGGCGACGACGTTCTTGGCGACCCAGCGCATGGCGTAGGCGGCCGAGCGGTCCACCTTCGACGGGTCCTTGCCGGAGAAGGCGCCGCCGCCGTGGCGGGCCATGCCCCCGTAGGTGTCGATGATGATCTTGCGGCCGGTCAGACCGGCGTCGCCCATCGGGCCGCCGATCTCGAAGCGCCCGGTCGGGTTGACCAGGAGGCGGTAGCCCTCGGTGTCGAGCTTGATGCCGTCCTCGATGAGCTGGTTCAGCACGTGCTCGACGACGAACTCGCGGATGTCGGGCGCGAGCAGCGAGTCGAGGTCGATGTCGCTGGCGTGCTGCGAGGAGACGACGACGGTGTCGAGGCGGACGGCCTTGTCGCCGTCGTACTCGATGGTGACCTGGGTCTTGCCGTCGGGGCGCAGGTACGGGATGGTCCCGTTCTTGCGGACCTCGGACAGGCGGCGGGAGAGCCGGTGCGCGAGGTAGATCGGCAGCGGCATGAGCTCGGGGGTCTCGTCGCAGGCGTAGCCGAACATCAGGCCCTGGTCGCCGGCCCCCTGCTTGTCGAGCTCGTCCTCGTCGCCCTCGACGCGCTTCTCGTAGGCGGTGTCGACGCCCTGCGCGATGTCCGGGGACTGCGCGCCGATGGACACCGAGACGCCGCAGGAGGCGCCGTCGAAGCCCTTCTTCGAGGAGTCGTAGCCGATCTCCAGGACCTTGTTGCGGACCAGCGTCGGAATGTCGGCGTAGGCCTTGGTCGTGACCTCACCCGCGACGTGCACGAGACCGGTGGTGATCAGGGTCTCGACGGCGACGCGGGAGGAGGGGTCCTCGCGCAGGAGCGCGTCGAGAATGGTGTCGCTGATCTGGTCGGCGATCTTGTCGGGGTGGCCCTCGGTCACGGACTCCGAGGTGAAGAGACGGCGGGACACATCGCTCCCTGGGGTTGCAGCGGCTGCTGGCTGATCATTGGCCGGACGGTCCGGGAGCTGCGCCCGGCACGGTCCAGGGAGCAGTTTATCGGTCGGCTCCGGCCGTCGGACAACGTGTCTCGCCCTTTGGCCGTCGTGTGACGTGTTCCACCGGGCCCGGAGGACCCCGGAAGCCTGCTGCCGCAAGGTCCGGGGCCGTGTCGCGGGGGTGCTGTGCGTCCCGGCGTGTCACTCGAAATTCATCCGAGGCGCGCCGCGACGAGATCCCACACCGTGTCGGCCAGGGCCTCCTTGGGCCCGTGGGGGACGGGGGTCTCGGTGCCGTCGGCGGCGAGCACCACGGCCTCGTTCTCCTCGGAGCCGAAGGTCTTGCGCTCCCCGACCTCGTTGACCACCAGCAGGTCGCAGCCCTTGCGGCGCAGTTTCTCGCGGCCGTTGGCCAGGACGTCGTCGGTCTCGGCGGCGAATCCGACGACGATCTGCCCGGGCGTGGCGCGCTCGGCGGAGACCTCGGCGAGGATGTCCGGATTGCGGACGAGGGTGATCGGGGCGGGCTCCTGGCCGTCCTTCTTCTTGATCTTCCCGGTGGCGTACTCGGCGGGCCGGAAGTCGGCGACCGCGGCCGCCATGACCACGACGTCGGCCTCCCGGGCCGCCTTCAGCACGGCCTCGCGCAGCTGCGTCGCGGTGCCGGCCCGGACCACATCGGCGCCGGACGGGTCGGGCAGCCCGGTGTTGGCCTCGACCAGGGTGACCCGGGCGCCGCGCGCGACGGCGGTGCGGGCGAGCGCGTAGCCCTGCTTGCCGGAGGAGCGGTTGCCGAGGTAGCGGACGGGGTCGAGGGGCTCCCTCGTACCGCCGGCGCTGATCACCACGTGCCGGCCCGCCAGGTCGGGGGCGGCAGCGCCCCGGGCGAGGACCCGGCGGCAGACCTCGTAGATCTCGCCCGGGTCGGGGAGCCGGCCCTTGCCGGTGTCGACGCCGGTGAGGCGGCCGACGGCGGGCTCGATGACGACGGCGCCCCGGCGTCGCAGCGTCGCGACGTTCTCCTGGGTGGCCGGGTGCTCCCACATCTCGGTGTGCATGGCCGGGGCGAAGACGACCGGGCAGCGGGCGGTGAGCAGGGTGTTGGTGAGCAGGTCGTCGGCGAGGCCGTGGGCGGCCTTGGCCAGCATGTCGGCGGTGGCGGGGGCGACGACGACGAGGTCGGCGTGCTGCCCGATCCGGACGTGGGGCACCTGGTGGACGTCGTTCCACACCTCGGTGGAGACGGGGTGGCCGGAGAGCGCCGACCAGGTCGCGGCGCCGACGAAGTTCAGGGCGGACGCGGTGGGGACGACCCGTACGTCGTGGCCGGACTCGGTCAGCCGGCGCAGCAGCTCGCACGCCTTGTACGCGGCGATGCCGCCGCTGACCCCCAGAACGACCTTCGGCTTGTCCACTGCGTCTCCCCGCACTCGGTTACGCACCCTGCGTACGTACGTCTCCATGCTGCCTCACGGGCGCGGGCGCCGGCCGGTCGGCCCGGACACACCCCGGGCCCGGCGGATGATCCGCCGGGCCCGGGATGAAGACGCGTCGTCGCTGCTTACTGCGCGGGGCCCTCGATGGCCTCGGACGTGAGCAGGCCCGCGTTGATCTCGCGGAGCGCGATCGAGAGCGGCTTCTCGTGCACGTGGGTGTCGACGAGCGGACCGACGTACTCGAGGAGGCCCTCACCGAGCTGCGAGTAGTACGCGTTGATCTGGCGCGCGCGCTTGGCGGCGTAGATCACGAGGCTGTACTTCGAGTCGGTTGCTTCGAGGAGCTCATCAATCGGCGGGTTGATGATGCCCTCGGGCGTGGTGATGGAAGAGGACACGCTCTGCCTTCCGAAGGGGATGAAGATCAAAGAATTCTTTGACAGTCAGGGGCCTTTGGTGCCGGGCCCCGCTGCCGGTGGTTCACTCGCCGGCGGCGCGGTGGCCGGAAGCCTCCAGCATCAAGGCTAGCAGCTCACGTGCCACGTCCTCGACGGAGGTGTTGACGAGCGTGGTGTCGAACTCCGATTCGGCGGCCAGCTCCACCTTGGCGGCGCCGAGGCGGCGTTCGATCACCTCGGGCGCCTCGGTCCCCCGGCCGGTGAGCCGGCGGACCAGCTCCTCCCAGCTCGGCGGGGCGAGGAAGACCAGCTGGGCGTCGGCCATGGACTGGCGGACCAGCCGGGCACCCTGGAGGTCGATCTCCAGGAGCACCGGCTCCCCCGCCTCCAGCCGCTCCTGCACGGCGCGGCGCGGCGTGCCGTAGCGGTTGCCGGCGAACTCGGCCCACTCCAGCAGCTCGCCGTTGGCGATCAGCTTGTCGAACTCCTCGTCGTCCACGAAGAAGTAGTGGACGCCGTTGCGTTCGCCGGGGCGGGGCTTGCGGGTCGTCGCCGACACCGAGAGCCACACCTCGGGGTGGACCTTGCGCATATGCGCGACGACCGTGCTCTTGCCGACCCCCGAGGGGCCGGAGAGCACGGTCAGCCGCGGACGTACGTCCGGGGGTACGGGGGACGTCCCCCGGGATGTTGCAGCCATGGAGCGATTATCCAGGTTCTCAGGGGTGCCTGAGAACGTCAGGCGGCGGTGCCGCCGAACTCACGCTCCAGGGATGCGATCTGGTTGGAGCCAAGACCCCGCACACGACGGCTCTCGGAGATGCCGAGCCGCTCCATGATCTGCTTGGCACGGACCTTGCCCACTCCGGGCAGGGACTCCAGCAGGGCGGAGACCTTCATCTTGCCGATGACGTCGTTCTCCTGGCCCGACTTGATGACCTCGTGGAGGGAGGCGCCGGAGTGCTTGAGTCGATTCTTGACCTCGGCCCGCTCCCGGCGAGCCGCGGCGGCCTTTTCGAGCGCGGCTGCGCGCTGTTCAGGGGTAAGGGGCGGAAGAGCCACGCCTACGTCACCTCGGATGTCGATCTGTCGGATACGGACCGGTGAGGCGGCGGGAACGCCCCTCACCTGCTGAGCCGCGAACACCCCGTGCGCGTCGGCTCTCGACGGAGACTAGCGGCCAAGGCCGCCGGAGTCAGCGAGAACAGACGAAAAGTCCTGGTCAGCCTCTGCCGACCAGGACTTTTCGGGCATAACCACCGAGTTTTTTTCTCAGGATTCCTTCAACACACGGTTACGTGGCAGGGTCAGCGGTCCGAGACGGCCGCGCGGACCTCGTCCGCGAACCGTTCGGCGGCCCCGCGCAGCCCCGCGACGTCCGGCCCGTGGCGCAGCACGCCCCGGCTGACGCTGGGCACCACGTTGCGCACCGCGTCGCCGAAGACGCCCGGCAGATCGGCCGGGGTCGCCCCCTGCGCGCCGATGCCCGGGGCGAGCAGCGGACCGTTGATCGCGAGGTCCGCACCCGCGTCGCCGAGCGTGGCGCCGACGACCGCGCCGACCGAGCCGAGCGGGGTGGCGCCCGCGTTCTCGGCGGCCATGTGGTCGAGCATCAGCTGGGCCAGCGGACGGCCGTCGGCGGCCGTGGCGCGCTGCACCTCGGCGCCCTCCGGGTTGGAGGTCAGCGCGAGGACGAAGACACCGGCGCCGGAGACCGCCGCCGCGTCGAGCGCGGGCCGCAACGAGCCGAAGCCGAGGTACGGCGAGACGGTGACCGCGTCCGAGAACAGCGGCGAGTCCTTGTCCAGGTAGGTCGCCGCGTAGGCGCCCATGGTCGAGCCGATGTCGCCGCGCTTGGCGTCCATCAGGACGAGCGCCCCGGCCGCACGCGCCTCCTCGACGGCCTTCTCCAGGACGGCGACGCCGCGCGAGCCGAAGCGTTCGAAGAACGCGGACTGCGGCTTGAGCACGGCCACCCGGTCGGCCAGTGCCTCGACGACCGTACGGGTGAACCGCTCCAGGCCCGCGATGTCGTCGCTGAGCCCCCAGGCGGTGAGCAGCGAGGCGTGCGGGTCGATGCCGACGCAGAGCGGTCCTCGGGTGTCCATGGCGTGGCGCAGCCGGGCGCCGAAGGGTTCCAGGGTCATTTCGCTGCCTTCCGGGTTTCCGCGCCGACGGCGTCGGCGAGCGTGGCGTACGGGGAGGCGGCCAGGCGCGCGGCCAGGCCCTTGTGGATCGCGCGGGCGTAGAACGGGCCCTCGTAGATGAAGGCGCTGTAGCCCTGGACGAGGGTGGCGCCGGCCAGGATGCGCTGCCAGGCGTCCTCGGCGTTCTCGACGCCTCCGACGCCGACCAGGGTGATCCGGTCCCCCACGCGCCGGTAGAGGCGGCTCAGGACCTCCAGGGAGCGTTCCTTGAGGGGTGCGCCGGACAGGCCGCCGGTCTCCTTCACCAGGGCCGCCGGGGACTTCAGCCCCAGCCCGTCCCGGGCGATGGTGGTGTTGGTGGCGATGATGCCGTCCAGGCCCAGCTCGACGGCCAGATCGGCGACCGCGTCGACGTCCTCGTCCGCGAGGTCCGGGGCGATCTTGACGAGCAGCGGGACGCGGCGGTGGGTGACGGTGCGGTCGGCCGCCTCGCGCACGGCGGTGAGCAGCGGGCGCAGCGACTCGGTGGCCTGGAGGTTGCGCAGGCCGGGGGTGTTGGGCGAGGAGACGTTGACGACGAGGTAGTCCGCGTGGGCGGCCAGGCGCTCGGTGGACTTCACGTAGTCGGCGGCGGCGTCGGCCTCGGGGACGACCTTGGTCTTGCCGATGTTGACGCCGACGGTCGTGCGGAAGACCGGGGTGCGGGCGGCGAGCCGGGCGGCGACGGCGGCGGAGCCCTCGTTGTTGAAGCCCATGCGGTTGATCAGCGCGCGGTCCGCGACCAGGCGGAACAGCCGCTTCTTCGGGTTGCCGGGCTGCGGCTCGCCGGTCACGGTGCCGATCTCGACGTGGTCGAAGCCGAGCATCGCCATGCCGTCGATCGCGACGGCGTTCTTGTCGAAGCCCGCGGCGAGCCCGAAGGGGCCGTGCATCCGCAGGCCCAGGGCCTCGGTGCGCAGCTCCTTGTGGCGGGGGGCGAGGGCGGCGGCCAGGAAGGTGCGCAGCACGGGGACGCGGGCGGCGAGGCGGATCCAGCGGAAGGCGAGGTGGTGAGCCTGCTCGGGGTCCATGCGCTTGAAGACCAGCTGGAAGAAGAACTTGTACATCACGGTGTCCTCATGAAGAGGGGGACACCGTTTCCGGTGTCCCCCTTGTGGGCTGCCTAGTCGCGGGCCGCGGTCAGATGTTCCGCGTGTTCCTGGAGGGAACGGACGCCGACGTCTCCGTTGTTGAGGGCGTCGATGCCCTGGACGGCCGCGGCGAGCGCCTGGACCGTGGTCAGGCAGGGCACGGAGCGGGCGACGGCCGCGGTGCGGATCTCGTAGCCGTCGAGCCGGCCGCCGGTCCCGTACGGGGTGTTGACGATGAGGTCGACACCGCCCTCGTGGATCAGCTGGACGATGGTCGGCTCGCCGTCGGGGCCCTCGCCCTCGGACTGCTTGCGCACGACCGTGGCGTTGATGCCGTTGCGCTTCAGGACCTCGGCGGTGCCGGAGGTGGCCAGCAGCTCGAAGCCGTGGGCGACCAGCTCACGGGCCGGGAAGATCATCGAGCGCTTGTCGCGGTTGGCGACCGAGATGAAGGCGCGGCCCTTGGTGGGCAGCGGCCCGTAGGCGCCGGCCTGCGACTTGGCGTACGCGGTGCCGAAGACCGAGTCGATACCCATGACCTCGCCGGTGGAGCGCATCTCCGGGCCCAGGATGGTGTCGACGCCCCGGCCGTGGATGTCGCGGAAGCGCGACCACGGCATGACGGCCTCCTTGACGGAGATCGGCGCGTCCAGCGGCAGTGTGCCGCCGTCGCCGCTCCTGGGCAGCAGGCCCTCCTCGCGGAGCTCGGCCACGGTCGCGCCCAGCGAGATCCGGGCGGCGGCCTTGGCGAGCGGGACCGCGGTCGCCTTCGAGGTGAAGGGCACGGTCCGGGAGGCGCGCGGGTTGGCCTCCAGGACGTAGAGGATGTCGCCGGAGAGCGCGAACTGGATGTTGATCAGGCCGCGGACGCCGACGCCCTTGGCGATGGCCTCCGTGGAGGCGCGCAGCCGCTTGACGTCGTGGCCGCCGAGGGTGATCGGGGGCAGGGCGCAGGCGGAGTCGCCGGAGTGGATGCCGGCCTCCTCGATGTGCTCCATGACGCCGCCGAGATAGAGCTCGGTGCCGTCGTAGAGGGCGTCGACGTCGATCTCGATGGCGTCGTCGAGGAAGCGGTCGACCAGGACCGGCCGGGTGGGGCTGATCTCGGTGGACTCGGCGATGTACGCGGAGAGCCGGGTCTCGTCGTACACGATCTCCATGCCGCGCCCGCCGAGCACGTACGACGGGCGTACGAGGACGGGGTAGCCGATCTCGTCGGCGATCTCCTTGGCCTCGGCGAAGGTGGTGGCGGTGCCGTGCTTGGGGGCGGGCAGGCCGGCCTCGGCCAGGACGCGGCCGAAGGCGCCGCGGTCCTCGGCGGCGTGGATCGCCTCCGGGGAGGTGCCGACGACGGGCACGCCGTTGTCCTTGAGCGCCTGCGAGAGGCCAAGCGGGGTCTGGCCGCCGAGCTGGACGACGACGCCCGCGATCGGGCCCGCCAGGGACTCGGCGTGCACGATCTCCAGCACGTCTTCCAGCGTCAGGGGCTCGAAGTACAGGCGGTCGGAGGTGTCGTAGTCGGTGGAGACAGTCTCCGGGTTGCAGTTGACCATCACGGTCTCGTAGCCGGCGTCGCTGAGCGCGAAGGAGGCGTGGACGCAGGAGTAGTCGAACTCGATGCCCTGGCCGATGCGGTTGGGGCCGGAGCCCAGGATGATCACCGCCGGCTTGGTGCGGGGCGCGACCTCGGTCTCCTCGTCGTAGGAGGAGTAGAAGTACGGGGTCTTCGCGGCGAACTCGGCGGCGCAGGTGTCGACCGTCTTGTAGACCGGGCGGATGCCGAGCGCGTGGCGCACCTCGCGGACGACGTCCTCGCGCAGGCCGCGGATCCCGGCGATCTGGACGTCGGAGAAGCCGTGCCGCTTGGCCTCGGCGAGCAGCTCGGGGCCGAGCTTGTCGGCGGCGGCCAGCTCGTCGGCGATCTCCTTGATCAGGAAGAGCTGGTCCACGAACCAGGGGTCGATCTTCGTGGCGTCGAAGACCTCCTCCTGGGTGGCACCGGCCCGGATCGCCTGCATGACGGTGTTGATGCGGCCGTCGGTCGGGCGGACCGCCTCGGCCAGCAGCTCGGCCTTGTCGCCGGGGTCGCCGGTGAAGGTGAACTGCGAGCCCTTCTTCTCCAGGGAGCGCAGGGCCTTCTGCAGGGCCTCGGTGAAGTTCCGGCCGATCGCCATGGCCTCGCCCACCGACTTCATGGTGGTGGTGAGGGTGGAGTCGGCGGAGGGGAACTTCTCGAAGGCGAAGCGCGGGGCCTTGACGACGACGTAGTCGAGGGTCGGCTCGAAGGAGGCCGGGGTCTTCTCGGTGATGTCGTTGGGGATCTCGTCCAGCGTGTAGCCGACGGCCAGCTTGGCGGCGATCTTGGCGATCGGGAAGCCGGTGGCCTTGGAGGCGAGCGCCGAGGAGCGGGAGACGCGCGGGTTCATCTCGATCACGATGACGCGCCCGTCGGACGGGTCGATCGCGAACTGGATGTTGCAGCCGCCGGTGTCGACGCCGACCTCGCGGATGATCGCGATGCCGATGTCGCGCAGCCGCTGGTACTCGCGGTCGGTGAGGGTCATCGCCGGGGCGACGGTGATCGAGTCACCGGTGTGGACGCCCATCGGGTCGAAGTTCTCGATGGAGCAGACGACCACGACGTTGTCGTTGCGGTCGCGCATCAGCTCCAGCTCGTACTCCTTCCAGCCGAGGATGGACTCTTCGAGCAGCACCTCGGTGGTCGGGGAGAGCGTGAGGCCCTGGCCCGCGATGCGGCGCAGCTCCTCCTCGTCGTGGGCGAAGCCGGAGCCGGCGCCGCCCATGGTGAAGGAGGGGCGGACGACGACGGGGTAGCCGCCGAGGGTGTCGACGCCGGCGAGGACGTCGTCCATGGAGTGGCAGATGACCGAGCGGGCGGACTCCCCGTAACCGATCTTCTCCTTGACGGCCTCCACGACGCCCTTGAAGAGGTCGCGGTCCTCGCCCTTGTTGATGGCCTCGACGTTGGCGCCGATGAGCTCGACGCCGTACTTCTCGAGGACACCGTTCTCGTGCATGGAGATCGCGGTGTTCAGCGCGGTCTGGCCGCCCAGGGTGGGCAGCAGCGCGTCGGGGCGCTCCTTGGCGATGATCTTCTCGACGAACTCCGGGGTGATCGGCTCGACGTACGTGGCGTCGGCGATCTCCGGGTCGGTCATGATCGTCGCCGGGTTGGAGTTCACCAGGATGACGCGCAGGCCCTCGGCCTTGAGCACGCGGCACGCCTGGGTGCCGGAGTAGTCGAACTCGGCGGCCTGCCCGATGACGATCGGACCGGAGCCGATGACCAGGACGGACTGGATATCGGAGCGCTTAGGCACGCTGGCCCTCCATCAGGGAAACGAAGCGGTCGAAGAGGTACGCGGCGTCGTGCGGGCCGGCGGCCGCCTCGGGGTGGTACTGGACGCTGAAGGCCGGCCGGTCGAGCAGCTGCAGGCCCTCGACCACCTGGTCGTTCAGGCATACGTGGGAGACCTCGGCGCGCCCGTAGGCGGTGTCGGAGACCTTGTCGAGGGGGGCGTCGACGGCGAAGCCGTGGTTGTGCGCGGTGACCTCGACCTTGCCGGTCGAGCGGTCCTGCACGGGCTGGTTGATGCCGCGGTGGCCGTACTTCAGCTTGTACGTGCCGAAGCCGAGCGCGCGGCCCAGGATCTGGTTGCCGAAGCAGATGCCGAAGAGCGGGGTCTTCCGCTCCAGGACGCCCTGCATCAGCGCGACGGGGTGGTCGGCGGTGGACGGGTCGCCGGGGCCGTTGGAGAAGAAGACGCCGTCCGGGGCGACCGCGTAGACCTCCTCCAGCGTCGCGGTGGCGGGCAGCACGTGGACCTCGATGCCGCGCTCGGCCATCCGGTGCGGGGTCATGCCCTTGATGCCGAGGTCGACCGCGGCGACGGTGAACTTCTTGGTGCCGATCGCGGGGACGACGTACGCCTCCTTGGTGGCGACCTCGGCGGACAGGTCGGCGCCCTTCATCTCGGGGGCCTCCTGGACGCGGGCCAGCATCGCCGCCTCGTCGGTGACCGCGTCGCCGGAGAAGATGCCGACGCGCATGGCGCCGCGCTCGCGCAGGTGGCGGGTGAGGGCGCGGGTGTCGACGCCGCTGATGCCGACGACGCCCTGGTTCGCCAGCTCCTCGTCGAGGGTGCGGCGGGAGCGCCAGTTGGAGGGGGTGCGGGCGGGGTCGCGGACGACGTAGCCGGAGACCCAGATCCGCTTGGACTCGGGGTCCTCGTCGTTGACGCCGGTGTTGCCGACGTGCGGGGCGGTCATCACGACGACCTGGCGGTGGTACGAGGGGTCGGTCAGCGTCTCCTGGTAGCCGGTCATGCCGGTGGAGAAGACCGCCTCGCCGAAGGTCTCCCCCACAGCCCCGTAGGCGCGGCCGCGGAAGGTGCGGCCGTCCTCCAGGACGAGTACGGCGGGAACCTGGGCTCCCCGGGTGGAGGTCGTCATCGTGCGATGCCTTCCGTAGTGCTGGTGAGGTGGTTGACGGCGTCGACCCACGCGGGGTGTTCGGCCGAGTGGTCGGAGCGGAATCCGGAGTCGATCAGCCGGTCGCCGAGCGCCCAGGTGATGACGAGGAGTCCGCCCTCGGGCAGGACCTTGCCCGCCAGTGCCCTTTCGGTGCGGGCGCCGCGCAGGTCGGCGGCCGGGACGAAGAAGTCCGCGGCTCCGGGCCGTACGACGTCGAGGCCCTGGGCGGTGAGGGTGAGCTCGACGCGGCTGCGGGTGCCGAGGCCGTGGGCGACGATCCGGTCGAGCCACTGCCCGGCCGTGGTCGACGCGTGGTAGCGGCCGGAGAGGGTGAGCAGCTGCTCGCCGTCCGCGATGCCCTCCGGCGCGGTGGCCGGAACGGGCAGGTCGGACTGGAGGTTTCCGCGCCACTTCCAGCCCTGGCGCATCAGCCAGTAGACGAACACGACGAGGACGACGAGTCCGATCACCCAGCTGATCCGTGCGGACCAGTCGGTCACTTCCGCCGACTTCTGCTCGGCGGCCAGGTGGTACAGGGTCTGTGTTGTCACGCGAGCTTCCCGTCGACGACCGTGGCACGGCCCCGCAGGAAGGTATGGGTCACTCGGCCCGGCAGCTCGCGCCCCTCGTAGGGGGTGTTGCGGCTGCGGGAGGCGAAGCCCGCGGGGTCCACCTCTCCACGGTATGCCGGATCGACCAGCGTGAGGTTGGCAGGCTCACCGGCCGAGACGGGGCGGCCGTGTCCTTCGAGCCGTCCGATGGCCGCGGGGCGCACCGACATGCGGTCGGCGACGCCGGCCCAGTCGAGCAGTCCGGTCTCGACCATCGTCTGCTGGACGACGGAGAGCGCGGTCTCCAGGCCCACCATGCCCATGGCCGCCGCGGCCCACTCGCAGTCCTTGTCCTCGTGCGGGTGCGGGGCGTGGTCGGTGGCGACGCAGTCGATCGTGCCGTCGGCGAGCGCCTCGCGCAGGGCCATGACGTCGGCCTCGGTGCGCAGCGGCGGGTTCACCTTGTAGACGGGGTTGTAGCTGCGGACGAGCTCGTCGGTGAGGAGCAGGTGGTGCGGGGTGACCTCGGCGGTGACGTTCCACCCCTTGGACTTGGCCCAGCGCACGATCTCCACGGAGCCCGCGGTCGACAGGTGGCAGATGTGGACCCGGGAGCCCACGTGCGCGGCGAGCAGGACGTCGCGGGCGATGATCGACTCCTCGGCGACGGCGGGCCAGCCGCCGAGGCCCAGCTCGGCCGAGACGACGCCCTCGTTCATCTGGGCGCCCTCGGTGAGGCGGGGCTCCTGGGCGTGCTGGGCGACGACGCCGTCGAACGCCTTCACGTACTCCAGGGCGCGGCGCATGATGACCGCGTCGTCCACGCACTTGCCGTCGTCGGAGAAGACCTTCACGCCGGCGGCGGAGTCGTGCATGGCGCCGAGCTCGGCGAGCTGCTTGCCCTCCAGGCCGACGGTGACGGCGCCGACGGGCTGGACGTCGCAGTAGCCGGACTCCTTGCCGAGGCGCCAGACCTGCTCGACCACACCGGCGGTGTCGGCGACCGGGAAGGTGTTGGCCATGGCGTGGACGGCGGTGAATCCTCCGGCCGCGGCGGCCCTGGTGCCGGTGAGGACGGTCTCGGAGTCCTCGCGGCCGGGCTCGCGCAGGTGGGTGTGGAGGTCCACCAGGCCGGGCAGCAGGACCTGTCCCGCCGCCTCGATCACGGTGGCGGCGCCGGCGTCGAGGCCGGTGCCGACCGCGGCGATGGTCTCGCCGTCGATGAGGACGTCCTGCGGGTCGCCGCCGAGTACCTTCGCACCGCGGATAAGGATCTTGCTCATAATTACTTGTTCTCCTCGGTACGGGCGGCGGTGGGGGTGGCGGACTCGTAGCCGCCGAGCAGCAGGTAGAGCACGGCCATGCGGATGGAGACGCCGTTGGCGACCTGCTCCACGACCGTGCAGCGGTCGGAGTCGGCGACCTCGGCGGTGATCTCCATGCCGCGGACCATGGGCCCGGGGTGCATGACGACGGCGTGCTCCGGCATCTTCGCCATCCGCTCGCCGTCCAGGCCGTAGCGGCGCGAGTACTCGCGCTCGGTCGGGAAGTAGGCGGCGTTCATCCGCTCGCGCTGCACACGGAGCATCATCACAGCGTCGGACCGGTGCAGCACCTCGTCGAGGCTGTAGCTGACGTCGCAGGGCCACTGCTCGACGCCGACCGGGACCAGGGTGGGCGGGGCGACCAGGGTGACGTGGGCGCCGAGTGTGTTCAGCAGGTGCACGTTGGAGCGGGCGACCCGGCTGTGCAGGATGTCGCCGACGATCGTGATCCGGCGTCCGTCGAGGTCCTTGCCGAGTCCGGCGTCGGCACCGACGAGCCGGCGGCGCATCGTGAAGGCGTCCAGCAGGGCCTGGGTGGGGTGCTCGTGGGTGCCGTCGCCCGCGTTGACGACGGCACCGTCGATCCAGCCGGAGGTGGCCAGCCGGTACGGGGCTCCGGAGGCGCCGTGGCGGATGACGACGGCGTCGGCGCCCATCGCCTCCAGAGTCAGGGCGGTGTCCTTGAGGGACTCGCCCTTGGAGACGGACGAGCCCTTCGCGGAGAAGTTGATGACGTCGGCGGACAGCCGTTTGGCCGCCGCCTCGAAGGAGATGCGGGTACGCGTCGAGTCCTCGAAGAAGAGGTTGACGACGGTCCGGCCGCGCAGGGTCGGGAGCTTCTTGATCGGCCGGTCCGCGACCCGGGCCATCTCCTCGGCGGTGTCGAGGATCAGGACGGCGTCGTCGCGGGTGAGGTCGGCGGCCGAGATGAGGTGACGCTTCATCTGGGTGTTCTCCGGGTGGCTGGAGGTTTCAGGCATGCGGGCGCGCGGAAGCCGCCGCACGGCGGGCGGGCCGTACGGACGGGAAGCTAACGCTCGACCGCGGGGGCGGCCTGCTCGACCCCGAGCAGCACGGCGTCGCGGCCGTCCTCCTCGGCGAGCTGGACCTTGACCGTCTCCCGCAGCGACGTGGGGAGGTTCTTGCCGACGTAGTCGGCACGGATCGGCAGTTCGCGGTGGCCGCGGTCGACGAGGACCGCGAGCTGCACCGCGCGGGGCCGGCCGATGTCGCCGAGCGCGTCGAGGGCGGCGCGGATCGTGCGGCCGGAGAAGAGGACGTCGTCCACCAGGACGACCAGGCGGCCCTCGATGCCCTCGCCGGGGATCTCGGTGCGGGCCAGGGCGCGCGCGGGGCGCAGTCTCAGGTCGTCGCGGTACATGGTGATGTCGAGGGAGCCGACCGGCATCGTGCGGCCGGTGATCTCTTCGAGCTTGTCGGCGAGCCGGCGGGCGAGGAAGACCCCGCGGGTCGGGATGCCGAGGAGCACCACGTCGTCGGCGCCCTTGGCGCGTTCGACGATCTCGTGGGCGATGCGGGTCAGGACCCGGGCGATGTCGGGAGCCTCCAGAACGGGGCGTGCCGCATTGCCGGTGGCGTCGTACTGTGCGTCCATAAGAAACGGACCTCCTTCTCCGCCTCACGGGACGGACCTTAAAGGACGTCGAAATTGCGTCATCCACGTTACCAGGGCCCCTGCCGGAGCTCGCCCCCACCCCCGGGGAGAGCCGGTACGGACCATCTCAGCTTGACGCGACCAAGTAACGCTGCGTAACCTCACAGTGAGTTACCAGCCACGCGGCCCAGCCGCGTACGTTCCAGCGTCCGGGGAGCCTTATGTCCAGCGAATACGCAAAACAGCTCGGGGCCAAGCTCCGTGCCATCCGCACCCAGCAGGGCCTCTCCCTCCACGGCGTGGAGGAGAAGTCCCAGGGCCGCTGGAAGGCCGTCGTGGTCGGTTCGTACGAGCGCGGCGACCGTGCCGTGACCGTGCAGCGCCTTGCCGAGCTGGCGGACTTCTACGGCGTCCCGGTCCAGGAGCTCCTGCCCGGCACGACGCCCGGCGGTGCCGCCGAGCCGCCGCCGAAGCTGGTCCTCCAGCTGGAGCGTCTGGCGCACGTGCCGCCGGAGAAGGCCGGCCCCCTCCAGCGTTACGCGGCGACGATCCAGAGCCAGCGCGGCGACTACAACGGCAAGGTGCTGTCGATCCGCCAGGACGACCTGCGCACGCTGGCCGTGATCTACGACCAGTCGCCCTCGGTGCTGACGGAGCAGCTGATCAGCTGGGGCGTGCTCGACGCGGACGCGCGCCGCGCCGTCGCCCACGACGAGGGCTGAGCGGCCCTTCGGAGAAACGTGCCGCCGGGTTCGGCGGGGCCCCTCACGGACGCCCCGCCGGGCCCGGCTTTTCTCGTAGCCCCCGAGGTGCGCGAGGACATGACGAAGGGCCCACGGCTTCAGCCATGGGCCCTTCGACGGCGGAACGCCGCCGGGTCACTGCTCCCGGCGGAGGTTCGGCTTGAGGTCCTTGAAACGGGCCAGCAGGCCGTTCACGAAGGACGGGGAGTCGTCGGTGGAGAACTCCTTGGCGATCTGCACCGCCTCGTCGATGACCACCGCGTCCGGGGTCGCGTCGACCCAGATCAGCTCGTAGGCACCGAGCCGCAGGATGTTCCGGTCGACGACCGGCATGCGGTCGAGCTCCCAGTCCACGGCGTAGGTGACGATGAGGTCGTCGATGCGGTCCGCGTACTGCGCGTACCCCTCGACGAGCTCCATCGTGTACTCGGTGACCGGCGGCTGGCGGGTGTCGGACCGCGAGTGCCGTACCCAGTCCGCGAGCACCGTCAGCACGGACTCGTCGCGCTGGTCGGCCTCGAAGAGGATCTGGAAGGCGCGCTTGCGCGCCGTGTTACGAGCAGCCACGACTACTTGTTCACCCGGCTGATGTATTCGCCGGAGCGGGTGTCGACCTTGATCGTCTCACCCGTGGTGATGAACAGCGGGACGCCGATCTCGTAACCGGTCTCCAGGGTGGCCGGCTTGGTGCCGCCGGTGGAGCGGTCGCCCTGGACGCCCGGGTCCGTGTGCTGGATCTTCAGCTCGACGGCGGCCGGCAGCTCGACGTAGAGCACCTCGCCGTCGTGCTGCGCGACGGAGGCGGTAAAGCCCTCGATCAGGAAGTTGGCGGTGTCACCGACGGCCTTGCGGTCGACCATCAGCTGGTCGTACGTGTCCATGTCCATGAAGACGAAGTAGTCGCCGTCCATGTACGAGAACTGCATGTCGCGCCGGTCGACCGTGGCCGTCTCGACCTTGATGCCTGCGTTGAAGGTCTTGTCGACGACCTTGCCGGAGAGCACGTTCTTGAGCTTCGTGCGTACGAAGGCCGGGCCCTTGCCGGGCTTGACGTGCTGGAACTCGACGACGGACCAGAGCTGGCCTCCGTCGAGCTTGAGCACCATGCCGTTCTTGAGGTCGTTCGTGGAAGCCACGGTTGCGGAATCTCCTGGGCTGAAGCTGGTGGAACGACCGAGAAACGCGCGCTAGAGCGCGAGCAGTTCCTTGGTCGTAATGGTGAGTAGCTCGGGTCCGCCGTCCGCCTCGGGGCGCACGACGAGCGTGTCATCGATCCGGACCCCGCCCCGGCCCGGGAGGTGGACCCCCGGTTCGACGGTGACCGGCACACAAGCGTCCAGTTTACCCATGGCGGCGGGTGCCAGCTGCGGGTCCTCATCGATTTCGAGCCCCACCCCGTGTCCTGTGAAGGGCGCCAGGCCCTCGCCGTGGCCCGCGGAGTCCAGGAGATGGCGGGCGGCCCGGTCCACGTCGCGGTACTCGGCGCCGGGCAGCAGGGCCTCGCGGCCGGCCCGCTGAGCGGCGAAAACCAGCTCGTACAGCTCGATCTGCCAGTCGGCGGGCGCCGTGCCGATGACGAAGGTACGGCCGATCTCGCAGCGGTAGCCCCGGTAGTTGGCGCCCAGGCAGACCGAGAGGAAATCTCCTTCCTCCACCCGTCGGTCCGAGGGCCGGTGGCGGCCCCGGCCGGAGTTGGGGCCGGTGGCGACGGAGGTCGCGAAGGCGGGTCCGTCGGCGCCGTGGTCCACCAGCCGGCGCTCCAGCTCCAGCGCCAGGTGACGTTCGGTGCGGCCGACGAGGATCGATTCGAGGAGTTCGCCCAGCGCCTGGTCGGTGATCTCGGCCGCGATCCGCAGGCAGCCGATCTCCTCCTCGTCCTTGACGATGCGCAGCTGCTCGACCGTCGCGCCCAGATCGGCCAGCCGCAGCTTCGGGGCGACCGAGGCCATGGCCCGGTGCCGGGCGACCGTCAGATCGTGCTCCTCGACGGCCAGCGACTCCGCGCCGGCCCCGGCGGCGAGGTCGGCGGCGGCGACCACGGGGTCCCCGCCGGCCACCGGCAGCAGGTCGACGCGCAGGTGCTCGTCGGTGCGGCCGTCGGCCGGGTCTCCGGTCGGCGGGCGGGGGCAGAGCAGAACGTCCTCGCCGGGGCCGAGCAGCAGCACGGCGCCCGGGGGCGCTCCCCCGGCCAGGTAGCGGACGTTGGCGGGGCGGGAGACCAGGGCGGCCGCGGATCCGACTGCGGCGCACCGGTCGCGGAGCAGCCCGCGTCGGACGGCGTACACCTCTGACATGCGTCGAGCGTACGAGCGCGGCGCCGGGCCCGCCCGGCGGGCGCATCCGACCGGGGGGCGGGCCGCTGTGGGCGGGACGGGCCCGCCGCCTCACCAGGAAGGGGGGCTGGCCAGGGAGCGGGCGAGTATGTCGTCCAGGACCCGGGCGGTGGTCTCCACGTCGTACGTCGAGTTGTCGATGATCGGGAGCCCGGAGCCGTACCAGCCGGCCATCCGGCCGTGGATGCGGGCGACCTCCTCGTCGGAGAGGCGGCGGTTGCCGCTGCGCTCCGCGTTGCGCTCCAGGACGATCTCCAGGCCGGGCAGCAGCACGACGGGCAGGAGCCCGGGGCCGACGTGCCGCTTCCAGCCGCCGAGGCCGACGACCGGCCGGTCGGGGAAGACCGCGTCGTCCAGGATGCAGGAGATCCCGTTGGCCAGAAAGTTGCGGGCGGCGAAGCCGCAGGTGCGGCGGGCCAGGCGGTACTGGGCCTCCGACTGGTCGTTCCACCCGGCCTGCGGGTCCGCGAAGCCGGAGCAGACCCACTCCCGGACGTCGTCCAGGCTGACGTGGGCGGTCGGCACCCGGCGGCGGGCCGCCCAGAGCCGGGCCACGGTGGTCTTCCCCGCGCCCGCCGGGCCGATGAGGAGCACCGCGAGCGTCGCGTTGCCCGTGCCCGGCTCGGCGGGCGGCGCGGGCAGCGGTACGGGCCTGCCGGGCGGCAGCTGGATGTGCCCGGTGGTCTCGCGGGTGGCCGGGGCCGGGGCCTGCTGCGGTGCCGGTCCGCTCCAGCCGTGGCCCTGCGGCGCGGGCGGGCCCGCGGGCGGCGGGCCCGGGTGCCCGCCGGGCGGGGGCTGGTGCGGCGGGCCGGGGTGCTGGGCCTGGTGCGGCCAGCCGACGGGGCCGTTTCCGGGACCCTGGGGCGGAGGCAGCGGGGCCCCCACTGCGTGCTGCATCCGGTGCAACTCCGTCTCGTACAGGCAACTGGCGCTGGTGCAACGGCAACCGTACCTTCCCCGGCCGCCACACGGACAACGGCCGGGGAGGGTCTGAGGTGCCCGCTGCCCGGAAACGCGCCTGCTCAGTCCGCGAGTTCGTCCGCCAGCGCGCGCAGGGCGAGACGGTAGGACCCGATGCCGAATCCGGCCACGGTCCCGGTGGCGACCGGGGCGATCACCGAGGTGTGGCGGAATTCCTCCCGTGCGTACGGGTTCGAGATGTGGACCTCGATCAGCGGGGCCGTGCGCTGGGCGGCCGCGTCCCGCATCCCGTACGAGTAGTGCGTGAAGGCGCCCGGGTTGATGACGACCGGAATCGAGCCGTCGGCGGCCTCGTGGAGCCAGCGGATCAGCTCGCCCTCGTCGTTGGTCTCGCGCACGTCGGCGTCGAGACCGAGCTCCTTGCCGAGGGTGCGGCACGCCTCCACGAGCCCCGCGTACGACGTGGAGCCGTAGACGTCGGGCTCGCGGGAGCCGAGCCGGCCGAGGTTGGGGCCGTTGAGCACGAGGACCCGGCGGGTCATGCCGAGACCTCCCCGTAGGCAGCGAGCAGCACGGCCGGGTCGGGGCCCTCCAGGACGGCGGGCTTGCCGAGGCCGTCCAGGACGATGAAGCGCAGCAGGTCGCCGCGCGACTTCTTGTCGACCCTCATGTTCTCGAGCAGCTTGGGCCACTGGTCGCCGCGGTAGGTGAGCGGCAGCCCGACGGACTCCAGGATCGCGCGGTGCCGGTCGGCGGTGGCGTCGTCCAGGCGGCCCGCCAGCCGGCCGAGTTCGGCGGCGAAGACCATGCCGACGGAGACGGCCGCGCCGTGGCGCCACTTGTAGCGCTCGTTCTTCTCGATCGCGTGGCCCAGGGTGTGGCCGTAGTTGAGGATCTCGCGGAGCCCGGACTCCTTGAGGTCGCTGGAGACGACGTCGGCCTTGACCCGGATGGAGCGCTCGATGAGCTCGGCGGTGTGCGGTCCGGTGGGCGTACGGGCGGCCTGCGGGTCCTCTTCGATCAGGTCGAGGATCACCGGATCGGCGATGAAGCCGGCCTTGATGATCTCGGCCATGCCGGAGACGTAGTCGTGGACGGGCAGCGAGTCCAGGGCGGCCAGGTCGCAGAGGACCCCGGCCGGCGGGTGGAAGGCGCCGACGAGGTTCTTGCCCTCGGCGGTGTTGATGCCGGTCTTGCCGCCGACCGCCGCGTCGACCATGCCGAGCACGGTCGTCGGTACGGCGATCCAGCGCACCCCGCGCAGCCAGGACGCGGCGACGAAGCCCGCCACGTCGGTGGTGGCGCCGCCGCCGACGCCGACGATGACGTCGGTGCGGGTGAAGCCGGTCTGGCCGAGCGCCTTCCAGCAGTAGGCGGCGACCTCGACGGTCTTGGCCTCCTCCGCGTTGGGCAGCTGGATCGCGATCGCCTCGTAGCCCTGGTCCGCGAGGTCCTGGCGGACCGCCTCGCCGGTCTCGGCGAGCGCCTCCGGGTGGAGGACCGCGACGCGCTTGGCCCGCTCACCGATGAGCCCGGGCAGCTCACCGAGGAGCTGCCGGCCGATCAGTACCTCGTACGGGTCGGTGCCCGCGCTGCCGGCGATGCGGACGCGGATGGGTGCCTGCTGGGTCATGGTGTGTTCTCCCGGCCGGACGGGGCTCCGTCCGGCAGCTCCAGTGCGTCGAGGACCGCCTGGGCGACCTCTTCGGGTGTGCGCTCGTCGGTGGCGACGACCGTGCGGGCGACCTCGGTGTAGAGGTGCCGGCGGGCCTCCATCAGCTCGCGCCACTGCCGGCGCGGGTTGACCGCGAGCAGCGGGCGGGCGGTGTTGAGCCCGACCCGCTTGACCGCCTCGTCCACGTCCATCGAGAGGTAGACGACCGGGTGGCCGGCGAGCAGCGCGCGGGTCGACTCGTCCAGGACGGCCCCGCCGCCGAGCGAGAGGACGCCGGTGTGCTCGGCGACGGCGGCGCGGACGGCCTCCCGCTCCAGCGCGCGGAAGTGGTCCTCGCCCTCGTCGTAGAAGATCTCCGCGATGGGCTTGCCCGCGGTCGCGACGACGTCCGCGTCGGTGTCCCGGTAGCCGGTGCCCAGCCGGCCGGCGAGCAGTTCGCCGACCGTGGACTTGCCGACGCCCATGGGGCCGACCAGGACGACCAGGGGACCGGTCATCGGATCTGGAGGTGGTCGAGGTACGACCGCACGTTGCGGCGGGTCTCGGTGACGCTGTCGCCGCCGAACTTCTCCGCCACGGCGTCGGCCAGGACCAGGGCGACCATCGCCTCGGCGACGATGCCGGCGGCCGGGACGGCACAGACGTCGGAGCGCTGGTGGTGGGCCTTGGCGGGCTCGCCGGTCACCACGTCGACGGTGGCCAGGGCGCGCGGCACGGTGGCGATCGGCTTCATGGCGGCGCGGACGCGCAGCAGCTCACCGGTGGTGAGTCCGCCCTCGGTGCCGCCTGCCCGGCCGGAGGCGCGCTTGATGCCGTCCTCGGTCACCAGGATCTCGTCGTGCGCCTGGGACCCGGGCACCCGGGCGAGGTCGAAGCCGTCGCCGACCTCGACGCCCTTGATGGCCTGGATGCCCATGAGCGCGCCGGCGAGGCGGGCGTCGAGCCGGCGGTCCCAGTGCACGTGCGAGCCGAGGCCGACGGGCACGCCGTACGCCAGCACCTCGACGACACCGCCTAGCGTGTCGCCGTCCTTGTGGGCCTGGTCGATCTCGGCGACCATCGCCTTGCTCGCGTCGGCGTCGAGGCAGCGCACCGGGTCGGCGTCGAGCCGCTCCACGTCGGAGGGGACCGGGTAGACCCCGTACGGCGCCTTGGCGGCGGCCAGCTCCACGACATGGCTGACGATCTCGATGCCCGCGGTCTCCTTGAGGTAGGACCGGGCGACGGCACCGAGGGCGACGCGGGCGGCGGTCTCCCGGGCGCTGGCGCGCTCCAGGACCGGGCGGGCCTCGTCGAAGCCGTACTTCTGCATGCCGGCGAGGTCGGCGTGGCCGGGGCGGGGCCGGGTCAGCGGGGCGTTACGGGCCTGCTCGGCCAGCACCTGGGGGTCGACCGGGTCGGCCGACATGACCTGCTCCCACTTGGGCCACTCGGTGTTGCCCACCATCACGGCGACCGGGGAGCCCATGGTGAGGCCGTGCCGGACACCGCCGAGGAAGGTGACCTCGTCCCGCTCGAACTTCATCCGCGCACCGCGGCCGTAACCGAGCCGCCGCCGGGCGAGCGCGTCCGCCACCATCTCCGTGGTGACCGGGATGCCGGCGGGAAGACCCTCCAGCGTCGCCACCAGTGCGGGGCCGTGCGACTCCCCCGCGGTCAGCCAGCGCAACCTGCTCAACGGTGCTCCTCATGCTCGCGCCTGAAATCCAGCGGCGCGACCGGGTGCGCGGCCCTGGCCCGCCGCCCCCGATCCTCCCACGGCCGGGGCCCCCGGCCCGCCGTCGGTCCAGCAGACGGACGGCGCGGGCGGAGCCGGGCGGGCGTCAGCGGGCGGCCAGCGCCTCTTCCCCGGCCTTGCGCATGGCGGCGAGCGGGGCGGGCGAGCGGCCCGTCATCTGCTCGACCTGGAGGACCGCCTGGTGCACGAGGAGGTCGAGACCTCCGACGACTGCACCGCCGCGTTGGGCCCAGGCGGAGGCGAGCCGGGTGGGCCAGGGCTCGTACAGCACGTCGAAGAGCGTGCCGGGCCGCTCCGGTACGGCCTCGGCCAGGGCGTCGGCCGCACCGGCGGGGGTGGTGGCGATGACGAGGGGCGCGGCGAGCGCCCGCTCGGCCTCGGCCCAGTCGGCGATGCGGACGTCGACGCCGAGCCGTTCGCCCCAGCCGCGCATCTCGTCGGCGCGGGCCGCGCTGCGGACGTACGCGGTGACGGGTCCGGCGCAGATGCCGGACAGCGCCGCCAGCGCGGAGGACGCGGTGGCGCCGGCGCCGAGGATCGCGGCGGACTCGACCTTCTCGACGCCGCGTTCGCGCAGGGCCGCGACCATGCCGGGGATGTCGGTGTTGTCGCCGGTGCGGCGGCCGTCCTCGCCGAACACCACGGTGTTCACCGCCTCGACGGAGGCGGCGGTGTCGGTGATCCCGTCGAGCAGCGGGATGACCGCCCGCTTCAGCGGCATGGTGAGTGAGAGCCCGGCCCAGCTCCCGTCCAGCCCCTCGATGAACCCGGGCAACGCCTGCTCGTCGACCTCGAACCGGTCGTACGACCAGTGGTCGAGGCCGAGTTCGGCGTACGCGGCCCGGTGGAGGACCGGGGAGAGCGAGTGGGCGATGGGGGCGCCGAGGACGGCCGCGCGGTGCTGGGTGCTCACTGACCCGACTGCTCCTTCTCGTACTTCGCCCGGTTCCGGTTGTGCTCCTCGTTGGTCACGGCGAAGACCGTCTTGTCCTCGGTCACCGAGACGAAGTAGTACCAGGGCCCGGGGGTGGGCTTGATCGCCGAATGCAGGGCGGCATCGCCCGGGTTGTTGATGGGCCCGGGGGGCAGACCGTGCACGTAGTACGTGTTGTACGGGTGCTTGAAGTTCCGCTGCTCCGACACCGGACCGATGTCGAGCGTGCTCGACTTCTTCGCGTAGTTCACGGTGGAGTCGAAGTCGAGCAGACCGTTGGTCTCGACGTTGTTGGGCTTGAGCCGGTTGTAGACGACCCGTGCGACCTTGTCGAAGTCGTGCTTGTACTTGCCCTCGGCCTGGACGAGGCTGGCGACGGTGATCAGCTGCCAGGGGCTCTCGAGCTTCAGCTTCTTGGCGTTCTCCGTCAGGTCCGCCTTCTCGTACTCCTCGTTGGCGCGGGACACCATCGACTTGAGGACGGTCTCCGGCTTCATGCCCTTGGTGACCGGGTACGCGGCCGGGTAGAGGAATCCCTCCAGGGGGTCGAGGACGTCCTTGTGATTCTTCGCCCAGTCCGGCAGGCCGAGGCTGCCCGACTCCTTCTTGGCCACCGTGGCGGTCGTCCCCTTGGTGACGCCCAGTTTCCTGTCGATCGAGGCGTACACCAGCCGGTTCGGCGTGCCCTCCGGGATGATCAGAAGATTCTGGCTCTTCGGGTCCACCATCATCTTCACGGCCTCGGCCGCCGACATCTCCGAGTGGAGGAGGTAGACCCCCGCCTGGATCCCCTTCCCCTTCGGGTTCTCGTTCTGCGCCGAGACGAAGGCGTCGACGCTCTTCACGACGCCGGCCTTCTTCAGGATGTTGCCGATGTCGTACCCGTACGCGCCCTTCGGGATCTCCACCTCGACCGAGCCGGAGCCGCTGCCCGAGTAGTCGGGGGCGGGGCCGAAGCGGTCCTGGTAGAAGGAGTAGCCGTAGTAGCCCGCGCCGCCGACGCCGGCGACCAGGACGAGGGAGACGGCCAGGCACGCGCAGCCGCTGCGGCCCTTCTTCTTCTTGCCCTTGCCCCGGCGCTCGCCGCCCCCGTCGCGGGCGTCGCGGTCGTCGTCATCGTCGTCGTAGTCGTCGTCCCGGGGCGCCTTGCGGCCGTCCTTCTCGTCCACGCCCGTGAAGAAGGGGTGGGTCTCCTCCGGCGGCTCCTCCGGGTCCCAGTCCGGTGCCGCCTCGGGCGCCTCGGCGGGAGCGGCCTCGCGGCGGCCGGGGGGCTGCGGCGGCGGATAGGCGTCAGGGGTGCCGTAGTAGTCGTTCGTCTCGCCGTAGCCGTACGTGGCGACGGGCTGGCCCTCGTACGGCGGCACCGCCTGCTGGCCCGCGTCCCAGCCGGTGTCGTAGCCGGGCTGCGGCTGCTGGGGCTGCTGCCCGTACGGGTCCTGCGGGTGCTGGTTCCCGTACGGGTCCTGCGGGTGCTGGTTCCCGTACGCCTGCTGCTGGTACTGCTGCTGGGCGTACGGGTCCTGCTGCTGATGCTGCTGCGCGTACGGATCGTGCTGCTGCCCGTACGGGTCCTGCTGGGCGTACGGGTCGTGCGGCTGCTGCTGGTACGGGTCGTACTGGCCCTGCGGGTACTGCTGCTGGGCGCCGTACTCGTTCGTGCCGTCGTACTGGTTCTGGTCGTCGTACTGGGCCTGGCCGTGGGCAGGCTGCTGGCCGCCCCACCCCTGGTCCCCGTACAAGGGGTCCTCGGGATGCCACGGTTCGGAGCCGGGGCCCCGGCCATACTCAGTCATCGATCCCCTTGAGCCGCGAGACGATGTTCCGTCTCTTTGCTGTGCGGTGTTTTTTTCGAACACCGCCGCATCGCGCGGAACGTTACCGTAACGCGATCACACCACCACTTCGACGGCCTCGCCCGGCGGACGGCCCGAAGCGCGCTCGAACTCCAGAGCGTTCTGAAGGATCACCACAGCGGCAGCCTGGTCGATGACGGATCGGCCTTTTCTGGACTTCACGCCTGAGGCGCGCAGCCCCTGCGTCGCCGTCACTGTGGTCATCCTCTCGTCCAGCAAGCGCACCGGAATGGGTGCGACCGCTCGGGCGAGCACATCCGCGAAAGCGCGGACCTTGGCGGCGGCCGGGCCCTCGCCGCCGCCCAGGGAGCGTGGCAGCCCGACGACGACCTCGATCGGCTCGTACTCCGCGACGATCTGTCCCAGCCGCCGGTGGGCGGCCGGGACATCGCGTCCCGGCACGGTCTCCACCGGCGTCGCGAGGATCCCGTCGGGGTCGCACGAGGCGACCCCGATCCGGGCGTCCCCGACGTCGATCGCCAGCCGGCGACCGCGGCGCATCTGCGTCATGCCCGGCGTCACGCCGTCTCGGTGACGAGGCGTTCGACGGCCGCGACGGCGTCGCCGATCGCCTCCGGGTTCTGGCCGCCGCCCTGCGCGACGTCCGGCTTGCCGCCGCCCCCGCCGCCGAGGGTCTTCGCGGCGGTACGGACGAGGTCGCCGGCCTTGAGGCCGCGCTCGCGGGCCGCCTCGTTGGTCGCGATGACGGTCAGCGGGCGCCCGTTGGCCGTGGTGAACAGCGCGACGACGGCCGGGCGGCCGCCCTGGATGCGGCCGCGCACGTCGAGGACGAGCTTGCGCAGGTCGTCGGCGGAGGTGCCGTCCGGCACCTGGCCGGTGACCAGGGCGACGCCCCGGACGTCCTTCGCGGAGTCCACGAGACCGGCGGCGGCCGCGAGGACCTTCTCCGCGCGGAACTTCTCGATCTCCTTCTCGGCGTCCTTCAGCTTGCCGAGCATGCCCGCGATCTTCTCCGGGAGCTCCTCGGAGCGGCCCTTGACCAGCTCCTGGAGCTGGGCGACGACCGTGTGCTCCTTGGCCAGGAAGTTGTACGCGTCCACGCCGACCAGGGCCTCGATGCGGCGCACGCCGGAACCGATGGAGGACTCACCGAGCAGCTTGACCAGACCGAGCTGGGCGGTGTTGTGGACGTGCGTACCGCCGCACAGCTCCTTGGAGAAGTCGCCGATGGTGACGACGCGGACCCGCTCGCCGTACTTCTCGCCGAACTCGGCGATGGCGCCCTGCTTCTTCGCCTCGTCGATCGACATCACCTCGGCCTGCACGTCCAGCTCGCGGGCCAGCACCTCGTTGATCTTCTGCTCGACGTCGGTGAGGACCGTGCCGGGAACGGCGGCCGGCGAACCGAAGTCGAAGCGGAAGCGGCCCGGGGAGTTCTCCGAACCGGCCTGGGCGGCCGTCGGGCCGAGCGCGTCGCGCAGCGCCTGGTGCGTGAGGTGCGTGGCGCTGTGCGCGCGGGCGATGGCGCGGCGGCGGGTGGAGTCGATGGCCGCGTACGCGGACGCGCCGACCGTGACCTCGCCGACCTGGACGGAGCCCTTGTGCACGGAGACGCCCGGGACCGGCTGCTGGACGTCGCGGACCACGATCACGGCGCCGCTGTCGAGCCGGATGCGACCCTGGTCGGCGAGCTGGCCGCCGCCCTCGGCGTAGAACGGGGTGCGGTCGAGCACGACCTCGACCTCGTCGCCCTCGGTGGCGGCGGGCGAGGGGACACCGTCCACGAGGAGGCCGACGATCGTCGACTCGCCCTCGGTCATCGTGTAGCCGGTGAACTCGGTGACGCCGGAGTTGTCGGCGACCTCGCGGTAGGCGGACAGGTCGGCGTGGCCGGTCTTCTTGGCCTTGGCGTCGGCCTTGGCCTTGGCCCGCTGCTCCTGCATGAGGCGGCGGAAGCCGTCCTCGTCCACGGAGAGCCCCTGCTCGGCGGCCATCTCCAGGGTGAGGTCGATCGGGAAACCCCAGGTGTCGTGGAGCAGGAACGCCTTGTCGCCGGCGAGGACCGTGCCGCCCGCGGCCTTGGTCTCGGTGACGGCGGTCTCCAGGATGTTGGTGCCGCCCTTGAGGGCCTTGAGGAAGGCGGCCTCCTCCGCGAGCGCGACGGTCTCGATGCGCTTGCGGTCGGTGATCAGCTCCGGGTACTGCTGCCCCATCGTGTTGACCACGACGTCGACCAGCTCGCGGACGACGGAACCGGTGGCGCCCATCAGGCGCATGTTGCGGATGGCACGGCGCATGATGCGGCGCAGCACATAGCCGCGGCCCTCGTTGCCGGGGGTGACGCCGTCGCCGATGAGCATGACGGAGGTGCGGATGTGGTCGGCGACCACGCGCAGCGAGACGTCGGTGGACTCGGCGGCGCCGTAACGCACACCGGTCAGCTCGGTCGCGCGGTCCATGACGACGCGCAGGGTGTCCGTCTCGTACATGTTCTGCACGCCCTGCAGGATCATCGCGAGGCGTTCGAGTCCGAGACCGGTATCGATGTTCTTGGAGGGCAGGTCGCCGAGGATCGGGAAGTCGTCCTTGCCCTCGCCCGCGCCGCGCTCGTACTGCATGAAGACCAGGTTCCAGATCTCCACGTACCGCTCGTCGTTGACGGCCGGGCCGCCCTCGACGCCGAATTCGGGGCCGCGGTCGTAGTTGATCTCGGAGCACGGGCCGCATGGGCCGGGGACGCCCATGGACCAGAAGTTGTCCTTCTTGCCCAGGCGCTGGATGCGCTCGGCCGGGACGCCGATCTTGTCGCGCCAGATGGCCTCGGCCTCGTCGTCGTCCAGGTAGACGGTGATCCACAGGCGCTCGGGGTCGAGCCCGAAACCGCCGTCCGCCACGGAGCTGGTCAGCAGCTCCCAGGCGTACGCGATGGCGCCTTCCTTGAAGTAGTCGCCGAACGAGAAGTTGCCGCACATCTGGAAGAAGGTGCCGTGCCGGGTGGTCTTGCCGACCTCCTCGATGTCCGGCGTACGCACGCACTTCTGCACGCTGGTGACGCGCGGCGCGGGCGGCTTGACCTCGCCGAGGAAGTAGGGCTTGAACGGCACCATGCCGGCGGGGACCAGCAGCAGAGTCGGGTCGTCCGCGATGAGCGACGCCGAAGGGACAACGGTGTGACCGCGCTCCTCGTAGAAGCTCAGCCAGCGGCGACGAATTTCTGCCGACTCCATCAGTGGTCCTCATTCCGGTTGTACGAGTGGTAGGGGAGCTTGCGGTAGGTGGCGGGGGCCGGGTGCGGGTCCGCGTGGGCCGCCTCGACGGCCGGGCGGCGCGCCGGGGGCAGTTCGCGGGGGTCCGCCGCTTCCAGGCCCAGCGCCTCGCCGAGTTCGGCCTCGCGCCTGACCATGCCCTCGCGGACGTCCAGCGCGAAGTCCTTGAGCTTGTGACCCGCCACGATCGCCTTGTCGGCGGCCTGCGCCGCGAGGCTCTCGGGGGTCAGCTGCTTGATCTTCCGGTTGACCTTGGTGGTGGCCCATACCCCGGCGGCTGCGCCGGCGGTGAACCAGAACGTACGGCGGAACATCGCTGCGTCAGTCCTTAGATCCGCGGGAATTTCGGCCGCCGCGCTTCCTGCCGCGTGCGGAGGGGACGGTCCGGCCGACGATCACCGAGCGCCGGGACTGCGCCTCCGGTCCGGGGGCGGACCGGCGGCCGATGGCCTGCCGGACCCCGTAGCCGAACGCGGCGACCTTGACCAGCGGCCCGCCGAAGGTGGAGGCGACCGTGGTGGAGAGCGCGGAGGCGTTGGAGGTGACTTCCTGCACGTCCGTCGCGATGGCGTCGACCTTGTCGAGCTGGGTCTGCGCGGAGCGTACGGTCGCCGAGGCGTCCGCGAGCAGGGGGACGGCCTGTTCGGTCACGTCCGCCACGAGTTTGGTGGTCGCCCTGAGCGTCTGGGCGAGCCTCACCAGCACGACGGCGAGGAACGAAACCAGGATCGCCCAGAAGACGGCCACCAGGATCCCGGCCACCTCACCACCGGACACAGTGCACCGCGCTCTCTGGCTTGTCGTCTGTCTCTGTCTTGTTCTCTTGCTCTGCGGCGAGGGCCGTCGGGGTGGCCGGTCACCTTCCCCCGAGCCTATCGCGCCGGGGCTCGCGCCCCGTACCGCATGACCGGGCAAGCGCCGGGGATCCGGGCGACGAGATTGTACGGAGCGCTTTCAAGCCAGTACTCTGCGTGTCTCATGCGACGCCCTCAGCGCCCTTCTCCGCCCGCCGACGACTCCGGTACCCCGGCCGCCGCCGACGACACCGCCGCGCACCCGCACCCGGGCAATCTGCCCGCCGAGCTGAACGACTTCGTGGGACGCGAGAGCGAGCTGGCCGCTCTCGCCCGCTCCCTCGACGAGTCCCGGCTCGTCACCGTGACCGGGGTGGGCGGCGTCGGCAAGACCCGCCTGGTCACCAGAGCGGCAGCGCTGATGGAGAAACGGTACTGCGACGGGGTATGGCTGGTGGAGCTGTCCGCCGTCCACGACGCCGACCTGCTGGAGCACGCCGTGGCCGAGGCGCTCGGGCTCACCGACCACACCACCCGGCCGCCCCGCGCCGCCATCGTCGAGCACTGCGCCGGCCGCGACCTCCTCCTGGTGGTTGACGGCTTCGAACACCTGGTGGACGACTGCGCCGCGCTGGTACGGGAGCTGCTGCGGCGCGCCCCGCGGCTGCGGGTCCTCGCGGCGGGCCGGCTTCCGCTGGAGCTGGCGGGCGAGGCCGTCCACCCGCTCGCGACCATGACCGACGAGGACGCGCTCCGACTGTTCGCCGAGCGGGCCGCCGGGGTGCGCCCGGACTTCCGGCTGACCGAGCACGACCGCGACCACGCCCGGGAGCTCTGCCGCCGGCTCGACGGCATCCCGCTGGCCCTGGAGCTGGCGGCGGGACGGCTGCGGGCCCTGTCGACCGAGCAGGTGCTGCAACGGCTGGACGACCGCTTCCGGCTGCTGACCGGGGGCACCCGGGGCGCGCTGGAGCGGCACCAGACGCTGCGGACGGCCATCGGCTGGAGCCATGAGCTGTGCGCCCCGCCGCAGCGGCTGCTGTGGGCCCGGCTCTCGGTCTTCGCCGGGCAGTTCGACCTGGAGGCCGTCGAGTACATCTGCAGCGGGCCCGACCTCCCCGCCGACTCGGTGCTCGATGTGCTGACCGGGCTGCTGGCCCAGTCCGTGGTGCTGCGTGAGGACTCCCCCGCCGGCACCCGCTACCGGATGCTGGACACCGTGCGCGAGTACGGCGCCGAGTGGCTGGCCGCCACCGGGGACACGGACCGGCTGCGCCGGCGGCACCGTGACTGGTTCCTGGGCCTTGCGACCTGGTGCGAGCTGGACTGGTTCAGCCCCCGGCAGGCGGAGGTCGCGGCCCGGGCCGAGAGCGAGCTGCCGAATCTGCGCCGGGCCATGGAGTGCTCGCTGGAGAGCCCGCAGGACGCGCATCTGGCGCAGTACCTGGCGGGCACGCTGTGGTTCCTGTGGGTCGGCTGCGGGCGCCTCTCGGAGGGCCGGCACTGGCTGGAGCACGTGCTGGAGGAGGAGACCCCGTACGACTCCTCGCGCCTGAAGGCCCTGTGGGTGCTGGGGTACGTCGCGGTCCTCCAGGGGGACCCGGTGGGGGCGATCTCCGCGCTGACGGAATGCCGGGAGGAGGCCGAGGCCGCGGGTGACGCCACCGCCGCCGCGTACGCCGTGCACCGCACCGGCTGCCTGGCCCTGGTCACCGACGACATGGAGCGCGCCCGGGGTCTCCTGGCCGACGCGCTCGGCCGCTACCGGGAGCTGGGGGAGCTGAACAGCAACGTCCTGATGGCCCAGGTCGAACTGGCCATGGCCACCGGCTTCCTGGGGGACGCGGAGCGGGCCGTCGCGATCTGCGAGGAGGTCCGGGACATCTGCGAGGACCACGGCGAGCGGTGGGCCCTGAGCTACGCGCTGTACGTCCTCGCCTACGCCGCCCTGGAGCGGGGCGACCCGGAGGGGGCCCGGCGGCTGCTCCTCGAATCACTGGCGATCAGCCACGGCTTCCACGACCTGCTCGGCACGGTCCTCGCCCTCGAACTGCTGGCCCTGGTCACGGTCACCGAGGGGGACGCGGCCGAGGCGGCACTGCTCCAGGGGGCCGCCGACCGGATCTGGCCCTCGGTGGGGCTGCCGCTGTTCGGCTCGGCGTACTACGGGGCGCCGAGGGCCCGCTGCGAGGAACTGGCCCTGCGGGAGCTGGGCGGGACGCGGTACGCGGCGGCGCTCGGCGCGGGCGGGGAGCTGGCACCGGACGCGGCGGTGGCCAGGGCGCTGCTGGCAGGAGAGAAAGCGAAAGCCCGCCGCCTCCCCGGGGAACGGGAAGGGGCGGGCCTGAGCGCCGGTGAAGAGCGGCTACGCCTGGATCAGCGGGCGTAGTACTCGACGACGAGCTGCTCGTCGCAGATCACGGGGATTTCCTTGCGGTTCGGGTCCCGGTCAAGGCGGAAGGCCAGGGCCTTCAGGTTCACCTGCAGGTAACGCGGGGTCTCGCCGTCGGTGTCGTAACCACCCTCGCGGGCCACCTGGAAGGGGACCTTGGAGCGGCTGCGCTCGCGGACCTGGACGACGTCGTCCGGGCGGACGCGGAACGACGGCTTGTCGACCTTGCCACCGTTGACCTCGATGTGACCGTGGACGACCATCTGGCGGGCCTGGTAGATGGTCCGGGCGATGCCCGAACGCAGGACCAGCGCGTCGAGACGGCGCTCGAGCTCGACGACCAGCGCCTCGCCCGTCTTGCCCTCGGCCTTCTTGGCGCGGTCGTAGGCACGCGCCATCTGGCGCTCGCTGATGTCGTACTGCGCGCGCAGACGCTGCTTCTCGAGCAGACGGACCTTGTAGTCCGAGTTCTGCTTGCGGCCGCGGCCGTGCTCGCCCGGCGGGTAGGGGCGGGCCTCGAAGTACTTGACCGCCTTCGGCGTCAGCGCGATGCCGAGCGCGCGGCTCTTCTTGACCTTGGGACGCGACTGATTAGGCACGTTCTCCAGACCTCCGTTGTAGGTTAGGTTAGGCTCACCTTACTCAAGGAGATCGCATGTCTCGCCCTGGGAACACCACACACGTCACGGACAGCACAGACAGCATCGACGCGCCTGAAGGCGTCGAGATGACGGAGGACCGATCAGATCGTGGTCAGCCGCGTCCCAGCGGGCTTGAAAACACACGGATGCCGTCAGCAGCCGAGCGCACACGAACTCTCGTACAGAGTACCTGCTCCGCGGTACTGCTCGTTCCCGGGCTCGAAGCGGCGGGATCGGACCAGCTGATGCCGCTGTCCCGGGGCGTGGGCCCGGACGGCGACCTGTTCCTGGAATTCCCCGCGGACTCCCCGGCCGTACGGGCCGCGGCGCACGCCCGGGACGACGGGCTGCCGGCCGTGCTGGAGATCACGGACGTCGCTCCGGTCTCGGTACCCCACCGTATCCGGGGCCGGGCCCGCGTCAGCGGCCGGCTGACCGCCGTCCCCGGGATGGCGGGCCCCGGGCGGACGATGCTGTGCCTGGAGACGGACGAGGCGCACATCGACGACCTGTGGGGCGTGGAGGGCGTGGACGCCGACAGCTTCCGCGACGCCGCCCCCGACCCGCTCGCCGCGCACGAGGCGGACCTGCTCCAGCATCTGTACGCGGCACACGGCGAGGAGCTGACGGTGCTGTGCGAGCTGCTCGGGGAGCGGGCGGTGTGCACCTGCGCCGGGCACCGGCCGGACGTGGTGCCCCTGGCCCTGGACCGGCTCGGGCTGCGGGTGCGCTTCCGCGAGCGGGGCGGCAACTGCTTCGACGCGCGCTTCGAGTTCCCCCGGCCGGTGCGGGACGTGGTGGAGCTCAGCCACGCCATGCACACGCTCTTCGCGGCCGCCGCCCGTTGAGGGGCACGCGCCCGGGACTCAGGCCGTGCCGCCCGTCCCGGCCTCGCCGTCCGTCCGGCCCAGCCGCTCCCTGACCCGGTCCACCACGTCCGCGTACCGCGCCTCGGCGCCGTAGCGGGTGGGGCGGTAGTACTGCTTGTCGCTCACCGCGTCCGGCGCGTACTGCTGGGCGGCGATACCGCCGGGGACGTCGTGCGGGTAGACGTAGCCCTGGGCGTGGCCCAGCTTGGCGGCGCCCTTGTAGTGGCCGTCGCGCAGATGGGCCGGGACCGGGCCGGCCAGCCCCTTGCGGATGTCCTCGCGGGCGGCGGAGATCGCCAGCGTCGCCGCGTTGGACTTGGGGGCGAGGGCCAGGGCGATGGTGGCGTGGCTGAGGGTGAGCGCCGCCTCGGGGAAGCCGATCAGGGCCACCGCCTGGGCGGCCGCGACCGCGGTGGGCAGCGCCGTCGGGTCGGCGAGGCCGATGTCCTCGCTGGCCGAGATCATCAGCCGCCGGGCGATGAACCTCGGGTCCTCCCCCGCCTCGATCATGCGGGCCAGGTAGTGGAGGGCCGCGTCCACGTCGGAGCCCCGGATGGACTTGATCAGGGCGCTGGCCACGTCGTAGTGCTGGTCGCCGTCCCGGTCGTACTTCACGGCCGCCCGGTCGACGGTCTCCTCCAGGGTGAGGAGGGTGATCTCCTCCTCCTGCTTGGACAGCGCGGCCCCGGCCGCGGCCTCCAGGGCGGTCAGCGCGCGGCGGGCGTCGCCCCCGGCGATGCGCAGCAGGTGCTCCTCGGCGTCCTCCGGGAGGGTCACCGCGCCGCCGAGGCCGCGTTCGTCGGTGAGGGCGCGGTGCAGCAGGCCGCGCAGGTCGTCGTCGGTCAGGGGCTCCAGCGTCAGCAGCAGCGAGCGCGAGAGGAGCGGGGAGATGACGGAGAAGTACGGGTTCTCCGTGGTCGCGGCGATCAGGGTGACCCAGCGGTTCTCGACGGCGGGGAGCAGGGAGTCCTGCTGGGCCTTGGAGAAGCGGTGGATCTCGTCCAGGAAGAGGACGGTCTCCTTGCCGTAGCCCCCGGTGGCGCGGCGGGCGCCCTCGATCACGGCACGCACTTCCTTGACGCCCGCGGTGATCGCGGAGAGCTCCACGAACCGCTTGTTCGTCGCCTTGCTGACCACGTACGCGAGGGTGGTCTTGCCGATGCCGGGCGGGCCCCAGAGGATGACCGACGAGGGCCCGGCCGGTCCGCCGCCGCTCTCGCCGACCAGGCGGCGCAGGGGCGAACCCGGCTTGAGCAGATGCTGCTGGCCGACGACCTCGTCGAGCGTACGCGGACGCATCCGGACGGCCAGCGGGCTGCTGGACGGATCCTTCTCCTGGCGGTCTTCGGCGGCGGCGGTGAAAAGGTCGGGCTCCACGTCTCGAAGCCTATGTCACCGCACTGACAACGCGGCCGGGCCGGTGGCCCGGCGGTGCGAGGGCGGGTGCGTGGGATCAGCTGGTCCAGAAGTCCCACCAGCGGGTCAGGATCAGCATGCCGATGATGCCGATCCAGAGCACCGGGGGCACCCAGTGGAACTCGGTCAGGCCGTTGCGCAGCCAGGAGGGCGCGGGGATGATCCCGTGCCGGATGTTGTGCGTGGTGACGTAGCAGAACATGAAGATGGTGGCGACCCAGGCCAGGCAGCACCACAGGCACAGCGAGTTGATGTTGTACAGCGACTGGTACTGGAGCCAGGTGCAGAAGCCGACGCCGAACAGCGTGCCCGCGTTCATGCCGAGCCAGTACCAGGAGCGGAAGCGGGCTCCGGCGAGCAGGGCCAGGCCGATACCGATGATCACCGGGTAGGTGACCATGCCGAGCCAGGGGTTGGGGAAGCCGAAGGCGGACGCCTGCTCGCTCTTCATGATGTTGCCGCAGGCGACCACGGGGTTGAGGCTGCAGCCGGGGACGAAGGAGGGGTCCTCCATCATCTTGAGCTTGTCGAGCGTGATGACCCATGCGGCGAGCGTTCCGGCGGCGCCCGTGATCACGAGCAGGATGGCCAGCGCGCGGCTGCCGCCGATGGTCCGCTTCCCGCCCCTCTCGTCCTGGTCGGAGGAGGGATGGTCAACCGCTGCAGTCGTCATATCGCCGTTTCCGTCACTGAGTAGCCTGCTGGGGCAGGGTCATTGTGCCGTACGACTCGGCCGCTCTTCCGTTCGATGCACATAAAAACGTACGCACCGTGGCGGGCCCGTCCGGAGGCGGATCCCGGGCCCCGCAGCCGCGACGAGGGCCGTCGCACTCAGCCGGTCCCTCCCCCGGGCGTCACATCCCGCACGGATGGAATCACCGTGCGGGATGAATCCACGCCCACCGGGTTGACGTGCCGGGGGTGGGCGCGGCCGCCCGCCCCCGCACGTCTCACGCCAGGCGCGCGCGGACCGTCTCGACCACGTCGGAGACGGGGACCGGCGTCTGCTCGCCGGACTCCATGTCCTTGAGCTGGACGTGGCCCTCGGCCAGATCGCGCTCGCCGGCCACGATCGTGAACCGGGCGCCCGAACGGTTGGCGCTCTTCATGGCGCCCTTCAGCCCCCGGCCGCCGAACGCGAAGTCCGCGGCCACGCCCTCCCGGCGCAGCCGGGTGACGACGCCGAACAGGACCCGGCGCGCCTCCTCGCCGAGCGGGACCGCGAAGACGCTGGTGGCGGAGGGCAGGTCCAGCTCGATGCCCTCGGCCTCCAGGGCGAGGACCGTGCGGTCCACGCCGAGCGCCCAGCCGACCGACGGGAGCGCCGGGCCGCCGATCATCTCGGAGAGCCCGTCGTAGCGCCCGCCGCCGCCCACAGCGGACTGCGAGCCGAGACCGTCGTGCACGAACTCGAAGGTGGTGCGCGTGTAGTAGTCGAGGCCACGGACCAGCTTCTCGTCGTCCTCGTAGATCACCCCGGCCTCGTTGAGCAGGTCGCGGACCTGCTCGTGGTACGCCTTGCACGCGTCGCAGAGGAAGTCGCGCAGCACCGGGGCGCCGGTCAGCTGCTTCTGGACCTCGGGGCGCTTGTCGTCGAGGACCCGCAGCGGGTTGATCTCGATGCGCCGGCGGGTCTCCTCGTCCAGGTCCAGCTCGCGCAGGAAGCCCTGGAGCGCGTCCCGGTAGACGGGACGGCACTCCTTGTCGCCCAGCGAGTTCAGCAGGATCCGGAACTCGCGCAGGCCCAGCGCGCGGTACGCCTGGTCGGCGAGGATGATCAGCTCGGCGTCCAGGGCCGGGTCCTCGGCGCCGATGGCCTCGGCCCCGACCTGCGAGAAGTGGCGGTAGCGGCCCTTCTGCGGACGCTCGTAGCGGTAGTACGAGCCGGAGTACCAGAGCTTGACCGGCAGGTTGCCCAGCTTGTGGAGGTTGGCCTCCAGGGCCGCGCGGAGCACCGATGCGGTGCCCTCGGGGCGCAGGGCGAGCTGGGAGCCGCCCTTGGTGGTGAGGGTGTACATCTCCTTGGTCACGATGTCGGTGGACTCGCCGACGCCGCGGGAGAAGAGGGCCACGTCCTCGAAACCGGGAGTCTCGATGTAGCCGTAGCCGGAGTTCTTCAGCGGGGCGGCGATCGCCTCGCGCACCGCCAGGTACGTCGCGGAGTCCGGCGGGGTCAGGTCGTACGTGCCCTTGGGGGCCTTGAAGGTGCTCACGATGTCGCTCTCGTCACATTCCTCGTCGGGGCGCGTCCACACCGGTCATCCCGGTCAGAAACGGGTTGGTGGCGCGCTCGCGGCCGATGGTCGTCTGGGGGCCGTGGCCGGACAGCACCACGGTCGAGTCGTCGAGCGGCAGGCACACACGGGCCAGCGACTCGAGGAGCTCGGCGTGGTCGCCGCCGGGCAGGTCGGTGCGTCCGACGGAGCCGGCGAAGAGCAGGTCGCCCGAGAAGAGGACCGGGGGGACCTCCGGGCTCTCGGGCATCCTGAACGTCACCGACCCCTTGGTATGGCCGGGCGCGTGCGAAACGCCGAACTCCATGCCCGCGAGGCTCAGGCGGGCGCCGTCCGTCAGCTCCTGGACGTCGTCCGGCTCCCCCACCGTCAGCTCGCCCATGAGCGGCATCCCGATGGAGCGGCCGAGCGCCTTCTCCGGGTCGCTCATCATGTAGCGGTCCTCGGGGTGGATCCAGGCGGGGACGTCGTGCGCCCCGCAGACCGGGACGACCGAAGCGACATGGTCGATGTGGCCGTGCGTGAGAACGACGGCGACGGGCTTGAGCCGATGCTTCTTCAGCGCTTCCTCGACTCCGGCGGCGGCCTGGTGGCCCGGGTCGATGATCACGCACTCCTCACCCGCGGCGGGGGCGACCAGGTAACAGTTGGTCCCCCAGGCCCCGGCGGGGAACCCGGCAATCAGCACGATCGTCCTCAATCGGTAGTCCTGCGCGGAAGAGCGACCGCGAAGTCACAGCAGTTCAGAGCCTACCGGCGCTCCTCATTCCACAGCTAACCCATATACCGTACGGGGCGACCCAGGCCCGAACACACGACGTACAAGGAGAACACCCGGTGGTCACCAGCGATCAGCGGCGGCGGCAGCTCGCCCGGGAGAAGTACGAGCGGCAGCAGCGGCGCCGGGAGGACGCCCGGCGCCGGACGAGGGTGCTGACGCTCGCCATCACCTCGGCCGTCGCCGTGGTGGCGATCATCGGCGGCGCGACGTACCTCGCCACCAGCGGGGACGACGACAAGGACAAGACGGACGCGGCGGCGAGCCAGAGCCCGTCGGCCGAGGCGTCGCCCTCGCCCTCCCCCACGGAGGAGGCGAAGCCCGAGCCGGCGATGAAGATCGACAAGAACGCGAAGTACACGATGTCGCTCAAGACGAGCCAGGGCGGCATCGCGTTCACCATGGACGCATCGAAGACCCCGCACACGACGAACTCCTTCAAGTCGCTGGCCGACAAGAAGTTCTTCGACGGCACCAAGTGCCACCGGCTGACCACGGAGAACATCTACGTCCTGCAGTGCGGCGACCCCAAGGGCGACGGCACGGGCGGTCCGGGCTACACCATCCCCGACGAGAACCTGACCGCGCTGGGCAAGGCGGGCGCGGACGGCTCGGTGACGTACCCGGCGGGCACGGTGGCGATGGCCAACACCGGCCAGGCGCACACCGGCGGCAGCCAGTTCTTCCTGGTCTACAAGGACAGCAAGCTGCCGCCCACGTACACGCCGTTCGGCACGATGGACGCGGAGTCGCTGAAGACCGTGGCGGCCGTCGGCAAGGCCGGGGTGGACGGCGGTGGCCCCGACGGTGCGCCGAAGAAGGCCGTGAACATCTCGAAGCTGACCGTCGACAAGGTGTGATCCCGGGGGCGGGCCCGCCGGGCAGCGAATAAATCCGGCCGTGCTGAGTGCGGACAGCCGGGCGGCCCGTCGCCTAGATTGGCGTGGTGCAGGGCGGGCGGTGCCCGCCCCAGGAAACTGTGGACGATGCCAGGGGGGTGACCCCCTCACGGGCATCAGGTGGAGGAGGCGCTGTGAGCAGCGACCCGTGGGGCCGTGTCGATGAGACGGGCACCGTGTACGTGCGTACAGCCGACGGCGAGCAGGTCGTCGGATCGTGGCAGGCCGGTTCACCGGCGGAGGCGCTGGCCTACTTCGAGCGCAAGTACGAGGGCATTGCGGTCGAGATCGGCCTCCTCGAACGGCGGGTGAAGACCACCGATCTGTCCGCGAAGGACGCGACGACCGCCATCGAGCACCTGCGCACCCAGGTCGACGAGCACCACGCCGTCGGCGACCTGGACGCGCTGCGCAAGCGGCTGGACGCGCTCGTCGCGACGGTCGAGTCGCGGCGCGAGGAGCGCAAGGCCCAGAAGGCGAAGCAGGCCGACGAGGCGAAGCACGCCAAGGAGGCCCTGGTCGCCGAGGCCGAGGAGCTGGCGCAGAGCGAGCAGTGGCGCTCCGCGGGCGAGCGGCTGCGCGCCCTCGTGGACACGTGGAAGGGCCTGCCCAGGCTCGACCGCAAGTCCGACGACGAGCTGTGGCACCGCTTCTCGCACGCCCGCTCGGCGTTCTCCAAGCGCCGCAAGGCCCACTTCGCCTCGCTGGACGCCCAGCGCGAGGAGGCCCGCAAGGTCAAGGAGAAGCTGGTCGTGGAGGCCGAGGCGCTCTCCGGGTCCACGGACTGGGGGACCACGGCCGCCCGCTACCGCGACCTGATGACCCAGTGGAAGGCGGCGGGCCGCGCCCAGCGCGAGGCCGAGGACGAACTGTGGAACCGTTTCCGCGGTGCCCAGGACGTCTTCTTCGCCGCCCGTGGCGAGGTCTTCGCGGAGCGCGACGCGGAGCAGGGCGAGAACCTCAAGGTGAAGGAGGAGCTCGCCGACGAGGCCGAGAAGCTGGTGCCGGTGAGGGACCTGAAGGCGGCCAGGGCCGCGTTCCGGGCCCTCAACGAGCGCTGGGAGGCCATCGGCCACGTACCGCGTGACGCCCGTCCGAAGGTCGAGGGGCGGATGCAGGCGGTGGAGCGGGCGCTCCAGGAGGCCGAGGAGGCCGAGTGGCGCCGGACGAACCCGGAGGCGCGGGCCCGCGCCGCGGGTCTGACCGGACAGCTCCAGGCGGCCGTGGACAAGCTGCGCGGCCAGATCGACGCCGCCCGCGCCTCGGGCAACAACGCCCGCGCGGACAAGCTGGCCCGTGAGCTGGAGGGCCGGCAGGCCCTGCTCGACCAGGCGCTCAAGGGCCTGGAGGAGTTCGGCGGCTGATCCGGCTCCCGTGCTTCATGAGAGGGGCCCCTCCGCACTCGTGCGGAGGGGCCCCTCTCATGTACGCGGCTACGGCCGGCGGGCCGAGGTCACCCGGTAGACGTCGTAGACGCCCTCCACACCCCGTACCGCCTTCAGGACGTGGCCGAGGTGCTTCGGGTCGCCCATCTCGAAGGTGAAGCGCGAGGTGGCGACCCGGTCGCGGGAGGTCTGCACGGCGGCGGACAGGATGTTGACGTGCTGGTCCGAGAGGACCCGGGTGACGTCCGACAGGAGCCGGGAGCGGTCCAGGGCCTCGACCTGGATGGCGACCAGGAAGACCGAGGACTGGGTGGGCGCCCACTCGACGTCCAGGATCCGTTCCGGCTGCTGGGAGAGCGAGTCGACGTTCACGCAGTCGGCGCGGTGTACGGAGACGCCGCTGCCCCGGGTGACGAAGCCGATGATGGGGTCGCCGGGCACGGGCGTACAACAGCGGGCCAGTTTGACCCACACGTCCTCGACGCCCTTGACGACGACCCCGGGGTCGGCGTTGGAGCGGCGCTTGGCGCGGCTGCGGGAGGGCGGGGTGCTCTCCTCCAGGTCCTCGTTGGCCGCGTCCTCGCCGCCGAGGGCCTGGACCAGCTTCTGCACGACGCCCGCGGCGGCGACATGGCCCTCGCCGATCGCGGCGTACAGGGACGAGATGTCGGGGTAGCGCATCTCGTGCGCCAGCGTGACCAGCGAGTCGCCGGTCAGGATGCGCTGGATCGGCAGGTTCTGCTTGCGCATGGCCCGCGCGATGGCGTCCTTGCCCTGCTCGATCGCCTCGTCGCGGCGCTCCTTGGAGAACCAGGCGCGGATCTTGTTGCGGGCCCGGGGCGACTTGACGAAGCCGAGCCAGTCGCGGGAGGGCCCGGCACCGGCCGCCTTTGAGGTGAAGACCTCCACGAGGTCGCCGTTGTCGAGCGTGGACTCCAGCGGCACGAGCCGTCCGTTGACCCGTGCTCCTATCGTGCGGTGGCCGACCTCCGTGTGGACGGCGTAGGCGAAGTCGACCGGGGTCGCCCCGGCCGGCAGCGCTATGACGTCGCCCTTGGGCGTGAAGACGAAGACCTCGTTGCGCGAGAGGTCGAAGCGCAGCGACTCCAGGAACTCGCTGGGGTCCTCGGTCTCCTTCTGCCAGTCCAGGAGCTGGCGGAGCCACGCCATGTCGTTGACGGTGTCCTGGCCGCGCCCGCTGTTCTTGGGGACGTCGGTGCGCACCTTGGAGGCGCCCGCGACGGCCTCCTGCTTGTACTTCCAGTGCGCGGCGATGCCGTACTCGGCGCGGCGGTGCATGTCGAAGGTACGGATCTGGAGCTCGACGGGCTTGCCGCTGGGGCCGATCACCGTGGTGTGCAGTGACTGGTACATGTTGAACTTGGGCATCGCGATGTAGTCCTTGAACCGGCCGGGGACCGGATTCCATCGCGCGTGCACGGTGCCGAGCGCCGCGTAGCAGTCGCGGACGGTGTCCACGAGGACCCGGATGCCCACCAGGTCGTAGATCTCGGCGAAGTCGCGGCCCCGCACGATCATCTTCTGGTAGACGCTGTAGTAGTGCTTGGGCCGTCCGGTGACGGTGGCCTTGATGCGGGCGGCGCGCAGGTCGGCCTGGACCTCGTCGGTGACGATGGCGAGGTATTCGTCGCGCTTGGGCGCGCGCTCGGCCACCAGCCGCACGATCTCGTCGTACATCTTGGGGTAGAGGATCGCGAAGGCGAGGTCCTCCAGCTCCCATTTGATGGTGTTCATGCCCAGGCGGTGGGCGAGCGGGGCGTAGATCTCCAGCGTCTCGCGGGCCTTCTTCTCCTGCTTCTCCCGCTTGAGATACCGCATGGTGCGCATGTTGTGCAGCCGGTCGGCGAGCTTGATGACCAGGACGCGCGGGTCCTTGGCCATGGCGACGACCATCTTGCGCACGGTCTCGGCCTGCGCGGCCTCGCCGAACTTGACCTTGTCCAGCTTGGTGACACCGTCGACCAGCAGGGCGACCTGGTCGCCGAAGTCGCGGCGCAGGGTGTCCAGGCCGTATTCGGTGTCCTCGACCGTGTCGTGCAGGAGCCCGGCCATCAGGGTGGCCGGATCCATGCCCAGCTCCGCGAGGATCGTGGTGACGGCGAGCGGGTGCGTGATGTACGGGTCGCCGCTCTTGCGCTTCTGGCCGCGGTGCCAGCGTTCGGCGACCTGGTAGGCCCGCTCGATCTGGCGCAGCGTGGCGGTCTCGGTCTTGGCGTCGTTGCCGCGGACGATCCGCAGCAGCGGTTCGAGGACCGGGTTGTACGGGCTGGAGCGCTGGACGCCGAGGCGGGCGAGGCGGGCCCGGACCCGGTTGGAGGAGCCGCCGGAGCGGGAGGCCGGGCCGGTGGGCGAGGTGGACCCGCCGGCGGGCTTCGCGGGGGGCTTGGGCGCGGTCGGGGCGGGCGCGGCCGGCTGGGCGGGCGAAGCGGGCGCGGGGCCGTTGGCCTCGGCGGGCGCCGGGCCCGTGCCGGGCTGGGGCGCCGGAGGCTTCGGCTTCTCCGCGGGCTGCTGCTTCGCGGGCGTGGCGGAGGCCGCCGCGGGCTTGTCGGGCTGCGGGGCGGCGACTGGCTGGGCCTCGTCTGGCAAGAGCGCTCCTCGTGCGGATCCGGACACACCCGGAAGGGCCATCGTAACGACCCGGCGGCCGGTCCTCCCCCGGGGACCGTGAGAGCCCTCACAACGCCGACGGGCACCCGGTTGTTCCCGGGTGCCCGTCGATGGTGGTGCGGCCGGTCCTCAGACCGTGATCAGGGCCTCCAGCGGGGCCCCGCGCAGGCTGTCGGCCAGGCGGGCCCGGCCGTCCAGGAAGCCCAGCTCCATGAGGACGGCGACCCCGGCGACCTGGGCGCCGGCCCGGCGGATGAGCTCCAGGGACGCGCCGGCGGTGCCGCCGGTGGCGAGCACGTCGTCGATGACCATGATCCGGTCGTCGGCGGACAGGTCCTCCGCGTGGATCTCGATCTCGGCGGTGCCGTACTCCAGCTCGTACGCCTGGCTGAGCGTGGCCCCCGGCAGCTTCCCGGCCTTGCGGACCGGTACGAAGCCGAGGCCGGCCCGGACCGCGACGGGGGCGGCCAGGATGAAGCCGCGGGCCTCCAGGCCGACGATCTTCGTGGCGCCGTGCCGCAGGCACAGCTCCGCGAGAGCGTCGGTGAGGGCCGTGAAGGCGACCGGGTCCGCGAGCAGCGGGGTGATGTCCTTGAACATCACGCCCGGCTTCGGGTAGTCCGGCACGTCCCGGATGCGGCTGAGCAGGAGCTCCCTGGTGCTGTCGGTGGTGCTGGTCATCAGTGCTTCCCGTGGGTGCGGCCGTGGCCCCTGGGCTCCCGGCGCTGACCGACGACCGCACCGGCGGGGGCGGCGTCCTCGTGGCCGGCCCCGTCCAGCTCGGCCTGCTCGGCCTGCTCGGCCTCGGTGGCCTCGCCCTTGGCTGCGGCGGCCGCGCGCTTGGCGAGGACCCGCTTCTTCAGGGCCTTCATCTGCGGCTCGCGTTCCTTGAGGTCGGCGACCAGCGGGGTGGCGATGAAGATCGAGGAGTACGCACCGGCCGCGAGGCCGACGAAGAGGGCCAGCGAGATGTCGTTCAGCATGCCGGCGCCTAGGACACCGCCACCGATGAACAGCAGACCGGCGACCGGCAGCAGGGCGACGACGGTGGTGTTGATCGAGCGGACCAGCGTGCTGTTGATCGAGCGGTTGGCGACGTCGCTGTACGTCCACCGGGTCTGCTTGGTGATCCCCTTCGTGCCCTCCTTGAGGCTGTCGAAGACGACGACCGTGTCGTAGAGGGAGTAACCGAGGATGGTCAGCAGACCGATCACGGTGCCCGGGGTGACCTCGAAGCCGACCAGGGCGTAGACACCGACCGTGATGGTGATGTCGTGGATCAGCGCGACGAGGGCCGCCAGCGCCATCCGCCACTCGAAGGCGATGGCCAGGTAGATCACGACCAGGACCATGAAGACGCCGAGGCCGGTCCACGCCTTGTTGGCGATCTGCTCGCCCCAGCTGGGACCGACGAGGTCGGCCGCGATCTTCTCGCGCGGGACGTCGAGGTCCTGGGCGAGCTTGTCCTGGATCTCGTCGGACTTCTGGGTGTCGACCTCGGTGATCTGGATGCGCAGACCGCCGTTGCCGAGCTTCTGGACGATGGCCTGGTGGCCGGAGGCGTCCGACGCCAGGTCCTCCGCCTCGGAGACGGACACGCTCGTCTTCGGGGTGGTGAAGACGGCACCGCCCTTGAACTCGATGCCCATGTTCAGGCCGCTGACCACCAGGCCGAGGATGGCGGTGATGGTGATCAGGACGGAGACGCCGTACCAGATCTTGCGCTTGCCGATGAAGTCGTAGCCGACCTCGCCTCGGTAGAGACGGGCGCCGAGATTCCCGAGTCGCGACATCTCACGCCTCCTTCGGTTCGGTGGGGGCGTTGACACGGCGGGAGCGGCGCAGCGGCGGCTTGGCGCCGAGGCGCTTCGGGTCCAGACCGGACCACGGGTGGCCCGAGGCGAAGAACTTCTTGCGGGCCATGATCGTCATGAGCGGCTTGGTGAAGAAGAACACCACGACGACGTCGAGCAGGGTGGTGAGACCCAGCGTGAACGCAAAGCCCTGGACCTTGCCGACCGTCACCACGAAGAGAACGGCGGCGGCGAGGAACGACACGAAGTCGGAGACCAGGATGGTGCGCCGGGCGCGCGGCCAGCCGCGTTCCACGGCGGGGCGCAGCGTACGGCCCTCGCGGATCTCGTCCCTCACGCGTTCGAAGTACACGATGAAGGAGTCGGCGGTGATACCGATGGCCACGATGGCACCGCAGACGGCGGGCAGGTTCAGCGCGAAGCCGATGGCCGGGCCGAGCAGCGACATGATCGTGTAGCTGAGGATGCCGGAGACCAGGAGGCTGAGCAGGGCGATGAACGCCAGACCGCGGTAGTAGGCCACCAGGTAGACGACGACGAGGGCGAGGCCGATGGCGCCGGCGATGAGCCCGGCCCGCAGCTGCTCGCCGCCGAGCGCGGCGGTGACGGTGGTGACGCTCTGCTCCTTGAAGGAGAGCGGGAGCGCACCGTAGGAGAGCTGGTTGGCCAGGGCCTCGGCGGAGTCCTGGTTGAAGCTGCCGGAGATCTCGGCGCTGCCGCTCAGCTGCTCGCTGACCCGGGGGGCGGAGACGACCTCGCCGTCCAGCGCGATGGCGAACTGGTTCTGCGGCTCCTGCTGCGTGGAGAGCTTCTTGGTGATCGTCTGGAACTGCTTGGAGCCCTTGCCGGAGAACTCCATCTGGACGATCCACATGCCGCGCTGCTGGTCGAAGGCGGCCTTGGCGCTGTCGACCTCGGTGCCGGACACCTCGGCCGGGCCGAGCACGTACTTCATGTCGCCCTCTTGGCTGCACGCCACGACCGTGTCACCGGCCTTGCTGCCCCGGGCGGCCTCGGCACGGGACGCCTTGCTGGAGCAGTCGAGCGACTCGAACTGCTTCTGGAGCTTGGCGGCGGCGGCCTGGTCCTCGGCGGACGCGGACTCACTGGCCTTCGGCGTGGCGCTGGCCTTCGGCGACGGCGAGGAGTCGGCCTTCAGGGCGCCGGTGACCGCGCGGCCCTGGGTGGTGGCGGACGCGGACGGCTTGGACGAGGGGCTGGCGGCCTTGTCGCCGTCCGTCGCCTTCTCGGAGGCGGACGCCTTGGGCGAGGGCGAGCTGCTGGCCTTGCCGGAGGGCGAGGCGCTGGGCTCCGGAGTGGGCGCGCCCGGGGCGACCGTCAGCACCGGCCGGAAGTACAGCTTGGCGGTGGTGCCGACCTGCGCCCTGGCCTCGGCGGAGTTCGTGCCCTTGGGGATGTTGACGATGATGTTGCGATTGCCCTGGGTCTGGACCTCGGCCTCGCTGACCCCAAGACCGTTGACACGGCGGTTCATGATGTCGACCGCGGTGTCCATGTTGGTCTTGTTGATCGCCTGCTCCTGGCCCGGCTCGGCCTTGGCCTCCAGCGTGATGGAGGTGCCGCCGGCCAGGTCGATGCCGAGTCTCGGCGTCGGCTGATGGGCCAGGAACATCCCGCCCGTGAGGGCGACCATGGCGATCAGGATCAGCGCCAGGGAACGTCCCGGCTTCCCCTGACCGCCGGCCGCGCCTCGGCCCTTCTTCGGTGCTGCCACCTTGTCGATTCTCCCTGTCCAACCGCCCCGCGCCGGGTATGCGCCCAAGCGGCCACGAAGTTAAGTGGGGACCCGCCCCCGCGAAGGCACGCACACACCGGGGTGCCGGACGCCTGTGGGCTCACGGCATCCCCGGGTCGCGGTGTGCTACTTCGCGTCGGCCTCGCCGTCGGCCTTGCCGTCGGACTTCTTGTCGTCCGCGGCCTCGGCGTCCTCGTCCGAGTCGGTCTTCTTGACCAGGTCGGGCTTGGCGTCGTCGGCCTCGGTCAGCGAGGAGGCGTCGTCGGGCACGACCGCGGCGTCGACGTCGAGCTCCGGGTCGTCGCCGTGGACGATGCGGTTGTACTCCGCGTCGTCCAGGACGGCACCGATCGCGTTCTTCGCGTACACGGCGTGGACGCCCGGGGCGACCTCGAGGAGGACCGTGTCGTCGTGAAGCTCCTTGACGGTGGCGTACATGCCCCCGATCGTGCGGACGCCGGTGCCGGGCTGCATGTCATTGCGCATGGCCGCAGCCGCCGCCTGCTTCTTCTTGGCGGACCGCGTCATCAGGAACATGGCCCCGATGAGCACGATGAAGGGGAGGAGAGTCACGGGATTCACGGGACGAATTTCCTTCGCACGACCGCACTGAAGAACGGCCTGGTCTACGGGGGTGGGTACACCGACCCGTTACGGGCGGCATCGGCGGAGTCTAAGCGAGTCCGCATCGATGGAACAACGCCCAGCATGGCACCGTGGTTCCGCTTCCCGTCAACCTGTGACCCATCACGCCCCGAACAGGCCCTGTTGTCCCGTTACGCCGTGCTGCGGTGGAACGAGCCCCAGGTGGGCCCAGGCGGCCGGGGTGGCGACCCGTCCGCGCGGCGTCCTGGCCAGCAGTCCTTCCCGTACGAGGAAGGGCTCGGCGACCTCCTCGACGGTCTCGCGCTCCTCCCCCACGGCGACCGCGAGCGTGGACAGGCCCACCGGGCCGCCGCCGAAGAGCCTGAGCAGCGCCCCGAGCACCGCCCGGTCCAGCCGGTCCAGACCCCGGGCGTCGACCTCGTACACCCCGAGGGCCGCCGAAGCGATCTCGCGGTCGATCCGGCCGTCGGCCTTGACCTGGGCGTAGTCCCGCACGCGGCGCAGCAGCCGGTTCGCGATACGGGGCGTGCCCCGGGAGCGCCCGGCGATCTCGGCGGCGCCCTCGGCGTCCAGCTCGACGTCGAGCAGGCGGGCGGAGCGGTGGATCACCCGTTCCAGCTCGGCGGGGGCGTAGAACTCCATGTGCCCGGTGAAGCCGAAGCGGTCGCGCAGCGGGGGCGGCAGCAGCCCGGCCCGGGTGGTGGCGCCGACCAGCGTGAAGGGGGGCAGCTCCAGCGGGATCGCGGTGGCGCCGGGGCCCTTGCCGACGATGACGTCGACCCGGAAGTCCTCCATGGCCATATACAGCATCTCCTCGGCGGGCCGGGACATGCGGTGGATCTCGTCCAGGAACAGCACCTCGCCCTCCTGGAGCGAGGAGAGGATCGCCGCGAGATCGCCGGCGTGCTGGATGGCCGGTCCCGAGGTGATCCGGATCGGGGCGTTCATCTCCGCCGCGATGATCATGGAGAGGGTGGTCTTGCCGAGGCCGGGCGCGCCGGAGAGCAGGACGTGGTCGGCGGTGGCGCCGCGGGCGCGGGCGGCCTTGAGGACCAGGTCGAGCTGTTCGCGGACCTTCTCCTGGCCGACGAACTCGTCCAGGTCCTTGGGGCGCAGCGCGGCCTCGACCGCGGTGTCGTCGCCGTCCGCGCCGGCGTCGACCAGCCGCTCGTCGAGCCGGTCGTCCATGCCGGCTCCGGTGTCGTCCCAGTTCATCTCGTCCTGTCCCGCCTCGGATGTCTCGTTGCCCCGCCGCAGCTGCCCGGCCGGGTGTGAAGGGTGGCCCGCGCCGCTCAGCGCGCCCGGTTGAGGGTCTGCAGGGCGGCGCGCAGCAGCTGCGGCACGGGCGCCCGGCCCCCGGCGGCGAGGGCTTCCTCGGCCTGGGGCGCGACGGCGGCGACCGCCTCGTCGGCCTCGCGGGTGGCGTAGCCGAGGCCGATCAGGGCGGCCTGGAGCTGGTCGCGCCAGGAGGCGGAGACGGCGGTGCCGATGCCCTGGCCGGGGGCGTGGGCGCCGATCGGTTCACCGAGCCGGTCCTTCAGTTCCAGCAGGAGCTTCTGGGCACCCTTCTTGCCGATGCCGGAGACCGCGGTGAGCGCCTTCTCGTCTCCGGTGGCCACGGCGAGCCGCAGGGCGTCCGGGGTGTGCGTGGCCAGCATGGCCTGGGCGAGCCGGGGGCCGACGCCGCTGGCGGTCTGGAGCAGCTCGAAGACCTGCCGCTCGTCGTCGTCGGCGAAACCGTAGAGGGTCAGCGAGTCCTCGCGGACGACGAGTGAGGTGGCGAGCCTGGCCTCCTGGCCGACGCGCAGGGCGGCCAGGGTGTTGGGCGCGCACTGGACGGCCATGCCGATGCCGCCGACCTCGATGACGGCCGTGGTCGGGGCGAGCGCGGCGACGGGGCCGGTGACGAAGGCGATCATCGGGGGACCTTCCGGACGGGTACGGCTGCGGTGCGCGGGACGCGCGGGGGGCGGGCGGCGGCCGCCGCGTGCGCCTGCTGGAGGCGGTTGAGGGCGGGGGCGCGCCAGATGTGGCAGATGGCGAGCGCCAGGGCGTCCGCGGCGTCGGCCGGCTTGGGCGGGGCGTCCAGCCGCAGGAGCCGGGTCACCATGGCTCCCACCTGCGCCTTGTCGGCGCGTCCGCTCCCGGAGACGGCGGCCTTGACCTCGCTCGGCGTGTGCAGGGCGACGGGGAGGCCGCGCCGGGCCGCGCAGAGCATGGCGATCGCGCTGGCCTGGGCGGTGCCCATCACCGTACGCACGTTGTGCTGGGCGAAGACCCGCTCGACGGCGACGCAGTCGGGGCGGTGCTCGTCCAGCCATTCCTCGATGCCGCGCTCGACGGCCACCAGGCGGTGGCCGAGCTCCGCGTCGGCCGGGGTACGCACGACGCCCACGCCGAGCATGGTGAGCGGGCGGCCCGCGACGCCCTCGACCACGCCGACCCCGCACCGGGTGAGTCCCGGGTCCACGCCGAGCACGCGCACGGTCGCCCCTCCCTGCCGATCGGTCAACTGTTCCAGTGTTTCAGCAGGCTATCGGTCGGCACCGACAATGCGGCGGGCCGACGGGGTGTGTCCCCCGCCGGCCCGTCCGAAACGGCTGTGTCACAGGCGACTCAGGCGTCCACCTTCGCCATGACCTCGTCGCTGACGTCGAAGTTGGCGAAGACGTTCTGCACGTCGTCGCTGTCCTCCAGCGCGTCGATCAGCTTGAAGATCTTGCGGGCGCCCTCTTCGTCCAGGTCGACCTGCATGGTGGGCAGGAAGTCGGCCTCGGCCGAGTCGTAGTCGATGCCCGCCTCCTGGAGCGCGGTGCGCACCCCGACCATGTCGGTGGCCTCACTGACGACCTGGTAGCTGTCGCCGAGGTCGTTGACCTCCTCGGCGCCCGCTTCGAGGACGGCACCGAGCACGTCGTCCTCGGTCAGTTCGCCCTTGGGGACGATGACGACGCCCTTGCGGTTGAAGAGGTACGAGACGGAACCCGGGTCGGCCATCGAGCCGCCGTTGCGGGTCATGGCGACCCGTACGTCGGACGCGGCACGGTTGCGGTTGTCGGTGAGGCACTCGATGAGCACCGCGACACCGTTGGGGCCGTAACCCTCGTACATGATCGTCTGGTAGTCGACGCCGCCCGCTTCGAGACCGCCACCGCGCTTGACCGCGGAGTCGATGTTCTTGTTCGGGACCGAACTCTTCTTCGCCTTCTGGATCGCGTCCACGAGGGTCGGGTTGCCCTCCAGGTCCACACCACCGGTGCGGGCCGCGACCTCGATGTTCTTGATCAGCTTCGCGAAGAGCTTGCCGCGCTTGGCGTCAATCACGGCCTTCTTGTGCTTCGTCGTAGCCCATTTAGAGTGGCCGGACATCTGCCTTCTCCTTCGCGTCACCAAATTCCGTACGAACCCGAGAGATCCTACCGGGATCGAGTCACCCGGCCGCGCGCACCATCTCGGTGAAGTACGCGTGGAGGCGGTGGTCTCCGGTCAGTTCCGGGTGGAATGACGTGGCGAGGGCGTTTTGCTGCCGGACGGCCACGATGTGACCGCCGTGCTCGGCGATGACCTTCGCCCCTGCGCCCACCGACTCGACCCAGGGGGCCCGGATGAAGACGCCCTCGACCGGCCCGCCGTCGATCCCGGCGACGTCGACGGCCGCCTCGAAGGACTCGTTCTGCCGCCCGAAAGCGTTACGGCGCACGATCATGTCGATGCCGCCCAGCGTCTCCTGGCCGGACCGGGGGTCGAGGATCTTGTCGGCGAGCAGGATCATCCCGGCGCAGGTGCCGTACACCGGCATCCCGGCCGCGATCCGCTCGCGCAGGGGTTCCAGCATGCCGAACAGGGCGGCCAGCTTGGACATGGTGGTGGACTCGCCGCCGGGCAGGACCAGGCCGTCCACCTCGGCCAGTTCCTCGGGGCGCCGGACCGGCCTGGCCAGGGCGTCCGCCGAGGCCAGGGCGATCAGGTGTTCCCGTACGTCGCCCTGGAGGGCCAGGACTCCGATGACAGGGGTGTCGTTCATCGGTGACTACCAGCCGCGGTTGGCGTAGCGCTCGGCCTCGGGCAGCGTGTCGCAGTTGATGCCGACCATGGCCTCGCCCAGGTTCCGGGAGGCGTCCGCGATGATCTTCGGGTCGTCGTAGAAGGTGGTGGCCTTGACGATGGCGGCGGCGCGCTTGGCCGGGTCGCCGGACTTGAAGATCCCGGAGCCGACGAAGACGCCCTCGGCGCCGAGCTGGCGCATCAGCGCCGCGTCGGCCGGGGTGGCGACGCCGCCCGCGGAGAACAGGACGACGGGCAGCTTGCCCAGCTCCGCGACCTCCTTGACCAGCTCGTAGGGGGCGCGCAGGTCCTTGGCGGCGGCGTACAGCTCGTTGTTGTCGTAGCCGCGCAGCCGGGCGATCTCGTTCTTGATCTGGCGCAGGTGGCGGACGGCCTCCACCACGTTGCCGGTGCCCGCCTCGCCCTTGGAGCGGATCATGGCCGCGCCCTCGGCGATACGGCGCAGCGCCTCGCCCAGGTTGGTGGCGCCGCAGACGAACGGGGTGGTGAAGGCGAACTTGTCGCTGTGGTTGACCTCGTCGGCCGGGGTCAGGACCTCGGACTCGTCGATGTAGTCGACGCCGAGGGACTGCAGGACCTGCGCCTCCACGAAGTGACCGATGCGGGACTTGGCCATCACCGGGATGGACACCGACTCGATGATCTCCTCGATCATGTTCGGGTCGGACATCCGGGCCACGCCGCCGTCCTTGCGGATGTCGGCCGGCACCCGCTCCAGGGCCATGACGGCCACGGCGCCCGCGTCCTCGGCGATCTTCGCCTGCTCGGCGTTGACGACGTCCATGATCACGCCGCCCTTGAGCTGCTCGGCCATGCCGCGCTTGACGCGGGCGGTGCCGGTGGCCGGGGCGTCGGCGGACTGCGGGGTGCTGGGAAGCGTGGACACGGATGACCTCACTGGGGGGAGCGGATGCGGACGCGCCGAATGACGCAGTCCCGAGCAAACGCCTCCGCACCAGTCCACAGCAAGGGCCAATATGAGGCCGGTGGATCGTTTTCGCCCACCCCCTGTATACGGGGAGGGGGCACGGCCCGTCAGCTGCCCGGCCGGTCCGCCAGGGCCACCGGCGGCTCGTCGTCCATCTCGAACGCCAGCGGGAAGGGCGCGTGCCCCGCCAGCCGGAACCACCGCACCGTACGGTGCCGGCGCAGCGCCCGCGCCGCCCGGACCGCGTCGTTGTGGAAGCGGCGCGCCATCGGCACCCGCCGCACCGCCGCCGCCAGCTCGGACGCCGCCTCCTGGCCCCCGGGAATCTCCCGTACCGCCTCCACCTGCGCGCTCTCGCCGAACACCGCGCGCAGGGCGGTGCTCAGCTCGCTCTCGGCGACCTCGCGGTGGTCCTCCGGCGACTGCCTCGCGGCGTGCGCGGCCTCGTACAGCACGATGGACGCGGCCGGGTCGAGGACGCCGGAGGTGGCGAGCTCCTGGGTGACCGAGGCCCGGCGCAGCAGTTGCGCGTCCAGGGCGGCCCGGGCCGCGTCGATGCGGGCGTGCAGCCGGTCCAGGCGGCCGGCGGTCCAACTGAGGTACAGGCCGATGGCGACGAGCACCACGACGGCCCAGATGATGAGGGTTACGGTCACGGGCGGCAAGGCTACCGGGGCGCGGGCCCCGGCCGGTCACTCCCGGGCCAGCCCGAACCGGCCGCGCAGCCCCGTGCGTTCGTCGGCCGCGACCGAGGCGGCGCCGTCCGTCACCGTCTCGTACACCGCGAGGATGTCCGCCCCCACCGTCGACCAGTCGAAGCGCCGCACATGGGCGCTCCCCCGCTCGCGCAGCCCGGCGCGCCGCTCGGGGTCGCCCAGCAGCCGGATCGCCGCCTCGGCCAGCGCGTCCGCGTTCTCGTTGGCGAACAGCTCGCCCGCCGCGCCCTGGTCCAGGACCTGCGCGAACGCGTCCAGATCGCTGGCGAGGACGGGCGCGCCCGCCGACATGGCCTCGACCAGGATGATCCCGAAGCTCTCGCCCCCGGTGTTGGGCGCCACGTACAGATCGACGCTGCGCAACAGCCGTGCCTTGTCCTCGTCGCTCACCATGCCCAGGAACTCCACGCGTGAGCGCATCTCCCTGGGCAGCGAGGCGACGGCCTCCTCCTCGTCGCCCCGGCCGGCCACCAGCAGCCGGGTCTCCGGGCGGGCCGCCAGGATCGCGGGCAGCGCGCGCATCAGCACGGGCAGGCCCTTGCGGGGCTCGTCGATGCGGCCGATGAAGCCGATCGTGCCCCCCTGCCACTCGGGGCGGGGCTCGGCCCGCGCGAAGAAGTCGACGTCCACCCCGTTCGGGATGACCACCGCGTCGCCGCCCAGGTGCTCGACCAGGGTCCGGCGGGCGTACTCGCTGACCGCGATCCGCGCGCTGATCTTCTCCAGCGCCGCCTGCAGGATCGCGTACGCGGCGATCATCGCCCGGGAACGCGGGTTGGACGTGTGGAACGTGGCGACGATCGGCCCCTGCGCCGCCCAGCAGGTCAGCAACCCCAGCGACGGCGAGGTCGGCTCGTGGATGTGGATGACGTCGAACGTGCCCTCGTGCAGCCAGCGCCGTACCCGCGCCGCCGACAGGAACCCGAAGTTCAGCCGCGCCACCGAGCCGTTGTACGGGACCGGCACGGCCCGGCCCGCGGAGACCACGTACGGCGGCAGCGGCGTCTCGTCGTCGGCCGGGGCCAGCACGGACACCTCGTGGCCGAGCCGGATCAGATGCTCGGCCAGGTCGCGGATGTGGAACTGCACACCGCCCGGGACGTCCCAGGAGTACGGGCAGACGATGCCGATCTTCACGTCGGGTCTCCGCTCCGGTCTCCACGGGGTTCGAGGTCGGCGAGCCAGAGCCGTTGCAGCATGTGCCAGTCCTCCGGGTGCTCGGCGATGCCCACGGCGAACGCGTCGGCCAGGGCCTGTGTCATCACAGACGTCTTCCCGGCCCGGTCGCCCGACTCCGGCACCTCGACCGGCGGATGGATGCGCGCCTTCATCACCGGCGTCTCGTCGTACGAGAGCGTCACCGGCAGCAGCAGCGCGCCGGTCTGCTGGGCCAGTAGCGCGGGCCCGGCCGGCATCCGGGCCGTATCGCCGAAGAACGACACCTCGATGCCCGACGAGGACAGATCGCGGTCGGCGACCAGGCAGACCAGACCGCCCGACCGCAGCCGCCGGGCCAGCGTCCCGAACGCGGCACCGCCGGTGTGCGGCAGCACCTCCATGCCCAGCCCCTCGCGGTAGGCGACGAACCGGTCGTACAGCGATTCCGGCTTCAGCCGCTCGGCGACCGTGGTGAACGGCACCTTCAGGTCCGTGGTGACCCACGCCCCGGCCAGGTCCCAGTTCCCCAGGTGCGGCAGGGCGAGGATCACCCCGCGCCCCGAGTCCAGCCCGTCCGTCAGCCGGTGCGCGTCCGTGACGTCGATCGACGCCTTGATCCGCTCCGGACTCCAGGTGGGCAGCCGGAACGACTCCATCCAGTAGCGCATGTACGAACGCATACCGGCCCGCGACAGGGCGGCCAGCCGGGCCGGATCGGCGTCCGGCACGACCCGCTTCAGGTTGGCCTCCAGCCGCAGCACGCTCTTGCCGCGCCGCTTCCACACCTGGTCGGCGAGGGTACGGAAGAGGGCCCGGGCGGCCGGCTCGGGCAGCTTCTTGACCGCCGCCCAGCCCAGCCCGTACAGCGCGTCGCTCAGCCGCTCCTTCGCGCCGGGCCGCGCGTCGGCGCCGCTCACTGCCCGCCCGCCTCCGCCGCGTCCGCCTCCGCCGCCTCGCGGCGCACGGTGACGACCCGCTGGACCAGCGTCACGAGGCTGCCCACGGCGACGATCCACAGCGCGATCGGCAACAGCACCTGGATGCCCGGCACCCCGAACTTGTGCAGACCCGCGAAACCGGCCGCCACCAGCGAGATCACCAGGCGCTCGGCACGCTCCACGAGCCCGTTGACCGCCACCGGCAGCCCGATCGACTCACCGCGCGCCTTGGTGTACGAGACCACCTGACCGCTCGCCAGGCAGAAGATCGCCACCGCGCACAGGATGTTGTCGTCGCCGCTGCCCGCGTACCAGAGGGCGAAGCCGCCGAAGATCGCACCGTCGGCGACCCGGTCGAGCGTGGAGTCCAGGAACGCGCCCCACCGGCTGGAGATGCCCGCCTGGCGCGCCATGTTCCCGTCGACGAGGTCGGAGAACACGAAGATCGTGATGACGATCGTGCCCCAGAAGAACTCGCCCATCGGGAAGAAGACCAGCGCACCGGCCATCACCCCGGCCGTACCGATCAGGGTGACCGCGTCCGGGCTGACGCCGAGACGGAGGAGCAGTGCGGCGAACGGCGTGAGGACACGCGTGAAAAAGGCACGCGCGTACTTGTTCAGCATGGCCTTCCCGAGGGGTAGCTGGGCCGCGTGACCCCGTCGGCCACCGGCTGACCCATGTTAGTCACGCCCCGCAGCGGTCACCCTCCGGGCACCCCGGCGCCCCGGGCGCGCGACGTATGGACGCGGCCCCGAGGCAGTGCCAAGCTCGAAATACCGCGGGCGTCGCCGCCGCCGCCGCGTCGGCCCCTGAGCGTGCCCGTGCGCCACCGACGGGAGGCATGACCATGGGCGACAAGGTTCACGCACGCACCGGAGCCGCCGGAGGGACACCGGCGGCCGGCCACCACCCCCGCGCCCTGCGCAACGTGGCGCTGGTCGGCCACAGCGGCTCCGGCAAGACCACGCTGGTCGAGGCGCTCGCGCAGACCGCGGGCGCCATCGGCCGGGCGGGCCGCGTCGAGGACGGCTCGACCGTCTCCGACCACGAGGAGATCGAGCACCGCCAGAACCGGTCCGTCCAGCTCTCCCTGGTCCCCGTGGACTGGGACGGCCACCGGATCAACCTGCTGGACACCCCCGGGTACGCCGACTTCGTCGGGGAGGTCAGGGCCGGACTGCGAGCGGCGGACGCGGCCCTCTTCGTCGTCTCGGCCGCCCAGGAGGCCGAAGCCGTGGCGGCGACCACCCGCGCGCTGTGGGAGGAGTGCGCCGCCGTCGCCATGCCCCGCGCCCTCGTGGTCACCCACCTCGACACCGCCCGCACCCCGTTCGACGCGCTGACCCGGATCTGCGGGGAGCTCTTCGGCGGCGACGACCCCGACGCCGTCCTCCCCCTGTACCTGCCCGTGCTCGGCCCCGAGGCCGCCGACGGGCACGCCCCGCTCACCGGCCTCACCGGCCTGCTCACCCAGCGCGTCTTCGACTACTCCGGCGGCGAGCGCACCGAACACCCGCCGTCCGGCGACGAACGGGCACCCCTGGCCGAGGCCCGGGCCCGGCTCATCGAGGGAATCATCGCGGAGAGCGAGGACGAGACCCTGATGGACCGCTACCTCGGCGGCGAGACCATCGACACCGGCACCCTCGTCACCGACCTCGAACGCGCCGTGGCCCGCGGCTCCTTCCACCCCGTCCTCGCCGCCGCACCCGCCGCCGAGGGCGCCCGCCAGGGCATCGGCACCGTCGAACTCCTCGACCTGATCACCGGCGGCTTCCCGAGCCCCCTCGAACACCCGCTGCCGGCCGTCACCACCCCGGACGGCTCCCCGCTCCCCGCCCTCGACGGCGACCCCGGGGGCCCCCTGGTCGCCGAGGTCGTCAAGACGTCCTCCGACCCCTACGTCGGCCGGCTCTCCCTCGTCCGCGTCTTCTCCGGTACCCTGCGCCCCGACGACACCGTGCACGTCTACGGCCACGGGCTCGACGGCCCCGCGCAGGAGGACCGCCCCTGCCACGAGGCCCGCACCCGCGTCGGCGCCCTCACCTCACCCTTCGGGAAGCAGCAGCGGCCCCTCGACGCGTGCGTCGCCGGTGACCTGGCCTGCGTCGCCCGGCTGGAGACCGCCGAGACCGGCGACACCCTCTCCGGCACCGGCCACCCCCTCCTCCTCGAACCCTGGACCACCCCCGACCCCCTGCTCCCGCTCGCCGTCCAGGCCCACAGCAAGGCCGACGAGGACAAGCTCTCCCACAGCCTGGCCCGCCTCGTCGCCGAGGACCCGGCCATGCGCCTCGAACAGAACCCGGACACCGGACAGCTCGTCCTGTGGTGCCTGGGCGAGGCCCACCTGGGCGTCGCCCTGGACCGGCTGCGCGACCACTACGGCGTCCAGGTCGACACCGTCCCGCACCGCGTCGCCCTCCGCGAGACCTTCGCCGGACCCGCCACCGGACGGGGCCGCCACGTCAAGCAGTCCGGCGGCCACGGCCAGTACGCGGTCTGCGAGATCGACGTCGAACCCCTGCCCGCCGGCTCCGGCGTCGAATTCGTGGACCGGGTCGTCGGCGGCGCCGTCCCCCGCCCGTTCATCGCCTCCGTCGAGAAGGGCGTCCGCGCCCAGGCAGCCCGGGGCGTCGCCGCGGGCCATCCCCTCGTGGACATCCGGGTGGTCCTGCGGGACGGCAAGGCGCACTCCGTGGACTCCTCCGACGCCGCCTTCCAGACCGCCGGGGCCCTGGCCCTGCGCGAGGCCGCCGCCGAGGCGCACGTCCAGTTCCTGGAACCCGTCGCGGAGGTCGGCGTCCTGGTGCCCGACGACTACGTCGGCCCGGTCATGAGCGACCTCTCGGGCCGCCGGGGCCGGGTCACCGGCACCGAACAGTCCGGCTCCGGACGCACCCTCGTACGCGCCGACGTGCCCGAACTGGAGATCGGCCGGTACGCGGTGGACCTGCGCGCCCTGACCCACGGCACCGGCCGCTTCGACCGCTCGTACGCCCGCCACGAGCCCATGCCCCCACAGCTCGCCGACCGCGTCCACGCCCGGCAGGGGTGACGCGAAGACGCCCCCTCCCCCGAACGTTGTCCACAGGGCCGGACGGCGGACGTATCCGGACGATACGCTGAGACCCCAGCTCAGAAAGTGTGCCGGGCACGGCAGTTGGGAAACAGCCGCAGGAGCGGTTCCTCGGTGGCGAGTGGGGGCGACAGTGGCCAGCAACGGATTCGATTTCTCACCCGGAGCGCAGATTCCGCTCCAGGGGTCGGCAGGCGCGGCGGTGGCGACCAACGCCCTCGCCTCCGCCGCGTACCGCGACAGCCCGGTGGAGGACATCCTCAAAGCCAACAGCGAGTGGCACAAGTCCGAGGTGAAGGCGGGCCGTTCCGGCTTCCTCAAGTCCGACTACTTCAAGCCCAACCTCGGCGAGGCGTTCGCCCGCGCCGTACAGGAGCGCATGCTCGGCGGCGCCCGCAAGGACCTCATCCAGTCCTTCGGCACCGACCCGCAGACCGTGGTCGAGCACTGCCTGTCCGCGAACAGCCTCCGCAAGGCACGCGACACCCGGCTCACCGCCGTCACCGTGCTGTTCGGCTTCCTGTTCCTGCCGGGCATGCTGCTGTGGGTCATCGTCTTCCGGCTCCGGGACGGCTTCGCCAAGACCAAGGACCGGCTCCTCACCACCCTCGGCAACAGCCTGCTGCCCCTCGTCGGCATCGGCATCGTCTTCCTGATGATCCGGCTCCCCCTGACCGGGCTCCTCGGCCTCTACCTGCGCGCGATGTTCGTCGCCCCGGTCATCGGCTGGTACTTCGCCAAGCGGATCGCCGAAAGGTCGGCCCAGGACCTGCGCGCCCGCTGGGAGGGCCTGCTCTCCGGCGGCGGCGTCACCGCCAAGATCCCCGAGTCGGTCCCGAAGAATCCCAACGAGACCGCCCGCGAGGCCCTGCGCCAGGGCCTGGAGAAGCTCTCCGCCGAACAGCAGTCCAACTCCGTCTTCTACGCGGGCCCCAAGGGCATCCTCGGCATGGGCACCCGCTGGGGCAGCTGGCAGCTCGCCGAGGACCTCGTCCCCAAGGAGCCGGGCAAGGAGATCCACCAGTTCCGCAGCTGGGACGTCATCCGCGTCATCCACGACCAGCTCAAACTGCTCGAACGCGGCCCGCTGAACACCGGCGGATTCCCCACCCCCTCCGTCAACCACTGGATCGTGACCCCCATCGGGGAGAACGCCGACAGCGTCACCCGCCCCCAGGGCGAGGACGTCGCCACCTACCAGATCAAGCCCCACGAGATACAGCGGATCTGCAACCACCAGCAGTTCGGCGGCGGCAACCGCCACTACCTCGGCGTCCAGTTCACCCTCTGGGACGGCCAGCTCGTCATCACCATGATGATCACCGTCACCGTCCTCTACGAGACCCTGCGCATCGAGGTCACCGGACACGCCCTCGGCCCCGTCCACTCCCTCTTCACCACCAAGCCCGCCGCGAAGACCCGGACCGTCAACAAGACCGTCCGCTTCTGGGAGACCCGCGACATCACCCTCGCCCTGGTCGACGCCCACGAGGTCACCCGCCTCGCCCTGCGCGCCCCCTTCACCTGGTATCCGCCGCTCCTGGACTACCTCGGCGGCAAGATCGCCCTGCCCGAGCCCTTCGGTCTCCGTCACGCCTGGGCGGAGAAGCCCTGGCGCCACCGCTTCATGGCCGACGACGCCATGCGCGCCGCCACCCCCGTCCTGCGCGTCGTCCACAACGCCGCGATCAAGGTCCTGGAGGAGCACGGCGTGGACACCGAACGCTTCGACAACCGCTCCTCGGTCCTGAGCGGCCTGGTCCAGGCCCCCACCCCCGGCAAGGCCGACCTCTACGACGCGTAGCACCCGCGTACGCGAACGGGGCGCCCCGGAAAAATCCGGAGCGCCCCGCACGGCGAGCGACGGGATCAGGCGGCCGGCCAGGCGTCCGCCAGCATCTTCCGGGTGTCCGCCAGCAGCTGCGGCAGCACCCGGGTGTGCCCCACGACCGGCATGAAGTTGGCGTCACCGCCCCACCGGGGCACCAGGTGCTGGTGCAGATGCGCGGCGATGCCCGCCCCCGCCACCGCACCCTGGTTCATCCCGATGTTGAAACCGTGCGCACCCGAGGCCGTCCGCAACGCGGTCATCGCCCGCTTCGTGAAATCGGCCAGCTCCGCCGTCTCCGGACCGTCCAGCTCCGTGTAGTCGGCGACATGCCGGTACGGCACCACCATCAGGTGGCCGCCGTTGTACGGGTACAGATTCAGCACGGCGTACACCTTCGCACCGCGCGCGACGACGAGCCCGTCCTCGTCCGACTTCTCCGGAATCCCGCAGAACGGACAGCCGTCCCCCGCCTCCGGGCCGGTCGGCTTGTTCTCGCCCTGGATGTACGCCATCCGGTGGGGCGTCCACAGGCGCTGGAACGCGTCGGGCGTCCCCACTCCGATCTGCTGCTCCGGCTCACTCGTCATGCCGGCCAGCATATTGCTTCACCTGTGCGGAGCGTGTCGCCGGGGCTGTTCCCGTACACGCACCGCGATGCTGGGCCGATGAGCGCGCGCACCCCGGCCCCGCCCCCTCCCGCCCTCACCCGCTGGGAGCGGCGCACCGAGGTCCCGCTTCTCGCCGCCGCCCTGGTATTCCTCGCCGGCTACGCGTTCCGCGTCCTCGCCCCGTACGACGCCGAGCCCTGGCACGACCTCTCCCTCGCCCTCGTCGGCGCGACCTGGCTGCTCTTCGTCCTCGACTACGCGGTACGCCTGAGGCTCAGCGGCCTCGGCCTCCGCTTCGTCCGCGTCCGCTGGCTCGACACCCTGGTCCTGGTACTGCCGCTGCTGCGCCCGCTGCGGATGGTGCAGGTCTACACGGCGGTGCAGGGGCGGCGGGACCGCCCGCGCCTCGGCCTGTACGCGCGGGTGATCTCGTACGCCGGGCTGACCGCCGTCCTCCTCGGCTTCTCGGCGGCCCTCAGCGTGTACCACTGGGAGCACGACGCCCCGGGCGCCTCGATCCGCACGTTCGGGGACGCGGTCTGGTGGGCGTGCGAGACGCTGACGACGGTGGGGTACGGCGATGCCGTGCCGGTGACGGCGATGGGCCGGATCATCGCGGCGGGCCTGATGGCGTGCGGCCTGGCGCTGCTGGGGGCGGTGACGGGCGCATTCTCGTCGTGGCTGATCCAGGTGTTCCGGCGGGAGGACGAGAAGGGGCCCCCGGCGAGCGGGTAGCTCGGCCGGGGGCCCAGCCCCGCTTGCGCGGGGAGCACGGCACCTTCGTCTTGTGCTGGTTCCTCATCTTCGGAACACCCCCGCTCGTGCGGGGACCGCCTCACACCTGCACGCGCCGCTCCACCACATCAACGAGCTTGGCGATGGCTTCGTCACGGGCGATGCCGTTCTCCTGCGACCCGTCGCGGTACCGGAACGACACCGTGCCCGCGTTCATGTCGTCGTCACCGACGATGATCATGAACGGCACCTTGGCCTTCTGGTGGTTACGGATTTTCTTCTGCATCCGGTCCGACGACGCGTCCACATCGACGCGCAGGCCCTTCTTCCGAGCCTCCGCCGCGAACTCCTGGAGGTACGGGATGTGGGTGTCGCCGATCGGGATGCCGACCGCCTGGACCGGGGCCAGCCACACCGGGAACGCACCCGCGTAGTGCTCAAGGAGCACCGCGAAGAAGCGCTCGATGGAGCCGAACAGCGCGCGGTGGATCATGACCGGGCGCTGCTTGGAGCCGTCCGGACCCGTGTACTCCAGGTCGAACCGCTCCGGCAGGTTGAAGTCGAGCTGAATGGTCGACATCTGCCAGGTCCGCCCGATGGCGTCGCGCGCCTGCACCGAGATCTTCGGGCCGTAGAACGCGGCCCCGCCCGGGTCCGGGACCAGGGGCAGACCCTGCTTCTCGGCGACCTGGCGCAGCGTCTCGGTGGCCTCTTCCCAGGTCTCGTCGCTGCCGACGAACTTCTCCGGGTCCTTGGTCGACAGCTCCAGGTAGAAGTCGGTGAGCCCGTAGTCGCGGAGCAGGTTCAGGACGAAGGTGAGCGTGCGGTCCAGCTCCTCCGCCATCTGCTCACGGGTGCAGTAGATGTGCGCGTCGTCCTGCGTGAAGCCGCGCGAGCGGGTCAGGCCGTGCACGACGCCCGACTTCTCGTACCGGTACACCGTGCCGAACTCGAAGAGACGCAGGGGCAGTTCACGGTACGAACGGCCGCGCGCGTCGAAGATCAGGTTGTGCATCGGGCAGTTCATCGGCTTGAGGTAGTAGTCCACCCCGTCGTCGAGCTGCATGGGCGGGTACATGCCGTCGGCGTACCAGTCCAGGTGGCCGGACTTCTCGAAGAGCTTGCCCTTGGTGGCGTGCGGCGAGTAGACGAACTCGTAGCCCTCCTCCTCGTGCCGGCGGCGCGAGTAGTCCTCCATGGCCCGGCGGATGACGCCGCCCTTGGGGTGGAAGACGGCGAGGCCGGGGCCGATCTCGTCGGGGAAGGAGAAGAGGTCCAGCTCGTTGCCGAGCTTGCGGTGGTCGCGCTTGGCGGCCTCCTCCAGGAACTCCAGGTGCGCCTTCAGCTCGTCCTTGGTCGGCCAGGCGGTGCCGTAGATGCGCTGGAGCATCGGGTTCTTCTCACTGCCCCGCCAGTACGCGGCGGCGTTCCGCATCAGCTTGAACGCCGGGATGAGCCGGGTGGTCGGCAGGTGCGGCCCCCGGCAGAGGTCCTTCCAGCACAGCTCGCCCGTCTTCGGGTCGAGGTTGTCGTAGATGGTCAGCTCGCCGCCGCCCACCTCGACGTCCGCGCCGTCGTCCGAGGAGGCGGCGCCCTTGATGCCGATGAGCTCCAGCTTGTACGGCTCGTCGGCCAGCTCCTCGCGGGCGGCCTCGTCCGTCACGACCCGACGGGAGAACTTCTGGCCCCGCTTCTGGATCTCCTGCATCTTCTTCTCGATGGCCTTGAGGTCCTCGGGCGTGAACGGCTTCTCGACGTCGAAGTCGTAGTAGAAGCCGTCCTTGACCGGCGGGCCGATGCCGAGCTTGGCCTCGGGGTGCAGCTCCTGTACGGCCTGGGCCATGACGTGCGCGGTGGAGTGGCGCAGGATGTTGAGGCCGTCCTCGGAGGAGATCTCGACGGGCTCGACGGTCTCGCCGTCCTTGAGCGCGTACGCGAGGTCCTTCAGCTCGCCGCCGACGCGGGCCGCGACGATGGTGCGCTCGCCGGGGAAGAGCTCGGCCGCCGTAGTGCCCGTCGTCACCACGCGCTCTTCCCGCTCGGAATCGCGTTGGATGGTCACACGGACGTCTGACACCGGTCTCTCCTGACTCAGGGGGCGCACCGCACTCCTCTGGCGCGTGCAGAAGGAATCGTACCGAGCCGAGGGTCCCCATTGCGAAAGGCCCTACTCCCCCGCGCACGCCTCCTCGAAGAAGTCCACGTTCTCCTGGAGCGACTTCATCAGCCGGTCCCGTTCCTCGTCGTCCACCTGGACCGGGACGACCTGCGAGGCCCCGGTCAGCCGCCGGAAGCCGCCCCGGCTCTCCAGCCGGCCCTCCACCCGGACCGGCAGCCCCACCAGATGGGCCTGGCCCGCGATCCGGTACGCCTCCTCGTCCAGCTCGATCCGGACGTGCGGCACCTCGGCCCCGGCCAGCACCCGCAGCCGTACGATCCCCGCCCCGCGCGGCCCGGACCGCCGCAGCCGGACGACCGCCCCGGTGATCCGCACGGTGACGGCGGGCTCGTCGCGGAGGTAGCGGGCGCCGGCCCGGCGCAGCGCGGGCAGGTCGCCCGGGGAGAACTCGACGGGCTCGGGGCGGGCGGGGCAGCCGGCGGGGGTTCCGGCGGCGGGTGCCCAGTCCAGCGCGATCGCGGCGCCCTCCGAGCCCCGGACCAGGGCGACGACCGCCTCGGTCAGCTCCCGGCTGACGCCCGCCGCGACGGCGTTGTCGAAGGCTTCCATGCCGCCGGTGGCCCGTTGGTAGTCCACCGCCTCGCGGGTGGCGTGCAGGGCGTGGTGGAGCCGCACGGCGACGGGGCGGCCGGGGTCCACGGGGACGAAGGCGGTGAGCGACCGGCCGCCGGGTCCGGGGCCGGTCAGCACGGGGCCGAGGGCGGCGAGGGCGCGCCTGCGGCGGCGGGCGCCGTGGTAGCCGGCCGGGCCCCGGACGGCGAGCGCCCCGGCCATCAGGATCTGGCGGGCGGCGCTGTGGAGCTGTTCCGCGCCGAGCCAGTCAACGGCCCCGGCGGCGGGTTCGGGGACCTCGCGGTGCCAGCGGATCTCGTCGCTGGGGACGGCGAGGGCGACCAGGATCTCGCGGGCGGAGGGGGCGGCGCTGCGGGCGAGCGCGGTCAGGGCCTCGCCGAGCAGGTCCTCGCTGTCGGGGAAGGTCCTGCTGCGGGGCACGAGGAGGCTGGTGGTGCCGCCGGGCGGGGTCCAGCGGCTGTAGGCGCCCCCGTCCGAGCCGCGCCGCTGCCAGCCGTGCCGGGCGAGCAGGGCGCCGAGGACGCCGGGGTCGACACGGGCAGGGTCGGGCAGGCCCCAGGAAGGCGGGGCGGCCTCACCGTGGAGGCGTACGGACTCGTGCATCAGGGTCTCCCTCCCGCCCCGACGCGGGTCATGATCTCGCAGAGCGCCCGGTCGTCGAAGACGCGCGAGGTCAGGAGCCGCACGGTGGTCCGGTGGCGGCCGGTCACGGGGTGGCCGGCCAGGTTGGTCCAGTAACAGCAGTGCCGCAGGTCGAGGCTGTCGGGGCTTGCCCGCAGCCAGTCGTCCTGGCTGCGGGGCACGAGCATCACGACCAGGATCTTGTGCACCGACACGGGCGTCCGGGCGAGCTTCACCAGGTGGGCGTTGTCCAGCGTGAAGGCGAAGGAGGGGCCGGGCGGCCGGGGCGGTATCTGGTAGGTGCACTTCAGCTGGACCTTGATGGTCACCTCGTCGTCCACGAGATGGCCGGGGGAACCGTGGCTGACGTGCCAGTCGATGCCGTTGTCGGGGAAGGGCTGCGACAGCGAGCAGCCCGCCGCCGCGGCGACGGCGTGGAGGTAGCCCACCTGGAGGGTCTCCATGCAGGCGGTGGTGGCGAGTCCGCCGCGCAGCGGTGCGGTCCGCTGGGGCAGCAGCCCGCTCGGTTCGGGCTGCGCGAGCGCCATGGCTCCGTAAGCCTTCCGGGCCGTACCGATGGGGATGAGAGCTGCCGGGCGGTCAACTTCCGCTGCCGGTACTTGTGTTGTCACCGCACGGGACCGCGTGCAAACGGCGTATCAGGCAAAGGGCGCGGGTATCACCGAACCGGGCAGAGGAATCCCGCCATCTGCCGTGCGTGCGCGAGGAGTTCGGGGATGACTCATTGGTACGAGGGGCCGCTGGCCGCTTTCGACACGGAGACGACGGGTGTGGACGTCGAGGAGGACCGGATCGTCTCGGCCGCCCTGGTGGTCCAGGACCGGGCGGACGGCCCGGTGCGTGTCACCCGCTGGCTGGTGAATCCGGGGGTGCCGGTGCCTCCGGGGGCGACGGAGATCCACGGGCTGACCGACGACCATCTCCAGCGCAACGGCCGCTGGCCGGCGCCGGCGGTGGAGGAGATGGCGCGGGCGCTGGCCGAGCAGTGCGCGGCGGGGCGGCCGCTCGTCGTGATGAACGCGCCGTTCGATCTGACGCTGCTGGACCGGGAGTTGAAGCGGCACCGGGCGTCGTCGCTGGGCGCGTACCTGGAGCGTTCGCCGCTGTGTGTGCTCGATCCCCGGGTGCTGGACAAGCACTTGGACCGCTACCGCAAGGGCCGGCGCACGCTCACGGACCTGTGCGAGCTGTACGGCGTACTGCTGGACGGGGCGCACGACGCGGCGGCGGACGCGGCGGCCTCGCTGGAGCTGGTCCGGGCGGTGGGGCGCCGTTTCTCGACCCGGCTCGAACGGCTGAGCCCGGCGGAGCTGCACACGCTCCAGGCGGTGTGGCACGCCGCGCAGGCGCGGGGGCTCCAGGCGTGGTTCGCGCGGAGCGGGACGCCGGAGACGGTGGACCCGGCCTGGCCGCTGCGCCCGGAGCTGCGCACGGCGGCGTGAGCGGTGGGGCATCCGGACACACGAAAGCCGGTCCGTCGGTGGTGCTGACGGACCGGCCTCTCCGGGGTGGGCGATACTGGGTTCGAACCAGTGACCTCTTCGGTGTGAACGAAGCGCTCTCCCACTGAGCTAATCGCCCGGGAACGGGTTGAACCATACAGGGCGGGGCGGCCGTGGTTCAAACCGCTTCCAGCCGGGCCGCGAGCCCGCGCCGCCCGGCCCGCATCATCAGGGCGTGGTTGGCGCGGAACACCGGCCGGCAGGGCAGCGCGAGGACCCGCATCAGCGTCCGGCGCACCTCGACCTCCTGCTCGTAGACGACGCGGGTGCCGGAGCCGTGGGGGGCGACCGTCCAGCGGATCCAGCCGTCGAGATCGCCGCCGAGCGCGGCTTCGAGGACGCCGCGCGCCGGGTCGTGACGCTGTTCGCGCACGGTCATGACGAGGTCGTACGGGAGGAAGGAGCGGATGCGGGTGGTGCCGGAGTCGCTGCCGGACCGGGTGGCCTCGCGGACCTGCGGCCACCACCGCGGATAGTCCTCGACGCGTTCGAGCGCGCCGTAGACCGCGTCGGGCGGCGCCTGAAGCTCCCATACGCTGACGAATCGGTAGTGGTTCCAGTTCACTTCCCCATGATGCGCCCCAGGATGCGCGTACTCAGGCGGGTATCTGAGTACGCGGACGCATGTCCGCCCGCGTGGCGCGCAGCACACTCGCGTCCATGGAACCTGTGCCGCCGCCCGCCGAGGAATTGGCGCTCCTCGATCGTGAACTGGCCCGGCTGGACGCCCGCCGGGCCCAGCTGCTGACCCGCCGCGCCTGGCTGCTGCGGGCGCTGGAAGCCGCCGGCTCCGCTCCCTGGGGGCCGTCCCGGGGGCCGGTGGCGCCCTGGGGACCGGGCGCCGGTGGGTTCGGCCCGGCGCGTCCGGCCTCGAAGCGCAGCGTGCAGAACGTGCTGCTGGCCCTCGGCGGGCTGCTGCTGGCGGTCGCCGCCCTCGCGTTCACCCTCGTCAGCTGGGGCGACCTGGGCATCGGCGGCCGCAGCGCGGTGCTGACAGCGGTGACGGCCGGGGCGCTGGCCGCTCCGGCGACGCTGCTGCGCCGGGGTCTGGGCGCGACGGCCGAGGCGCTGACGGCGGTGGCGTCGGTGCTGATGGTGCTCGACGCGTACGCGGTGTACGCGGTGGCGGTGCCGGACGCGGACGGTGCCGCGTACGCGGGGACTGCGGCGGCGGTGCTCGCGCTGCTGTGGGCGGCCTACGGGCTGCTCCTGGGCGGGTTGCGGCTGCCGCTTCCGCTGGCCGTCGTCCCGGCGCAGCTGCCGCTGGTGCTGTGGGTGTGGGCGGCGGACGGCGGGGCGCTGTGGTTCTCGGCGGCGCTGCTGGTGACGGCCGCGCTGGACGGCGCTGTGTCGTTGACGGCCGGGCGGGCTTCGGTACGGGTCGTGGCCTGCGTCGCTCTGTGCGCGACGGGCGGCGCGGGGCTGCTGGTGGGGCTGGTGGAGTCGCTGACGGCCGCCGGGCCCGCCGGTGCGGTGGCGCCGGGGGCGCTGCTGCTGGCGGGGGCGGTGCTCGCCCTGGCGGGGGCGCGCAAGGCTCCGGTGTCCTTCGCGACGGCCGGCGGCGTGGTGGCTGGTCTCGCGGCCGTCGCGGCGGTGGGCGGGGCACCGGCCGCCGGGGCGCCGGAGGGCTGGCGCGGGCTGGTGTACCTGCTGTGCGCCGGGGCGCTGGGGATCGCCGTACGGGCTCCGCTGGGCGTCGCGGCGGCCCGGGGGGCCGCGTGGGCGTCGGCGGTCGTGGCGGCCGGCGCGGTCCTGGTGTCGCTGGCTCCGGTGACGGTGGTCGCGGCGGGCCCGGTGACGCGGCTGGGCGCGGTGTGGTCCGGCGTTCCGCGCGGCGGGGCGCGGGGGGCGGTGGGTGCGGCGGACCTGCCGTGGGACGGGATGGCGGCCGCCCCGGCGGTGCTGCTGCTGGTGGCCGTGGCGCTCGGTGCCGCGTACCGCTGGTGGGACGGTCTGCTCGGGTGGGCCGGGCCGGTGCCGGCGCCCGGGCCCGCGTGGCGGGGTGCGGCGGGGTCGGCCGCCGTGGCGCTGGGCTGGGCGGGTCTGATGGTGCTGCCGGCCGCGCTGGACCTGTCCTTCGCGGCGGCTCTGGCGGGGCAGCTGGTTCTGGCCGTGGCGGCGTTCGGCCTGGCGGTGGCCGGGCTGCGGGCCGGGGCGCGGGGTGTGGCGGTGACGGCCGGTGCGGTCGGGGTGGCCGGCGCGGTGGGTGCGGGGCTGCTGTCGCCGGCGACGGAGGCGGCCACGTACACGGCGTTCGGTGTGCTCGTGGTGGTGTTCGTGGCGCTCGCGGTTGCCCTGGACCGGCAGGAGGGCGCCTCGCCGGTGGTGGTGCCCGCGGCGGCCTGTGCGGCCGTGGCGTGCGCCGTGGTGCCGATGGCCGCGCTGGGTTCCTCGCTGGGGCTCGCGGTGCACGAGGCGGCTGTGCCGGTGCTGGCGGTGCCGGCGGTGACGACGCTGCTGGGGGCCCGGCTGAAGGGACGTCCGGTGGCGGTGCCGGTCGAGGTGGCCGGTGCGGCGGCGGGTGTGGTGGCGGTCGCCATGGCGGTGGGGGACGCGCGGTTCCTGGCGCTGGTGCTGGCGCTGTGCGGGGTGCTCGCGGCGGGGGCGGCGCTGCGCCCGGAGCGGCGTCCGTTCGCGGGGTACCTGGCGACGGCGCTGTTCGTGCCGGCCGCGTGGGTGCGCCTCATGGTGTCGGGGGTGTCGGCCCCGGAGGCGTACACCCTGCCGGTGACCGCGGCGGCGCTGGTGGTCGGGGTGCTGCGGCGGCGCCGCGATCCGTCGGCCTCTTCGTGGACGGCGTACGGGGCGGGGCTCGCGGTGACGCTGGTGCCGTCGCTGGGCGCGGCCTGGACGGACCCGCACTGGGGGCGTCCGCTGCTGCTGGGGGCGGCGGCCCTGGGGGTCACGCTGGCGGGTGCGCGGCTGCGGCTCCAGGCGCTGCTGGTGCTGGGCGGCGCGGTGCTGGCACTGGACGCGCTGCACGAGCTCGCGCCGTACGTGGTGCAGGTGGCGGGGGTGCTGCCGCGATGGGTGGCGCCGGCGCCGGCCGGGGTGCTGCTGCTGGCGGTGGGGGCGACGTACGAGAGGCGGCTGCGGGACGCCCGGCGGCTGAAGGAGGCGCTGGGGCGGATGCGGTGAGGTGAGGGCGGGAACGCCGACGGCCCGGAAGCTCTTGGAGCTTCCGGGCCGTCGGTCCGGGTGGGCGATACTGGGTTCGAACCAGTGACCTCTTCGGTGTGAACGAAGCGCTCTCCCACTGAGCTAATCGCCCGGGCGCACCGCAAACATTACCGCATGTCAGTGGCGTCCCATGACCACCTCGGGGAGCGCCCCGGGGTCACTCGTGGATCTTCCAGGGCATGACGATCCCGAACTTCCACACGTAGATCCCGACGAGCACCGCGATGATCACGAGTCCGATCACCGTGAGGATGATGTTGCGCCGGCGGACTTTGGGGTCGAGCGCCCGCTGGGCCGCCTCGGTGACCTTGCGCCGGGTCCAGCGCAGCACCAGCTGGGCCCAGACGAACTCGGTCGCCCAGATCGCCATGCCGCCGAAGATCACCAGCCAGCCGGGGCCCGGCAGCGGCAGCATGATGATGCCGGCCACCACGACGGCCAGGCCGACGACGAAGACGCCGACCTGCCAGCTCAGATGCAGTGCCCGGGACGCCTTGATGAAGCCGGGCGCTCTGGAGCCGAGCGCCGGCTCCTCCTTGGTCACCCCCGGTATGACGTCCCCCGTCGCATCGCGAGGCGTTTCCCCCGCGGCGGGAGCCGGTGTCTTCGCCGCGGCGACACCGTCCCGCTCGTCACTCTCCGCATTCATGGATCCAACCTACCGGACCGTCTCGTGTCACTGGAATGGCCGCATGACGCAAAGTTACACACCGCTGTACGAGCTACCCGAAGCATCCCAAAACGGTCAGAGGGGTTTACAACGCCACCGTAGGTGGCATGTCGATTTCGCCGACGTGCGAATCCCCGAGCGCACACTGAGCGAAAGGCCCTGGCGCTTATGAACACCACGGTCAGCTGCGAGCTGCACCTGCGCCTCGTTGTGTCGAGCGAGTCCTCACTGCCTGTACCCGCGGGCCTGCGGTATGACACGGCCGATCCCTATGCCGTGCACGCCACCTTCCACACCGGAGCGGAGGAGACGGTCGAGTGGGTTTTCGCCCGCGACCTCCTTGCCGAGGGGCTGCACCGGCCCACCGGCACCGGAGACGTACGTGTCTGGCCATCCCGTAGTCACGGCCAGGGCGTCGTCTGCATCGCGCTGAGCTCCCCAGAGGGCGAAGCACTGCTCGAGGCCCCGGCACGGGCCCTGGAGTCGTTCCTGAAGCGGACCGACGCCGCGGTTCCACCGGGCACCGAACACCGTCACTTCGACCTCGATACGGAGCTCTCACACATCCTGGCCGAGAGCTGAGCCAGGCCGAGAGCTGCACGACGCCGTCCGACTCGGGGAGACGGCGTCGCGCGGACAACCTCATACGGCTGACACCGGCGCCGGTGACCGCGGATCCACCGCGGTGACCGGCGCCGGTCCGCGTCCCGTCCGAGCCCAGTAGAGTCGTCCGGCATCGGCGGGCGCCCGCCCGCCGGAGGCCAGGGAGCGAAAGCGTGCTGATCCCCCACGACACCCGGATCGCCCTCGACCTGGTGGTCGATCTGGTGAACACCGCGCCGGAGAGCGAGCCGGAGGGGGGCGCCGCGCCGGCCGACGGACTCGCCGACGTCGCGGCACTCCACGCGTTCGCCGTACGCCACCGGGTGAGCGGGATCGGCGTGCTCGATGAGCGGGACCTGCGGGCCGTGCACGACGTGCGCGCCCGGTTCGCCGAGGTCTTCGCCGCCAGGGACGCGCGCACCGCCGCCGGGCTGGTGAACGCCCTGGTGGCCGCGGCGGGCACCACACCGCAGCTCACCGCCCACGACGGCTACGACTGGCATGTGCACTACTTCTCGCCGGACGCCTCGATCGCCGACCACCTGGCGGCCGACTGCGGCATGGCCCTCGCCTTCATCATCGTGGCGGGCGAGACGGAGCGGCTGCGGCGGTGCGAGGCGCCGGACTGCCGGCACGCCTTCGTGGACCTCTCGCGCAACCGCTCCCGCCGCTACTGCTCCAGCCGCACCTGCGGTAACCGCCTGCACGTGGCCGCGTACCGGGCGCGCCGCCGGGAAGCGGCCGGCTGACCGCTCACAGCAGGAAGAGATCGTGCAACGCGGCCATCAGCAGCAGGCTGCCGACGACCGTGAGGAAGATCATCAGAGGGGGCTGGGAAAGCGCGAAGAGGCAGCCGCGCGGCTCTTCGCCAGGGGGTGCGGGGGCATCGCCCCGAGAGGTGTCCACCATTTCGGGACGATCATGACGCAGTCCCGGGAGTGCTCGTTACCAACATGGCCCCACCCGGCGGGAGTTCACCCGTCACGGGGGCATCCGTAATCGCTCCGGCGTCCGATATTCCCTTACGTTTTCGGGTCGCCGCCCCCGCGCCCCCGCCCCCGCACCCCTCGGCTCAGCGCAGCTCGCGCAGCATCCGGAGCTGCACCTGGCGGTGGACGCCGGTGCCGCCCTCGTGGCCGTTCCAGGGGTAGATCCCGATCTCCTTGGGCCCGGCCCAGCGGTTGTAGGCGGCGAAGACCGTGGAGGGCGGGCAGATCGCGTCCATCAGGGCGACCGAGTAGAGCGCGGGCACGGTCGCGCGGGCCGCGAAGCTGACGCCGTCGAAGTACGACAGGGTGCGGAACACCTGGGCGTCCGCGCCGTGCCGGGTGGCGAGGAACTGGACGATCTCCTGGTACGGGTCCTTGTCGGTGATCTCGACGGCCCGCCGGAAGTGCGTCAGGAACGGTACGTCCACGAACGCGGCCTTCACATGCGGGCTGAGGGCCGCCACGGCCTGGGTGATGCCGCCGCCCTGGCTGGCGCCGTTCACGACGATGCGGGCCGGGTCGACGGCCGGGTGGCTGCGGGCGACCTCGACGGCGCGCACCGCGTCCGTGAAGACCCGGCGGTAGTAGTACGTCTCCGGGTCGAGGATGCCGTTGGTCATGAACCCGGGCGCCTGCGGATTGGCGGCGCCGTGCGGGTCCGGGGTGGCGCCCGCCGAGTGGTGGTTCACCGCGCCCTGACCCCGGGTGTCCACGATCAGCGCGGCCCAGCCGGCCGAGGGCCACACCAGGTGGTCGTGCGGCAGGCCCCGGCCACCGCCGTAGCCGAGGTAGTGCACGACGGTCGGCAGCGGGCCCTCGGCCCCCGCGGGAACGTTCAGCCAGGCGCGTATCCGGTGCCCGCCCCAGCCGGCGAACGACACGTCGTACGAGTCGACCGCGGCCAGCGCGCCGTCGTAGGGCGCGAACTCGGCGTTCAGCGGGTGGGCGGCGGCCTCGTCCAGGGTGAGCTGCCAGAAGGCGTCGAAGTCCTCCGGCTCGTCGGGGTCGGGCCGGTAGCCCCGCAGCTGGTCCAGGGGCAGGTCGAACAGGGCCATCGCTTCTCCGTTTCGGGCACGCGGAAGGGGGCGGCGTCCGCCGCACGGTCCACGCGTCCCGCCCCCGGTGTCATGGGGCCTGAACGCAAGGGTTCACAGCCCAGCGGGACGCTATGCGGCCCCGCCGGGCAGGGTCAAGGAATCCCGGGAGAAACGATTCACCTGGTGAGACGGGGCGAGCCCCGCCGCATGATGCGGCGGGGCTCGCGGGTCCGACGGTTCGCGGTGTCAGATGCCGTGCTTCTTCAGGATGGCCTCGATGTCGCTGAAGTCCTCGCCGGCTCCGGCCGAGGCGGACTGCTTGCCCTGCTTCCCCGGCTTCGCGCGCGAGCCCGCGCCGCCCGCCGAGGAGCCCGCGCCGAGCGAGGGGGCCGACGCGGCCGGCTCGACGGCCTCACCCCGGGCGGCCCGGGCGGCCGCCCTGCGTTCCTTGCGGCTGCCGCCGCCCCGGCGTTCGACCGCGCGCGTGATCATGAAGAGCAGCCAGGCCACCGCCAGCAGACCGAAGCCCAGCCAGACGCTCGGCTTGAACGCGATGTCCGTCACCCACTTCACGACCCCCGTCAGCACCAGGCCGACCGGCACCAGCGCATAGGCGGCGATCCTCGTGGCGGTGAGGAACCGCTTGCGGTACGCGGTGACGGCCGCGATGCCCAGGCCCGCCGCGGACACCGCGGAACAAATGGTCTCGGCAAGCATCGGTGCCTCCTGGCGCAGGGGGATACGTCCCTTCCATCCTGCACCGGCCACCGGGCGGGCGGCCATGCCCCGGGCCCGTATCAGGGACATCTCAGGGGCCGGGCTCCTTCCCAGGTGCCGTACCGGCGGTGCCGGGACGAGACCGGGCCGCCCGCCCTGCGAGACTGGCCCCATGAGCGATTCCACCCCCGCAACGCCGGTCGTCCTCGACGTCTGGTGCGAGCTCCAGTGCCCCGACTGCCACCACGCCCTCACCGATGTGCACGCTCTGCGGGCCCGGTACGGGGACCGGCTGGAGATCCGGCTGCGCCACTTCCCCCTGGAGAAGCACAAGCACGCCTACGCCGCCGCACAGGCCGCCGAGGAGGCCGTGGCCCAGGGCAGTGGCTGGCCGTACGTCGAAGCGGTGCTCGCGCGCACCGGTGATCTCGGGGACCGGGGCGAGAAGCTGCTGGTCGAGGTGGCCGGGGAGCTGGGTCTGGACGCGGAGGAGTTCGACACCGCGCTCATCGACGGCCGGCACATGCTGATCGTGGACGCGGACCAGGCCGAGGGCAAGGCGATCGGGGTGACCGGCACACCGACGTACGTGATCGGCGGGGAGCGCCTGGACGGCGGCAAGAGCCAGGACGGGCTGCGCGAGCGGATCGAGGAGATCGCCGACCGGCTCCTGGCCGAGCAGGGCTGAGGGGCAGGACCTACAGCGGTTTGGCCAGGTTGTGCCGGGTCGGCTCGTAACCGAGCGATTCGTACAGCCGCAGGGCCGGGGTGTTGGCCGTGACGACGTGCAGGCCGATCCGCGTCTCGCCCGCCGCCAGGGCGATCCGCTCGGCCTGGAGCATCAGGGCCCGTCCGTAGCCCCGCCCCCGGTACCGCTCCGCCACCTCCACGTCGAACACGTAGCCGATGCGCATGCCGGGGTGCATCTCGAACGGCGCCTCCCAGACATGGCCGACCGTCTCGCCCCCGTGGCGCAGGTGGTCCAGCCGCACCCCCTCGGTGGCGAGGCCGTCCGGCAGGTGGCGGGCGTGGGAGGCGCGGGCCGCGGCAGGCGCCGCCTCTCGCGGGAGGCCCCGGCCCACCAGGCTCTCCGTGTACGCGGCGATCGCGTCGCGCTCCCAGGCCGCGAACTCCTCGGGCGTCATCGGGTGTGCGGTGAGCCCCTCGGGGAGGGCCGGGGGCTCCTCCGGCAGCGTCTTGACCATGTTGCGGCTCCGCTCGGTGTAGCCGAGCGCGGCGGCCAGCCGCTGTCCCGCGGTGTCCCCGGCGGCCACCTCCGTGCACACCTGGGCGCAGCCCCAGCCGCGCAAAATCTCCTCGGAGGCCAGCGCGGCGATGGTGCCCCGGCCGCGCCTGCGGACGGCCTCGTCGATCCGGAGATCTCTGATCAGGCCCGTCGCCCCGCCCGCTCCCGGCTCGACGGCGAGCGTGACGGAGCCGATGGGGCGCCCGTTGTCGCACACGTCGTACGCGCGCCGCTGTGCGCCGTCGGCGCCTGACTGGATCGGCCCGGCCGGCCGCAGTGTCGTCGTCATCAGGTGTTTTCTATCCCCTGCGCCGGTGCCCGTCACCCGTATTTACGCGGACGGGCCGGTTGCCTTACGGGTCGAGGTCGTCGGCCGCCCGCTCCTCGAAGATCCGCATCGCCTTGGCGGTCACCGGTCCCGGCGCCCCCGGCAGCTCCCGGCCGTCGATCCGGTGGACGGCCTGCACGTCACGGAGGGTGGAGGTCAGGAAGACCTCCTCGGCACGGTCCAGGACGTCGAACGGGAGGTCGGTCTCCTGCGCCCCGGTCCACTCCACCGCGAGCGCCCGGGTGATGCCGGCCAGGCAGCCGGAGGCGACGGGCGGGGTGTGGAGCTGCCCGTCCAGGACGACGAAGACGTTGGACCCGGTGCCCTCGCAGAGCCGCCCAACGGTGTTGGCGAACAGCGCCTCGGACGCACCCTGCTCGTGGGCGCGGGCGAGGGCGACGACGTTCTCCGCGTACGACGTGGTCTTGAGGCCGGTGAGCGCGCCGCGCTCGTTGCGGGTCCAGTCCACGGTGACGACGGCCGTGGTGTCGGGGCGGCGCGTCACCTCGCCGAGGGCGACGACGAGGCCGGGGCCCGCGTCGCCCCGGTCGGAGCCGAGGGGCGAGATGCCGCCGGTGTACGTGATCCGCAGACGGCCGAGCCCGACCGGGTTGGCCTCCACGACGGCGGCGCAGGCGCGGCGCACCTCGTCCAGGTCGGGGTCGGGCAGACCGAGGCCCCGGGCGGAGCGGGTCAGCCGGTCGAGGTGGCGGGTGAGGGCGAAGGGGCGGCCCTGGGAGACCCGGAGCGTCTCGAAGACGCCGTCGCCGACGGTGAGCCCGTGGTCGAGCACGGACACCCGGGCGTCGTCGGCGGGGCGCAGCTCGCCGTTGACCCAGATCCTCATGGTGCGGTCCTTCCGGTCGCTTCGTATGCGCCCGACGCTACAGCGAGCAGCCTGGACGCCTTCAGTTCGGTCTCGTCCCACTCGCGTTGCGGATCGGAGCCCCAGGTGATGCCGGCGCCGGTGCCGAAGCGGAGGAGGGGTGCGGGTCCTGTGCGGTCGGTCCAGAAGGTTCTGATGCCGACGGCGAGCGAGGCGGTCCCGCGGTCGGCGTCCACCCAGCCGATGCCGCCGCAGTACGGGCCGCGCGGGGCGGTCTCCAGTTCGCCGATGATCCGCAGCGCGCTGGACTTGGGGGCGCCGGTGACCGAGCCGGGCGGGAAGGCGGCGGCGAGGATCTCCGGCCAGCCGGCGCCGTCGGCGAGGCGGCCGCGCACGGTGGAGACGAGGTGGACGAGGCCGGGGTGCTTCTCGACGGCGCAGAGGCCGGGGACGGTGACCGATCCGGTGGCGCAGACCCGGCCCAGGTCGTTGCGGACCAGGTCCACGATCATGACGTTCTCGGCGTGGTCCTTCTCCAGCAGGTCGGCCTCGGTGCGGCCGGTCCCCTTGATGGGCCCGGACTCGATGGTGCGGCCGTCCCTGCGCAGGAACAGTTCGGGCGAGGCGGTGGCGATCTCGACGCCGTGCGCGGGGAGCCGAATCGTTCCTGCGTACGGGGCCGGGTTGCCGCGCGCCAGCAGCGCGGTGAGGGCGTCCACGTCGGCCGGGCCCGGCCCCGGCAGCGGCGCGGTCAGCACGCGGCAGAGGTTGGCCTGGTAGACCTCACCGGTCGCGATGTACGCGCGGATGCGCCGTACGCCCTCCGTGTACGCCTCGCGGTCGAGCGAGGAGGTCCAGTCGCCGGCGGCGGGGCCGTGCCAGGCACCGGGGACCGGGGCAGGCACCGGGGCGGGGCGCACGGTGTCGAAGCGGGCGCAGGTCAGGGAGGACTCGAAGCCCGCGCAGACGGCCCAGAAACCGGACGAGTCGAGGGCGGCGGGATCACTGGTCACATCCCGCAGACCGGAGGCGACGAGGCCGCCGAAGCGGGCCATGGGAGCGAGGTCGTGCACGTCCGCGAGTGTAGGACGGCGCACGGCGCCCCGCGCCGGGGCGAGCGCACCTCAGCACGCTGCACAAACGCGTTTTTGTGCTGGCCCCGGAATCCGCTAGAGTTCAACACGTCGCCGGGACGCGCAAGCGGACCGGGAAAGACAAGCGGACGTAGCTCAGTTGGTAGAGCGCAACCTTGCCAAGGTTGAGGTCGCCAGTTCGAACCTGGTCGTCCGCTCGCAGAAGGCGGGGGATTCTTCCCGGACTCCCGCCCCTGGTGGAGTGGCCGAGAGGCGAGGCAACGGCCTGCAAAGCCGTCTACACGGGTTCAAATCCCGTCTCCACCTCCAAGGACGATTAGCTCAGCGGGAGAGCGCTTCCCTGACACGGAAGAGGTCACTGGTTCAATCCCAGTATCGTCCACTGATCCGCAAGGATCACGGGTCCGCAAGGATCACCCGCGCGATTAGCTCAGCGGGAGAGCGCTTCCCTGACACGGAAGAGGTCACTGGTTCAATCCCAGTATCGCGCACGCAGTACACGCAGGTTCACCCCGCGCGATTAGCTCAGCGGGAGAGCGCTTCCCTGACACGGAAGAGGTCACTGGTTCAATCCCAGTATCGCGCACTGTCATGAAGCCCCGGTCGTCTCGGCGACCGGGGCTTCGTCGTGCCCGCGCGTGCGGGCGGGCCGCCGGCACGGATGCCGGGGCCCGCCGGACACGGTCAGGAGGAGAAGAGCATGCGGCCGAAGCTCTTCTGCCGGTAGTGGCCGTGGTGGCCGCCGTGGTGCGGGGCACCCCAGGCGGGCGCGGGGGCGGAGGGGTAGGCCTGCGGCGGGGCGGCCTGCGGCGGGGCCTGCTGCGCCCACTGGGACTCGATGCGGGTCAGCGTCTCCAGCTCGCCGTAGTCCAGGAATATCCCCCGGCAGCCGCTGCACTGCTCGATCTGGATGCCGTTGCGGTTGTACGTGTGCATCTGTGCGTGGCACTTGGGACACTGCATGTTCGGGCTCACTCCTCGCCGTCGGTTCGCCGTCGCCGGAATGCATGCCCGCCGACGGTCGGTTCACCCTACGACGTGTGTTCGGCCGCCAACTCGGGCGGGAGCGAGGCGATTCGGGCACATGCGTCGATCATGACCTGTTCCACCTCATCCGGAGCCCGCTCCTCCGCCGCCGATTTGGCCCAGGCGAGCGCGGCGGTCTGCACGGTCAGCGCGCGGGCCGGCACGTCCAGCGCGGGCCAGGGATCGCCGTCGCCGGGTACGGCGGGGCCCCCGCCCGCCCGGTAGGCGTCCAGGAAGCGGAGCCAGACGTCCGGCGGGAGCAGCCCGGCCGCGTACCAGGCGGCGGGACGCGCGAGGTCCCAGGCCGGATCGCCGAGGCCGGCGTCGTCCACGTCGATGAGCAGCCAGCGGCCGTGCGGGGCGGGGTGGCGCACGAGCTGGCCCAGGTGGAGGTCTCCGTGGCAGAGGTACGGTCCCCGGCCCCCCGGAGAGGCCGCCCGGGGCCCGTCCCCGGCCCCCTCCTCCCCCCGCGCCCAGCCCGGCAGCCCGCGCCAGGCCGCGAGCACCGGCTCCGCGGCCGGGTCTCCTGGACGGGCGGTACGCATCCGGGACACGGCGAGCGCGGCCTTCACGGGCCCGCGCATGGCGGGGAGCGGTCCCCGGACCTCGGTCCGGTGCAGCCGCGCCAGGAGCGCACCGGCCTCCTCCCAGGGCGCGGCGTCCGGGTCGCCGGGGTCGACGGGCTCGCCGTGGGGCCACAGGGTGACGGGGCGGCCGTGCAGTTCGGCGAGGTGGGCGCCGCGGTCCGGGTGCGGGAGGGGCGCCAGCAGGATGCCGGTCTGCCCCGGCCCGGCCGCCAGGCGCAGCCGTACGGCCAGCGCCGCCGTGTCCGTATCGGCGGCGTGCGCCTTGGCGACGACGGGGCCGCTGCGGACGACGGTCCCGTCGTCGCGTTCGGCGAGCACGGCGGGCGGCGGACAGGGACGGGAGCCGCAGCCGGCCGGGTGGGCCGCCCGGTGGGCGAGGTCCCCCAGCGCGCGGACGAGTGCGGTGGTCACGGTCTCCCCCGGGGGCGCGGAACGGGCTGGGGCGGTCACGCCCCCGGCAGAGCGTACGCGCAGGGAAGGCGCCGGGGGTCAGGGCCGCGGCGGCCGGCGCTCCGGGGGCCGGGCGCGCCCCGCAGGGCGTACGCGGACGGGTGGCGGCCGGCGCTCCGGGGGGCGGGCGCGCCCCGCAGGGCGTACACCCACGGGTGGCGGCCGGAGGCATTCCGCCCCGGACAGCGCGATGTCCGGTCAGCTCCCCAGCTGACCGGACAAACGCTGCCGTCCGCCGCACCCCCGTCCCCACGGGGTTGTTGGCCGGATGTCCCGGTCCGGACCGCTCTTCCGGACCCGGGGCGCCGCTCAGCGCCCCAGCATCACGCCCACGGACGACGCCTGTGTGACCACTGCTTCCCAGCCGCCGAAGACGACGACGAGCAGGGCCGCCAGGGGAAGGACCATGGCGGTCGCCACCAGCGGGTGGCGGCGGCCGGACGCGGCGTACGAGGTGCGTGTCCGCGTGCGGACCACCGTCCGAGCTGCCGTGTCAGCCATGGTTCCTCTCCTGACCTGATGTGGGGCGGCGGGCGTTTGACCTCGGGGGACGAGTGCGACGCCCGCCGCTTGGACTCAACATTAGGGATTCGGGTGACGGGCGGCGTCATGCCCGCGTACCGAATCCCGGGCCTCCCGGAGGATGAGCCGTGCCCGGTCGGCGTACTCCCCTGGGTGGAGACGGGCTACGCGGGGTTGGGGTCTTCCCGGAGGGGACGCTCGGAGGTGTCCTCCCTGGGTACCGGCTGTTCGACCAGGGCGAGGACCCTGGTCGCCATGAAGCGGGCCGTGCGCACCACGGACCCGTTCCTGGTGACTTCACTCACTTCGACCACGCCCCGGCGGACCGCGGTCTCCACCCGGCGGCCGGCCCGGGAGGCCACCACCTCGTAGGTCCGGGTGCTGTCCCCGGCGTCCACCACTATCTCGACTCGATCGCCCTTCACTGATCCAATCCCCCTTCTGCGACGGACCTTTGAGATCTCGCACGGGCCGGGGCGCCAGGATCCGCGGCTCCCTGACCACTCCTCAAGTCTCCCACCCGGCACTGACAATCGAATGCCGCGCGAGGGCGCGGCCTCTGAGCGCCCCGGGCGGCGGGTACGTAAGCTGTGCCTCGTCAGGCGTACCAGGCAGCGGGGATGGGCAGACATGGCGATGATGCGGCTCCGGCGCGAGGACCCGCGTGTCGTCGGCTCGTTCAGGCTGCACCGGCGGCTCGGGGCCGGCGGGATGGGGGTCGTCTACCTGGGTTCGGACCGGCGGGGCCAGCGCGTGGCGCTGAAGGTGATCCGCCCTGACCTGGCGGAGGATCAGGAGTTCCGGTCGCGGTTCGCGCGGGAGGTGTCCGCCGCCCGGCGGATCCGCGGCGGCTGCACGGCCCGGCTGGTCGCCGCCGACCTGGAGGCGGACCGCCCCTGGTTCGCCACGCAGTACGTCCCGGGGCCCTCGCTGCACGACAAGGTGGCCGAGGAGGGCCCGCTGTCGGCCGCCGAGGTCGCCTCGATCGGGGCGGCGCTCTCCGAGGGCCTGGTCGCGGTGCACGAGGCCGGGGTGGTCCACCGGGACCTGAAGCCGTCGAACATCCTCCTCTCCCCCAAGGGCCCCCGGATCATCGACTTCGGCATCGCCTGGTCGACGGGCGCGTCCACCCTGACGCACGTCGGCACGGCGGTGGGCTCGCCCGGCTTCCTCGCGCCCGAGCAGGTGCGCGGGGCCGCGGTGACGCCGGCGACGGACGTGTTCTCGCTCGGGGCGACGCTGGCGTACGCGGCGATGGCCGACTCGCCCTTCGGGCACGGCAGTTCCGAGGTGATGCTCTACCGCGTGGTGCACGAGGAGCCCCAGCTCTTCGATGTGCACGACGCGCTGGCGCCGCTGGTGAGCGCCTGCCTGGCGAAGGACCCCGAGGAGCGCCCGAGCACGCTCCAGCTGTCGATGCGGCTCAAGGAGATCGCGGCGCGCGAGGCGCAGGGGCTGCACGAGAGCCGGCCGCCCGTCCAGCGTTCGGCCCAGGAGGCGGACCGCCCGACCGGCCGGCTGGACGGCCCGTACACCGAGCAGCAGACCCGCCGGGCGGCCGGGCCGGCGCCGGGGTCGCGCCCGCAGAACCGGCCGTCGGCGGCGCGCCCCGCCCCCGCCCGCACGGGGGGCGGCCGGCCGGTGCAGCAGCCGCGCGGGGCGGCGCGGCCGGCCAGGCGTCCGCAGGGCACCAACGGGACGAACGGCAGGCCGGGCACCCGGCCCGGGACCCGGACGACCTCGACGGGGCGGCGCCCGGCCAACCCGAGGCTGCTGCGGCAGCGGCTCGTCGTCTTCGTGGTGGTGACGCTGCTGGTGGCGCTGGGAATCGCGGCGGCGCAGGGCTGCCAGGGCCCCGCCCGGGGGCTCGGCGTGGACCTCGGGCACGGCCGGAGCCAGGGGCAGAGCGGGCAGTAGTCAGCTCTCGGGGCGTCCCGTGGCCACCGCGTAGAAGGCGACCGCGGCCGCCGCGCCGACGTTGAGCGAGTCCACACCGTGGGCCATCGGGATGCGCACCCACCGGTCGGCGGCGGCGAGGGCCCGTGCGGAGAGGCCGTCGCCCTCGGCACCGAGCATCAGGGCGACCCGGTCCATCCGGTGCGGCGCCGCCTCCTCGATGCTGACGGCCTTCTCGGCGGGCGTCAGCGCGAGCACCGTGAACCCGGCCTCGCGTACGGTCCCGAGCCCCTGCGGCCAGGTGTCGAGGCGTGCGTACGGTACGGAGAACACCGCGCCCATCGAGACCTTGACGGAGCGCCGGTACAGCGGGTCGGCGCAGTCCGGGGAGAGCAGGACGGCGTCCATCCCGAGGGCGGCGGCGCTGCGGAAGATCGCGCCGATGTTCGTATGGTCGTTGACGGCCTCCATGACCGCCACGCGGCGGGCCGTGCGGAGGAGTTCACCGGCGTCCGGGAGGGGTGCGCGCTGCATGGAGGCGAGGGCGCCCCGGTGCACGTGGTAGCCGGTGACGCGTTCGGCGAGGTCCGGGGCGACCGTGTAGACGGGGGCGGGGCTCTCCTCGATGACGTCCCGCATCTGGTCGACCCACTTGGCCGAGAGCAGCATGGAGCGCATCCGGTACCCGGCCTGCCGGGCGCGGCGGATCACCTTCTCGCCCTCGGCGATGAAGAGGCCCTCCGCGGGCTCCTTCCTGCGCCGGAGCTCCACGTCGGTGAGACTGACGTAGTCGCTCAGGCGGGGGTCGTCGGGGGCGTCGATGGTGATGAGTTCAGCCACGGTTCTGCTGCTGCCTTGTCCGGTGGGGTGCCGAGTGTCTGGGTCTTGGGCCCGTCGCGGCTGATTACTCGCCGCTCGGCGCGAGGACCGCGCCGACCTCCACGACCGCGCCGATGACGATGACGGCGGGCGGGCGGACGTCCTCGGCGGCCACCCGCTCGGCCACCGTCGCGAGGGTGGCGTCGACGCGGCGCTGGGCGGCCGTCGTGCCCTCCTGGACGAGGGCGACCGGGGTCTCGGGCGACCGGCCGTGCTCCACGAGCGTACGGGCGATGGCGCCGATCTTGTCGACGGCCATCAGGAGTACCAGGGTGCCGCGCAGCCGGGCGAGGGCAGCCCAGTCGACCAGGGAGCGTTCGTCGTCGGGGGCGACGTGCCCGCTGACCACGGTGAACTCGTGGGCGACGCCCCGGTGGGTGACGGGGATGCCGGCGGCGCCGGGGACCGAGATGGAGCTGGAGATGCCGGGCACGACGGTGCACGGGATGCCCTCGGCGGCGAGCGCCTGTGCCTCCTCCATGCCCCGGCCGAAGACGAACGGGTCGCCGCCCTTGAGCCGGACGACCGCCTTACCGGCCTTGGCATGCTCGATCAGCGCGTTGTTGATGGCCTCCTGGGCCATGTAGCGGCCGTACGGGATCTTCGCGGCGTCGATCACCTCGACGTGCGGCGGGAGTTCGTCCAGGAGGTCGCGGGGGCCGAGGCGGTCGGCGATGACGACATCCGCCTCGGCGAGGAGGCGGCGGCCCCGGACGGTGATGAGGTCCGGGTCGCCGGGGCCGCCGCCGACGAGCGAGACGCCGGCGGTCCGGGTGCGGTGGTGCGGGGCGGCGATGCTGCCGTCGCGCAGGCCCTCCACGATCGCGTCGCGGACGGCGGCGGAGTGGCGCGGGTCGCGGCCGTGGGCGCCCGCGGTGAGCACGGCGACGGTGACGCCCTCGCTGCGGCCGGTGGCCGGCGTCCAGGCGGTGGCCGCTTCGGCGTCGTCGCTGCGGACGCACCAGGTGCGGGTGCGTTCCGCTTCGGCGGACGCGGCCTCGTTGGCCGCGTCGTCGTCGGTCGCGATGAGCGCGTACCAGGTGTCGGTGAGGTCGCCGTCGGCGTACCCGCGGCGCTCCCAGCGGATCTCGCCGGCGTCCGCCATGGCTTCGACGGAGGGGGTGGCGGACGGCGACACGAGGACGATGTCGGCACCGGCCGCGATGAGGGCGGGGAGGCGGCGCTGCGCGACTTGGCCGCCGCCGACAACGACTACGCGGCGCCCGTTGAGGCGCAGTCCGACGGGGTAGGCGGGGCGATCGGCGTGCTCGGCCATGGTGGTGCGGGCTCCTCGGGGCGGTGCGGAAGCGCGGGCCGCTGCGACGGTGGAGCGGCGAGGTGGTGTTCACGATACGGGGTGGCCCGGGGGCCGCGGTGGGCGGTGGGCGGGGGCGCCCGCGGCGGGCCCTGCCCCCTTCCCGGGGCGCTGCCCCGGGCCCCGCGCCTCAATCGCCGGCGGGGCTGAAAGTGGCCGCGCCACCCTCATGCCCCTCCGGCGATTGAGGAGTGGGGGTACGGGGGCGGAGCCCCCGCAACGGTGCCGCGCTACTTCTCCGTCACGCCCGCCGAGTCGAACGTCGCCACCTCGTGCATCGCGCGCGCGGCGCTCTGCACGATCGGCAGCGCCAGCAGCGCCCCCGTGCCCTCGCCGAGGCGGAGGTCCAGGTCGACCAGCGGGCGCAGGCCCAGCTTGTTGAGCGCGGCCACGTGGCCCGGCTCCGCGCTGCGGTGGCCGGCGATGCACGCGGCCAGGGCCTCCGGGGCGATCGCCCGGGCCACCAGGGCCGCCGCGCCCGCGCTCACGCCGTCCAGGATCACCGGCGTACGGAGCGACGCGCCGCCCAGCAGGAAGCCGGCCATCGCCGCGTGCTCCAGGCCGCCGACGGCCGCCAGGACGCCGATCGGGTCCGCCGGATCCGGCTGGTGGAGTTCCAGGGCGCGCCGCACCACGTCGATCTTGCGGGCGTGCATCTCGTCGTTGATGCCGGTCCCCCGGCCCGTCACCTCGGCCGGGTCCATCCCGGTGTACACGCAGATCAGCGCGGCCGAGGCCGTCGTGTTCGCGATGCCCATCTCGCCGGTCAGCAGGCCCTTGTTGCCCGCCGCCACCAGGTCGCGGGCGGTCTCGATGCCGACTTCGATCGCCGCGTGGACCTCCTCGCGGGTGAGCGCCGGTCCCGTGGTGAAGTCCGCCGTGCCCGCCCGTACCTTCCGGGGCAGCAGGCCCGGCATCGCGGGCAGTTCCGCGACCGCGCCCACGTCGACCACGCACACCTCCGCGCCCACCTGCGACGCGAACGCGTTGCACACCGCGCCGCCGCCGAGCATGTTGGCGATCATCTGGCCGGTGACCTCCTGGGGCCACGCCGTGACGCCCTGCGCGTGCACCCCGTGGTCGCCCGCGAACACCGCGACGGCCGCCGGCTCGGGGATCGGCGGCGGGCACATCCGGGACAGTCCGGCCAGCTGCGCCGAGATGATCTCCAGCATGCCGAGCGCGCCGGCCGGCTTCGTCATCCGCTTCTGGCGCTCCCACGCCTCGCCCAGCGCCTTGGCGTCCAGCGGGCGGATGTCGGAGATGGTCTCCTGGAGCAGATCGTGCGGCGCCTCGCCGGGCAGGGCGCGGCGGCCGTAGGTCTCCTCGTGGACGACCCAGGACAGCGGGCGCCGCTTCGACCAGCCCGCCTGCATCAGCTCCGGGTCCTCGGGGAACTCGTCCACGTACCCCACACAGAGGTACGCCACGATCTCCAGGTGCTCCGGAAGGCCCAGCGTACGTACCATCTCGCGCTCGTCGAAGAAGCTCACCCAGCCCACGCCCAGGCCCTCGGCCCGCGCCGCCAGCCACAGGTTCTCCACGGCGAGCGCCGACGAGTACGGGGCCATCTGCGGCTGCGTGTGGCGGCCGAGCGTGTGGCGGCCGCCCCGTGTCGGGTCGGCGGTCACCACGATGTTCACCGGGGTGTCGAGGATCGCCTCGATCTTCAGTTCCTTGAACTGCTTCGCCCGCGCCTTCGGCAGCGACTGCGCGTACGCCTCCCGCTGCTGCTGCGCCAGCTCGTGCATCGTGCGGCGCGTCTCGGCGGACCGGATGACCACGAAGTCCCAGGGCTGCGAGTGGCCCACGCTGGGCGCCGTGTGCGCGGCCTCCAGGACGCGCAGCAGCACCTCGTGCGGGATGGGGTCGCTGCGGAAGCCGTTGCGGATGTCCCGGCGCTCCCGCATCACCCGCAGGACCGCCTCCCGCTCGGCGTCGTCGTAGCCGGGCGCGGGGGGCGCCGCCTCCGCCTCTTCGGGTTCCTCCGCCTGTACGGGCTCCGGCTCGTCGCTCGGGTCCGGGGTCTCGATGACCTCGGGGCCGGGCTCGGGGGTGGGGACGGGTGCGGGTGCGGGTGCCTCCGGCTGTATCGGCTGTTCGGCGACCGGGGCCGCGTCCGCCTCCGGCTCGGGTGCGGGGGCCGGGACCGGCTCCGCGGGGGCGATGAGCTGCTGTTCGGCTGCCGGTACGGGCTCCGGCTCGGCGGCGGGCGCGGCTTCCGCCATGGCCACGGGCTGCGGGTCGGCGGCGGGTGCGGGCTCCGGCTCGGGGGCCGGGGCGGACTCCGCGGCCGCCACGGGCTGCGGGGCGGCAGCCGGTACGGGCTCGGCAGCGGCCTCGGGCTGCGGCTCGGTGACCTGCACCGGCTCGGGTGCCGGTGCGGGCTGGGGCTCCACGGGGGGTACGGGCGACGCCACGGCCACCGGCTCGGGCTCGGCGGCCGGTGCGGGCTGCGCCTCTGCGGCGGGCACGGGCTTCGCCACGGCCACCGGCTCCGGCTCCGGCTCGGCGGCCGGTGCGGGCTGCGCCTCTGCGGCGGGCACGGGCTCCGCCACGGCCACCGGCTCCGGCTCGGCGGCCGGTGCGGGCTGCGCCTCTGCGGCGGATACGGACTCCGCCACGGCCACCGGCTCCGGCTCGGCCACCGGCTCGGCCACCGGCGCGGGCTCCGCGACCACTGCCGGTGCGGCCTCGGCGACCGGTGCCGGCTCGGGCTCCACGACGGCCACGGGCTCCGGTGTCTCGGCCGGCTCCGGCTCCACCACAGCCACCGGCTCGGGCTCGGCTTCCAGCAAGGGCTCCGTGACCGGCTGCTCGGCGACCGGCGCCGGCGCCTCCGGCGCCACCACGTCCGCCACCTGCGCCTCGGCCGCCGGCGCGGGCTCCACGACGGGCTCGGGCTGCTCCGGGGCGACCGGGGCCTCCGGCGCCGCCCACTGGTGGGCGTTCTGCGGCGGGATCTCGCCGAGCTGCGGGCCCGGAAGGGGCTGGTCGGCCGGCTGCGGGTCGAAGTACTCGGGCTCGGCCGTCGCCGGGCCCGCGTGGCGGGCCGGGGGCGCTCCGGCCGGGCCGCGGTCGGCGAGGGAGCGGACGACGCCGACCCCCGACGTACCGCCGTAGGACGGCTCGGGCGAGGCGGGGCCCCGGTGCAGCGGGCGGCGCGCGGGAGGCTGCGCGGCGGGGGCGGGGATGCGGACGCCGCCGAGGTCGACGGAGCCGGAGTCGCGGCCTCCGGACTCGTGGGTGCCGGGGCCGGTCTCGGGCAGCGGCGCGGCGGCGGTCTGGTGCATCGCGTACGCGGGGGCCTGCTCCTGGAGCTGGACGGGGCCCTGGGCGTGCGCCGGGTCGGCCGGCTGGGGGTGGAAGTGCGGCTGGTACGCGCCCTGCGCGGCGGGGTCCGCGTAGTGATCCGTCGTCTGAGCCGCCGGCTGGGGTTCGCCCCAGGCACCCTGGGCGCTCGGCATCAGGAGGAGGTCGTCGTCCTCGGGGGTGTGCGCGGAGGGTTCGAGGTAGGTGTAGGAGTCAGGCGCGGGGACGCCCGGCTGCTCCACCGTGCCCGCGTTCTCCGGCAGTCCCTCGCCCGGGATCCGGCCGGTGTCACTCATGCGTTCCCCTCGCCCATCGTCAGTGCTTCTTCGGCCCTTCGCCCGGGACGCCCCGACACGGCACGCGGTGCTCGTCCGGTGGAACGAGCGGGCGCGCCGCGCGGCACGAATCGGTCGCGGACATCCTGCATTCTCGCGGTCGTTCGCCGCCGCGGCAGCTCATTTCGCCACGGCCCGCTGTGGACTGCGCCACGTTGCGCGTCCCAGGGTGCTGCCGTACCACAACGGGGACCAAAACGGTCCTCTTTTCCGGACATTGACGAACGAAGCGACGAACATCCGGGAGCGGTGCGACGATCGGCCAGCCTACCTCGCACCGCTTGCCGACGGGTCAGGGGGCAAGGTCCGAACGAAGTGCGGAAAGCAGAAAGACGACCGTGCGTTCGCGCTCCGACCAGGCAGTCGTGTCGAGTTCGACGGACTGGAGGAGCGAGCAGGCGACGGTGTAGCCGTTTCCGGCCAGTGCGGCATTCAGTGCCTCGGCCTCGTCGCGGGTGGAGGCGTGCGTGACGATCCGTTCCGGCCTGCGGTCCGCGACGGCGGTGGCGACGGGGACACCGCCGCCTCCGATGCGTACGACATCGGGCTCGGGCAGCCGTTCCAGTACGTGCGGGGCGCGGCCCTCGACGACCTGGAGCTGTACGCCGAAGGCGCGGGCGGCGGCCGTGGTGCGGGCGCAGGCGTCGGGGTCGCTGTCCACGGCGAGGACCGCCGCGCCGAAGCGGGCCGCCTCGACGGCCAGCGCGCCGCCCCCGGAGCCGATGTCCCAGACGAGGTCGCCGGTGCGGGGGCCGAGGTGGGCGAGCTGGGCGGCGCGCAGGACGGGGCCCTCACCCTCGCCGCTCTCCCCCGTCGGGCGGGCGCCCGGGTCCGGGTAGGCGCCGGCGGGCAGGGCCCATCCCCGTACGCCCTGCGGGTAGGCGGGGTGGCGGCCGGCGATCCAGGCGCCGTCGGCCTGCCGTTCGGGGCCGCCGCCGATGACGATGACGACGTTGGGGTCGCGCCAGACGTGGTCGGCGGCGGTGTCCGAGGTGACGACGGTGACCTGTTCGCGGTCGGTGCCCAGCTCCTCGCAGATGACGAACGTGCGGTGGACGCCTTCGAGGAGCAGGGCCAGTTCGGCGGGTCCGGCGCCGGGCGAGGTGAGGACGGCGACCTTGTGGTGGGCGCGGCAGACGTTCACGGCGCGGCGCAGGGTGCGCGGGTGGGCGACGACCGTCTGGGCGTCCTCCCACGGCATGCCGGCGCGGGCGAAGGCGGTGGCGACGGAGGAGACGGCCGGGACGACCTCGACCTCCAGGCCGTGCTGCGGGGCGCGCAGGGTGCGGACGACGCCGAAGAAGCCGGGGTCGCCGTCGGCAAGGACGACGGCGCTGCCGCGGTGGCCTGCGATCCGGCGGGCGGCGAGGTCGACGGAGCCGAGGCGGATGCGTTCGGCGCTCCGGGGGACTTCCGGCAGGGCGAGGTGGTGGGCGGCTCCGGCGACCAGGGTGGCGGCCGAGAGCGCTGCGGTGGCCGCTCTGGTCAGCGGCGAGCCGTCCCAGCCGATCACTGTGACCCGGTCGGCCATCTTGGTGTCATTCTCCTGGAGTCGTCGCAGGCGGGGGCGGGTTGCCCGGGAGCAGGCAGGGTGAGGTTACCCGGTCGCCTCCGGCCCGGTGCCGGGGCCCCGGCGCGGGTCAGTTCCAGTCGTTGTAGGTGCCGTATCCGCCGGCGTCGGCGAGCTGTTCGGCGACGCCTTCCAGGTCTTCGGGGAGCAGGCCCCAGACGATGAGGTCGGTGCGGATGTCGGTCCATCCCCCGTCCGTGCCGTTCTCGGTCCGGGTACGCGATATGCGGGCGTTGCGCAGGACGCCCTCGCTGATGCAGCCGAGCTTCTGGGCGACCTGCTGGGAGGCGGTGTTGTCGGCGGCGGTGCGCAGTTCGATGCGTTCGAAGCCCTGGTCGCGGAAGAGCCACTGGGCGACGGCGAGCACGGACTCGGTGGCGTAGCCCTCGCCGCGGGCCCAGGGGGCGGTGATGTAGGCGGCCTCGGTGGACAGGGTGCGCCAGTCGGTGTTGCGGAGCCGTACGGAGCCGACGAGGCGCTGGGTGAGGAACTCGGTGACGGCCAGGGCGATCCCGTCGCCCTTGGTGCGGTGTGCCGGAGCGATTCTGCGCACCCAGCGTTCGGCGTCGACCTGGGTGTAGGGGTGGGGCGCGTCGGTCCAGGCGATGACCAGCTCGTCGTTCATCATCTCGATGTACGCGGGGATGTCCGCCATGTCGAATGGGCGCAGCACCAGCCGGTCCGTGCTGATGGAGATGTCCGGGAAGGTGGAAGTCATGCGCAGCTCCATGCCGAAGACCGTGTAAATGCACAGCATGCAGCATCGCGGGGGGCGCGTGCATGGCCGGGTGGGTACGGCGGAGCCCCGCACCCCCTGGTCGGGGTGTGCGGGGCTCCTTGCGCAAGTGGGGCGTACGGGTCAGGACTTGGCGTCACCGAAGGCGGGGACGACCGAGCCCTGGTAGGTGTCCTCGATGAACTTCTTGACCTCGTCGGAGTGGAGGAGCTTCACGAGCTTCTGGACGCGGGGGTCCTTCTCGTCGCCCTTCTTGACGGCGACGATGTTGGCGTACGGGTTGCCGTCGGCCTTCTCCAGGACGAGTGCGTCCTTCGAGGGCTTCAGCTTGGCCTCGATGGCGTAGTTGCCGTTGATGACGGCGGCGTCCACGTCGTTGAGGGCGCGCGGGACCGTCGCGGCCTCCAGCTCCTTGAACTCCAGGCCCTTCTTGTCGGTGATGTCGCTCAGCTTGGCGCTGGTGCCGACACCCGCCTTGAGGGTGATGAGGTTGTTCTCCGCGAGCAGCTGGAGTGCGCGGCCCTCGTTGGTGGTGTCGTTGGGGACGGCGATGGTCTGGCCGGCCTTGATGGAGTCGAGGCCCTTGACCTTCTTGGAGTAGAGGCCGAGGGGTTCGAGGTGGACGGTGCCGACGGAGACCAGGTGGGTGTCGTTCTTCTTGTTGAAGTCGTCCAGGTAGGGCTGGTGCTGGAAGAAGTTGGCGTCGACCTGGCCGGTCTCGGTGGCGGTGTTCGGCAGAACGTAGTCCGTGAACTCCTTGACCTCCAGCTTGAGGCCGGCCTTGTCGGCGAGGTTCTTCTTGACGAAGCCGAGGATGTCGGCGTGCGGCGTCGGGGACGCGGCGACGACGAGGGTCTTGGAGACGTCGGTGTCGGTGCCGCTCTTGGCCGACGGGTCGGAGTCGGTGCCGCAGGCGGTGAGGCCGAGGGCGAGGGCGGTGGTGGCCGCGGCGGCGGCGGTGATCTTGATGCTGGTACGCACGAAAAGTGCCTCTTTCAGGTGGTGATGGTGGTGCGCCCGGACAAGGAGTGCGGGCTTGGTGGGGAGGAGAAGTCAGGAGGTGCGGCCGCGGCGGGCCAGCAGGCGGACGGCGAGGTCGCCGATCAGCTGGACGAGGGTCACGATGACGATCAGCAGCGCGACCGTGATCAGCATGAACCGGTTGTCGAAGCGCTGGAATCCGTAGGTGACGGCCTTGGAGCCGAGCCCCTCGCCGCCGACCGCGCCGGCCATCGCGGAGTAGCCGATGAGCACGATGACGGTGGTGGTGATGCCGGAGACCAGGGAGGGCAGGGCCTGCGGGAGGAGGACCTTGCGGACGATCGTCGGGATGGAGCCGCCCATGGACTGGACGGCCTCCACGAGCCCGTGGTCGACCTCGCGGACCGCCGTCTCGACGAGCCGGGCGAAGAACGGGATGGCGCCGACGGCGAGCGGCACGATCATCGCGGTGGGCCCGATGAAGGTGCCGACGACCCAGGTGGTGAACGGGATCAGCGCGATCAGCAGGATGATGAACGGCAGCGAGCGGCCGATGTTCACGATCACGCCGACGACCTTGTTCACCGGGGTGTTCTGGAGCAGTCCGCCCTTGTCGGTGAGGACGAGCAGGACGCCGAGGGGCAGTCCGACCAGGACGGTGACGAGGGCGGACCACAGCACCATGTAGAGGGTGTCGACGGTGCCCTGCGTCAGCAGCGGCTGCATTTCGGACCAGGTCACTTCGCCACCTCCTTGGTGAGCGGTGCGGGTACGGAAACGGGGGTGGCGTCCACGACCTCGGCCTGGAGGCCCTGTTCGCGCAGGAAGCCGATCGGGACGACGTTCTCCTCGAACCGGCCGGGCAGTTCGATGCGCATGCGCCCGATCTGCTTGCCGCCCACGGTGTCCATGGCGGCGCCGAGGATCGAGATGTCGATGTTGTAGGTACGGGAGAGCTGCGAGATCACCGGGCGGGCGGCGGCCTCGCCGTGGAAGGTGACGTCCACGACGGTGCGGTCGGGCGCCGAGGCGGTGCCGCCGACGGGGAACAGCTCGTGGGCCAGCTCGGAGCCGGGGGTGGCGAGCAGCTCGCCGACGGTGCCGGACTCGACCACCCGGCCGCCCCGCATCAGCGCGGCGGAGTCGCAGACGGTCTTGACGACGTCCATCTCGTGCGTGATGAGCAGGACGGTGAGCCCGAGCTGCTGGTTGAGGTCGCGCAGGAGCTGGAGGATGGAGCGGGTGGTCTCGGGGTCCAGGGCGGAGGTCGCCTCGTCGGACAGGAGCACCTTGGGGTCGCCTGCGAGGGCGCGGGCGATGCCGACGCGCTGCTTCTGGCCGCCGGAGAGCTGGCCGGGGTAGGACTTGGCCTTGTCGGCGAGGCCGACGAGGTCGAGGAGTTCGAGGGCCTTGCGGGAGCGCTCGCGGCCGGTGACGCCGAGTATCTCCAGGGGGAGTTCGATGTTGCGCTGCACGGTGCGGGAGGCCAGCAGGTTGAAGTGCTGGAAGACCATGCCGATGCGGCTGCGCGCCTCGCGCAGTTCCTTGCCGGCCCGGCGGCCCCGGCCCGCGAGGGCGGTGAGGTCCTGGCCGGCCACGGTCACGGTGCCGGAGGTGGGGCGTTCCAGCAGGTTGACGCAGCGGATGAGGGAGGACTTGCCGGCGCCGCTGCGGCCGATGACGCCGTACACCTCCCCCTCGCGTACGTGGAGGTCGACGCCGTCCAGGGCGGTGACCTCGCGGTCGCGCGAACGGTAGACCTTCGTGAGGCCCGTCGTGGTGATCACAGGGGTTTCCGTCACTGTCGAGTGCGCGGCGCGGTGTCCGCCGGGCACGGGGCATGCGTCCGGGTGATCCGGACGTTTTCGATCGGACGTTCCGAGCGGTTTCCCGGGGCGTCCCGGCGCGGCGGTCACCGCGGGCCGGGGCCCGTGCGGGCGCGTTCCGCTGGGTGCGGACGGCCGGGGGGAAGGGGTCTCGCTTCGGGGCGCGAGGCTCGGTCGTGGGCCCTCAGAAGGCGCGCATTCGACCCATACAACGAGCACCGGGCGTCGTGATCGCCTCGGTCGCAAGGGTGCGGCTGCTCGTCGTGGTCATGGGCACAAGTAAAACAGACGCAAGTTCGCCGCCGGACCGATTGTCCGAATAGCGGACAGTCATGGATGGGGCGGCGCGACGGTCTCGTGTCGGCCGAAGCTTTCCAGCCACACCGCTCTGACCTGCGGCGATGCCCTCGTAGGGGCCCCGGCCACGCCACACCCCCGGCGCCCGGAAGCAGCGCACCCTGTGGTCAAGGCCACGATCCCCGGCGAACCGGGGGCGAGGACCGCGGGTCCGGCGCGCCGTAATACCCTCGGCTCATGCTCGACGCCCTGACGGTCGCGGTCGCCGTGGCCGCCCTCGCCCTCGCCGCCTGGTGCGGATACGCCGCCTACCGGGACCAGCCCACCAAGGACTGGCACTTCATCGGCATGGCCGCCGTCTCGCTGCTGGCGCTGGCGCAGCTGGTCACGGGCATCGTGCAGCTGACCCGCGGGGAGCGGCCCGAGCAGGGCATGACCATCTTCATCGCGTACCTCGCCGGGGCATTCCTCGCCGTGCCGGCGGCGGGGTTCCTGTCGCTGAGCGAGCGGACCCGCTGGGGCTCGGTGACGGTGGCGGCGGGCGCGGTCGTCCTGGCCGTCCTCGAAGTACGGCTCTACGACATCTGGGGAAGCTGACCGTGACCGACACCGACACCACGCAGGCGACGGCCGGCGAGAAGCGGCCCTTCGACCTCGGCACCGGTCCCGGCCGGGTCCTCGTCTGGTTCTACGGCGTGTTCACCGTGGCGGCGGCGTCCCGTTCGATCGTCCAGATGATCCTGGACTTCGGCCGCGCGCCCCTGGCGTACGTGCTGTCGGCGGTCGCCGCGGTCGTCTACGGCTTCATCACGTACTCGCTGGTGCGCGGCGGCGAGCGGGCGCGCCGGACGGCGCTGGTGTGCTGCGCGGCCGAGCTGGCCGGGGTGCTGATCGTCGGGACGTGGACGCTGGTGGAGCCGTCCGCGTTCGCCGACGCGACCGTGTGGTCGTACTGCGGCCGGGACTACCTGTTCATCCCGGTGATCCTGCCGGTCACCGGGATGATGTGGCTGCGCCGCGCCCGGACCGCTTGACGGCCGGGGCGCGGCGCTCGCTGTACGGGAACGGCTAGGCGCTGGCCACGTACGCGGTGGGCGCCGGGGCCTCCTTCTCCAGCAGGATCATCATGACCCCGTCGCTGCCGGTCGCGTTGCCCACGGCGGCGTATCCCGCGCGCCGGTAGAGCCTCAGGTTGCCCTCGCTGCGGTGGCCGGTGTGCAGCCGGAAGCGGGTGGCCGCCCGCTCGTCGGCGAGGCCCGCCTCCGCCGCCCGCAGCAGCCGGGCGCCGAGGCCGTGGCCCCGCAGGCGGGGGTGGACGCAGAGCTTGCCGATCCGGCCCGCGCCCTCCTCGTCGATCGAGCCCCGCACCGAGCCGACGACCTCGTCGCCGAGCCGCGCCACGTAGACCAGGTTCTCCGCGATCTCGGCCCGCACCGAGTCGAGGGTCTGGACGAGCGGGTCGATGCGGTAATTGCCGTACAGCTCCGCCTCGCTCTGGAAACAGAGGTACTGCAGCTTCAGAATCTCTTCGGCGTCCCGCACGTCCGCCGCCGAGATGATCACGCTCATGCCCATGTGCGCATGCCTCCCGCTCACCTGATCCGCCGGTTGTCTCCCGCTCCTTTCCCACGGTCCAGGAGCGACAACCTCCGCCGCGAGCATTCTGCGCAGACATCCAAGGCATCGGGAACGGATGGGGCCCAAACTCCCCTGTGACATAGCCAACTCCCCTGCGATGTGACGGGAGCGGGATGCTGACGGGGAGTCGGGCCCGCCGTCCTACTTCTTCGCCGCGAAGTCCGCCGCCGCGAGCAGGGCGGTGTCCGGGTTGTCGGAGAAGATCCCGTCGATCCCGGTCGCGAAGTACGCCGCGAACGCGCCGAACGCGTCGCCGTACGCGTTGGGGTCGCTGCCGCGCCGGAAGTCGGCGGGCAGGAAGGTGTTCTCGTTGCGCATCGTGTACGGGTGGAGGACGAGGCCCTGCGCGTGGGCGTCGCGCACCAGGGTGGTGGGCTCGGTGAGCCGGCCGGCGGCGTCCTTGGGGATGACCAGGTCCAGGGTGGGGCCGATGCCCTGCGCGAAGGAGGCCATCCACTTCAGGCCGGCCGGCTTCACCAGGTCGTCCGTGGTGCGCGGGTCGCCGGACACCTCGAAGTCCCAGGGCCTGGTGCCCGCGCCGGAGAGCAGGACGATGCGCGGGGTCGCGACGAGCCGGGCCAGGCGCTGGACGCTGCCGGGCTCGAAGGACTGGAGGATCACCGGGGACTGGGCGCGGTGGCGTCCGTAGCGGCGCAGCAGCTTGGCGAGCGGTTCCTCCAGGCCGAGCCCGAGGCCCCGGAAGTAGCTGGGGTGCTTGGTCTCGACGTACAGCCAGACGGGCTTCCCGCGGCGGCGGCCCTCCCGGTCGGCCCAGCGCAGGACCTCCTCGAAGGTGGGGACCTCCCAGCGGCCGTCGTACAGCGTGTTCTTCTGGCGGTTGGCCGGAATGCGCTCCTTGGCGCGGAGCGTCTTCAGCTCGGCGAGGGTGAAGTCCTCGGTGAACCAGCCGGTGAGCGAGACGCCGTCGACGGTCTTGGTGGTCCGGCGGTTCGCGAACTCGGGGTGCGCGGAGACGTCGGTGGTGGCGGTGATGTCGTTCTCGTGGCGGCAGACGAGGTGGCCGTCGCGGGTGGGGACGAGGTCCTGCTCGATGATGTGCGCACCCATGTCCAGGGCGAGCTGGTAGGAGCCCAGCGTGTGTTCGGGGCGGTAGCCGCTGGTGCCCCGGTGGCCGATGACGGTCGGGACCGGCAGGTCGAGGCGGTGGCCGCCGTGTCCGCCGTTCCGGTCGGCCGCCTGCGCCGTTGTGGTGACGCCCAGGGCGGCGGTGCCGAGGACGGCGGCCCCCGCCCCGACGACGGTCCGGCGTCCCGGCGCGGCCTGCGCACGCTCTGTCATGAATGCTCCTCGCATGTGATGTACGGCACCTGTCGAGCGAGGATCGAGCGTAGGCAGGGGTACGGTCCTGGGGGCGGCACCTGGACGAACATGGCGCGAACACATGTCAACACGGCGTATCCGATGCGTGAACCGATGTGCGATCGGCCGGTACCCGCGAGTATCGTCCTCACCTGCATGGACCTTCACCATCCGTCGCCTCGGCCGGGCCCGGCCACTACACCGGAGGAAGCGTTGTCCCGTCTCGCACTCATCAAGGCAGTGCTCGGACCGATCCTGCGCCTGATGTTCCGTCCCCGGATGGAGGGCATCGAGAACATTCCGGGCAGCGGGCCGGTGATCCTGGCGGGCAACCACCTGACGTTCATCGACTCGATGATCATGCCGATCTGCTGCGACCGTCCGGTGTTCTTCATCGGCAAGGACGAGTACGTGACGGGCAAGGGGCTCAAGGGGCGGCTGATGGCCTGGTTCTTCACGGGCGTCGGCATGATCCCGGTGGACCGGGACGGCGGGCGCGGCGGTGTCGCGGCGCTGATGACGGGCCGGCGGATCCTGGAGGAGGGCAAGGCGTTCGCGATCTACCCGGAGGGCACCCGCTCCCCCGACGGCCGGCTCTACCGGGGCCGTACGGGCATCGCGCGGCTGACGCTGATGACGGGCGCGCCGGTGGTGCCGTTCGCGATGATCGGCACGGACAAGCTCCAGCCGGGCGGCTCGGGTCTGCCCCGCCCGGGCAAGGTCACGGTGCGCTTCGGTGAGCCGATGGAGTTCTCCCGCTACGAGGGCATGGACCGCGACCGCTATGTGCTGCGGGCGGTGACCGACTCCGTGATGGCCGAGGTGATGCGGCTGTCCGGCCAGGAGTACGTGGACATGTACGCGACCAAGGCGAAGGCCGCCTGATCCGGCGGAACGCACGAGAGGGCCCGCTTTCCCCGGCCTGGGGCGAGCGGGCCCTCTCGTGCGCGTCCTACTCGTGGACGATGCCCTCCTCCAGCTCCTGTCCGCGCAGCAGGAACCAGGCGGCGACCGCCGTCGCCACCAGGACGACGGCGCCGATGACCGAGGCGAGGTGCAGCCCGTCCACGAAGGCGTCCTGGGCCGAGGAGACCAGCTCGTGGGCTTCGTGCGGCGGCAGCAGGTGCGAGGACTCCACGGCGCCGCCGAGCGATTCGTGCGCGGCGTCCGAGACGGCGGGCGGGGTGCCCGGCGGGGCCTGGAAGCTCTTGTAGGCGCCGGTCACGATGGAGCCGAGCAGCGCGATGCCGAGCGCCGCGCCCAGCTCGTACGCCGTCTCGGAGACCGCGGAGGCGGCGCCCGCGTGCTCCTTGGGGACGCTGGAGAGGATGACGTCGGACGTCACGGTGAACGCGAAGCCCGCGCCCACGCCGACGATCAGGAGCAGCGCGCCGATCAGGGGGTAGGCCGTGTCCCGGTGGACGGCGGCGACCGCGGCCAGCGCCAGGCCGATCGCGCCGAGCCCGCCCGACACCACCACCCGTACGGTGCACCGCCGGGCGACCGTGCCCGCCAGCAGGCCCGCGGTGACCGCGCCCACGGCGGCGGGCAGTTCGGCGAGCCCGGCCTCCAGTGGTCCGCGGCCCTGGACCAGCTGGAGGAACTGGGAGAGGAAGAAGACGATCCCGGACAGGCCGAGGATGGTCAGCAGGTCGGCGAGGACCGCGCCGGAGAAGCCGCGGTGGTGGAAGAGCCGCATGTCCAGCAGCGGCGCGGTGAGCCGGAACTGACGGCGTACGAACCAGATCAGCGCCAGCAGGCCGGCGACGCCCACCAGGGCGGAGGTCCAGCTCGGGCCGTGCGCGGCCATCTCCTTGACGGCGTAGACGACCCCGATCATGCCGACCAGTGAGAGGCCCACGCTCGGCAGGTCCCACGGCCCGGGCGCCGGGTTCTTCGATTCGGGGATCATCTTGATCCCGACCGCCACGAGCACCGCCATGACGGGGAGGTTGATCAGGAAGACCGATCCCCACCAGAAGTGTTCGAGGAGGAAGCCGCCGACGACCGGCCCGACGGCCGCACCGGCCGAGGCCATGGCGCCCCAGATGCCGATGGCGAGGCTGCGCTCGCGGGGGTCGTGGAAGAGGTTGCGGATCAGGGCGAGGGTGGACGGCATCAGGGTGGCGCCCGCGACGCCGAGCAGCGCCCGCGCCACGATCATCATCTCGGGCGTGTGCGCGTAGGCGTTGAGCACCGAGACCGCGCCGAAGGCGGTGGCGCCGCAGAGCAGCAGCTTCTTGCGGCCGATGCGGTCACCGAGGCTGCCCATGGAGACCAGGAGCCCGGCGATCACGAAGGAGTAGACGTCACCGATCCAGAGCAGCTGGGTGCCGGTCGGCTCCAGGTCCTCGCTGAGGAACGGGGTCGCCAGACCGAGCACGGTCGCGTCGACGGCCACCAGCAGCACGGCGAGGACGAGGACGGCCAGCGCGATCCACCGCCCGGGGCGGTACGGGTCGACGGGGGGCACCGGGCGCTCTTCGACACTGCTCATTGCTCCACGCTCCGGCGTGCGCCGCCGAGCAGCAACTCGGCGATCATGTACGGGAAGTCCCGCGGGGCCACCCGGCCCGCCTGAACGGCCCACGCCCCGCTCCCGATGAGCCCGTACAGCGCCTCGGTCAGCCAGGCCGGGGTCAGGTCGATGCGGAATTCGCCGCGCTCCTGGCCGCGCCGGAAGAAGGCGGCGACGCGGGCGTCCAGCCGGTCCCAGCCGGCGTTCTGGTCGTCGCCCTCGAAGAGCTGGTTCTCGGTCACGAGGAACGAGAGCAGTCCGGCGCTGGGCTCGACGGCGACGACGAACCGGCGCAGCGCCTCCTCGCTCGTGCCCTCGTCCATCCCGGCGGCGTCGAGCGCGGCCTCGAACTCCTGGATACCCAGCTCCTCCAACGCCCTGACCAGGGCGTCCCGCCCGGCGAAGTGCCGGTGCAGGGTGGCGCGCCCGATACCGGCCGCCTTGGCCACCTCGTCCATGGTGGCGGTGGATCTACGGGTCAGCAGGGCGGCGGCACTGCGCAGCACCTGCTCACGATCAAGAGTCATGGGACAACACTAACCCGAATGAGACATCATCGTCTCATCGGGGTTGGCCGTGTCCTGTGCCGTCAGCTCCAGGGCAGCGAGGCGCGGTGCCGCCAGTACGCCTCCGGCTCCTCCACCAGGGCCTCCAGCCTGGCGCGCCGTTCCTCGTCGAGCACGGGTACGGTCGCGTGGAGGTTGCCGGAGAGCTGGGCGACGGTGGCCGCGCCGGAGAGCACGACGCCGGCCCACGGCTGGTGGAGCACCAGCGCCAGGGCGACCGCGTCGCTCCCGAGCCCTTCCTCGTCGGCGATCTCCCGCACGACGGCGGGCGCCTGGTCGCCGGACAGCCTGCCGTTGGCCATGCCCTCCTTGACGATGACGGTGAGCCCGGCGGCGTGCGCCTCGGCGAGCGCGGGCCCCGCCGAGGTCTCCAGCGCGTTGTAGGTGGCCTGGACCGTACGGAAGAGGGGGGCGCCGTCGACCGTGACGGCGAGCGCGGCGAGGATCGCCTCGGCCTGGGCGGGACCGCTGGTGGACAGGCCGACACTGACCCCCTGGTCCGCCAGTTCGGCGAGGCGGGCGTGGAGCTCCTTGTCGGTGAGCGCCGGGCTGTCCGGGGTCACCGAGTGGATCTGGTAGAGGTCGAGCCGGTCGCCGAGCAGCGCGGCGGTCTCGGCGCGCTGGCGCTCGAACGCGGCGATGCTGTGGTCCTTGACCTCGTGCACCTCCGCGTCGAGGCCCCAGTCGGCGGTGTAGGTGTAGCCCCATTTGCTGCCGACGACGATGTCGTCCGCCTCGGGGTGCGCGGCCAGCCAGCCGGCCAGGAACTCCTCCGCGCGCCCGTAGGAGCGGGCCGCGTCGAAGTAGCGGACGCCCTGCGCGTAGGCGGCGTCGAGGAGTTCGTGCGTACGGTCGCGCAGGGCGTCGGGCGAGCGGCCGGCGGGCAGGTCGCGGTCGCGGTGGAGGTTGATGTAGCCGGGCCGGCCGACTGCGGCCAGGCCGAGCCCGATGTGGGCGGTGGGGGTGGTCGCTTCGGACAGTCGGGCGAACGGCATCGCGGGCTCCTCGTCGTCGGGCGGGACGCGGTGGGGTGTCCCCGAAGTCCCCCGCGCCCGCCGGGGACACGGGGACACCTCTCACCCTCCAACGTAGCCCGCGACGCGTCGACGACTACTTGCGCGCGTCCGCCCAGGCGTGCTGCACGGCGAGGTCGGCCTTGACCTCGGCCAGCTGGACGGCGACGGCCGAGGGGGCGGTGCCGCCCCGCCCGCTGCGGGAGGCGAGGGCGCCGGCCACGTTGAGGACCGTGCGGACCTCCGGGGTCAGGTGCTCGGAGATCTTCGCGAACTGCTCGTCCGTCAGCTCGTCCAGCTCGATGCCGTGGTGCTCGCACTCCTTGACGCACTCGCCGGCCACCTCGTGGGCGACGCGGAACGGCACGCCCTTCTTGACCAGCCACTCCGCGATGTCCGTGGCGAGCGAGAAACCGGCCGGGGCCAGCTCCTCCATGCGCTCCCGGTTGACGGTGAGCGTCGCCATCATGCCGGTGAACGCGGGGAGCAGGACCTCCAGCTGGTCGCAGGAGTCGAAGACCGGCTCCTTGTCCTCCTGGAGGTCGCGGTTGTACGCGAGCGGGAGGGCCTTGAGCGTGGCCATCAGACCCGTGAGGTTGCCGATGAGCCGGCCCGACTTGCCCCGGGCGAGCTCGGCGATGTCCGGGTTCTTCTTCTGCGGCATGATCGAGGAGCCGGTCGAGAAGGCGTCGTGCAGGGTGACGAAGGAGAACTCCTTCGTGTTCCAGATGATGATCTCCTCGGCGATCCGGGAGAGGTTGACGCCGATCATCGCGGTGACGAACGCGAACTCGGCGACGAAGTCCCGGGACGCCGTGCCGTCGATCGAGTTGCCCACCGAGCCCCGCTCGAAGCCCAGGTCGGCTGCGACCGCCTCCGGGTCGAGCCCCAGCGAGGACCCGGCCAGCGCGCCGGAGCCGTACGGCGAGACGGCGGTCCGCTCGTCCCACTGCCGCAGCCGCTCCGCGTCCCGGGACAGGGACTGCACGTGGGCCAGGACATGGTGGGCGAAGAGCACCGGCTGAGCGTGCTGGAGGTGCGTACGGCCGGGCATGGCGACGTCCGGGTGGGCCTCGGCGAGGCCGACCAGGGCGTCCTGGAGGTCGGCGATCAGGGAGCCGATGATCCGGGCGTGGTCGCGCAGGTACATCCGGAAGAGCGTGGCGATCTGGTCGTTGCGGGACCGGCCGGCGCGCAGCTTGCCGCCGAGGTCGGGGCCCAGCCGCTCCAGCAGGCCGCGCTCCAGGGCGGTGTGGACGTCCTCGTCGGCGATGGTGCCGGTGAAGGAGCCGTCGGCCACATCCGCTTCGAGCTGGTCGAGCCCGGCGATCATCCGGTTCAGCTCGTCCTCGGTGAGCAGGCCGGCCTTGTGGAGGACGCGGGCGTGGGCACGGGAGCCGGCGATGTCGTACGGCGCGAGGCGCCAGTCGAAGTGGACGGAAGCGGACAGCCGGGCCAGCGCCTCGGCCGGTCCGTCGGCGAAGCGGGCGCCCCAGAGACGTACGTCGCCGTTGCCGTTGCCGTTGCTCACTACGTGCTCCTCGGGAGTGCCACGATCAGTAATAGGCATAACTATGCAGTCGACTGCATGCTTTGTCAAAGCAGGTGTCGGAGCCGCATGGCCGCCGGTACGGTCGGTCTCCGGAGCACCTGGGGGGATCATGAACGAAGCCCGACCCGCTGCCGCTGCACCGGGAGCTGTGCACCGGGGATGCGGTCCCGCCGGGCGCCGCCGCCGGGCTCGGCGAGTGCGGGGACCGACGCGAGGACGCGGACACGCTGTGGGACCTGGTCCGTCACCCGGACCCGGCCGTGCGCGCCCAGGCGGTGACCGGGCTGCGGGCGCTGGACGCGGTGCGGCGGGAGGGGCCGGCGCCGTTGCTGGACGAACCGCCATCCGCCGTCGTACGGGCGGCGGCCCGGGCCCTGCTCCCCCACGCGGGCGAGTTCCCGGTGGAGTGGCTGCGCGAGCGCGACACCCCGGAGTCGCGCCGGGCGGTGCGGGTGGGGGCGCAACGGCTGCTGCGGGCGGCGGGCCGGCCCCGTTTCAGCTGACGGACCGTTTTTTTGCGGCGGTCGGACGAAACGCGGCCTAAAGTCCCTGGCATGCGAAGACTTGTGACAACCGCCGCCGTTCTGCTCGCCCTCGGCACCGTCGTCGGCGCCGGCCGCCCCCCGCTGGCCACCGCCCCGCTGCCGACCCGGCTCGCCGACACGGGCGGCGGCACCCAGCTGATCACCGCCATGGCGGACTCCACCTCGTCCACCGCCGGCACCCTCACCTGGTGGGACCTGCGCGACGGGAAGTGGGTCGCCGCCGGGACCGCTGCCGCCCGGTTCGGCTCGAAGGGGCTCACCGAGGGCAGCACCCGCCAGCAGAGCACCTACACGACACCGACCGGCCTGTACGACCTGCCGTACGCCTTCGGGGTCAAGGCCGCGCCCGCCGGCACCCGCTACTCGTACCGGCAGGCCACCACCAAGTCCTGGTGGTGCGAGGACAACGAGGCCGCCGCCTACAACCGCTGGGTCGAGCCGCTGCCCTCCGACTGCCGGGCATCGGAGTCCGAGCAGATCACCGCGTACCCCACGCAGTACGCCCGCGCGCTCGTCATCGGCTTCAACTACGACGAGCCGGTGCGCGGCCGGGGCGCCGGGATCTTCCTGCACGTCAACGGGAGCGGCGCGACCGCCGGTTGCGTCTCCGTACCGGCGGACGCGATGGACCGCATCCTGGCCTGGGCCGACCCGGCCCGCACCCCGCACATCGCGATCGGCACCGTAGGGGGCACGACCGCGATCACCAACTACTGACGGCTCCCCGCGACCGGACCTTGCCGCCCGGCTCCTCGCTACGACTCCCGCGGGGAGGGCGGCGGGGACGGCCGGCCGTGATCCGCCACGGATCCGACCGGCCCCCCGGCGAGCGGCGTGGAGTCCAGATAGCGGATCTCGTAAGCACGCTCGGCGAAGCGCCAGCCCTCCTGGGTGCGCCGGTAACGGTCGTGGTAGATCGCGTAGTTGAGGTGCGAGGCGCCGTCACGCAGCCGGATGATCTCGGAGAGGCAGGCCCGCCCGGTCGCGGTGTCCCCCGAGACGGTGACGACGCCGGGGTGGGCCGTCTGGACGAAGACGTCGAAGCCGGCCTCACGCCGCCGCCCGAGCCCTCGGATGCCGTCGCGGCCGACGGCCTCGATCCCGGCGTCAGGGATGCGGACGACGCCGTCCGGCACGAAGAGCGAGGCGAGTCGGTCGTGGTCGTTCATCATCGCCGCGTCCGTGAACTCCGCGCGGAGCGCCTCGATCTCGACGCGGTCCCGCCACCCGTCCGCCTCGCTGCCCGGTCCGTCGCTCACGAGACGGCCGCCGACCGCGGTGCGGTCGGCGCGGGTGGCGACGAGGTCGACGACCGTCCCGTCGCGGTGGTGTTCTCCCAGTGTCCTCGCGACCGCGTCCGTCACCGCGGCGACGAGCCGGGCCGTGGTCCGCGGCCCGTCGGTCCGGGTGAACGCGTCCTCCCCGATGGCGAACGTCACGGTCGGCGCCACCTCTTGGCGCGCCACACCGCCGACCGCCCAGCGGCCGACCGCGAGTCCGACGAGTCGTACGACCACGGGATCGCGGGCCCGCTCCCCGTAGACGGAGGTGACCGCTCCGGTGAGCCGGGCGATGAGGTCGCTCTCGTGGCCGTCGATCTGCGACTCGAGAGCGTGGACGGTGAGATGGGGCATGCTCGTTCGTCTCCTTCTGTACCGGTCGGGGGGAGGCGGCTCAGCCGGGGGAAGCCGTGCGGGCGCGGCGCAGGGGGGCCAGTGCCGTGGTCCAGCCGACTACGCGGTCGAGCAGGTCCTCCAGCGAGTGCGTCCGGGACGCGGCCGGCGCGAACACCCTGAAGTCCTCGAAGTCCGTGGCCAGGTGAAGAGAGACCTGGGCCTGCACGTCGGCGAGCCCGAGCAGACCGCACAGCTGCCGCAACTGGGCCGTGGACCCCGCGCCGCCGGCGACCCCGTAGGCGACGATCCCGGCGGCCTTGTCCGCCCAGCCGGCGTGCACGAAGTCGATGGCGTTCTTGAGCGCGGCGGGCAGCTGGCTGTTGTACTCCGGCGTGACGAACACGAACCCGTCGAACGACTCGACCGTCCGCACCCATGCCTGTGCCCCTGGTCCTCCGGTTCCTCCCATGGCGGGGGGAACGGCCTGGTCGAAGAGGGGGAGCCGGAACTCGGCGAGATCGACGAGCTCGAACGCGGCATCGGCCCTCCGCGCTGCGACTTCGTGCACCCACCCCGCCACCTGCGGGGCGAGCCGCCCCGGACGGGTGCTGCCGATGACGATGCCGATCCTGGTCATGCCGTGTCCTCCTGTCGCGATTCCTGCGTCGGACACGGGCAGGCGGTCGCCGTCGTGGCCGGCCGCCGTGCCCGCACCCGTACCGACGCGGCAGGGGCCCCGATCGTCAGGAGCCGGGCGGCGCCGCGTGGCCGCCTGACATCCGCGGGGGCTGGTCCGTCGTCTCTCACGGAGGATGCTCACGTGACGACTGGAAGGCGCTGACCCATGGAGATCACGGACGGGAACGAGGATGCCGCGGCGGGCCCCGGGGACGAACCGCTCCTCTCGGAACGGCGCAACCTCGCGAATCTCGCGTACCGCCTGCTCGGCTCGCTGACGGAGGCGGAGGACGCCGTCCAGGAGGCGTACGCCCGTTGGTTCGCGCAGTCCGCGGAGCGCCGGGCCGCCGTCGCGAAACCCGCGGCCTGGCTGACCACCGTCGTGAGCCGCATCTGCATGGACCAGCTCCGTTCGGCGCGGCTGCGCCGGGAGCGGTACGTCGGTGAGTGGATTCCGGAGCCGGTGCCGGCACGGGCCGAGTGGCCCGGCATGTCCCACGGATCCACGGCGAGGGATCCCGCCGACCACATCACGCTGGACGAGTCCGTCGAGATGGCGTTTCTGGTCGTGCTCGACGCGATGACACCGGCCGAACGCGTCGCCTTCATGCTGCACGACGTGTTCCGGGTGCCGTTCAACGAGGTCGCGGAGATCGTCGGCCGCACCCCGGGGGCCTGCCGCGAGCTCGCCTCCTCGGCGCGCCGGCGCGTGGCCGCCGCCCGCACCGGCGGGGCGCGGACCCGGCAGCGTTCCTTCGTGGTGGGCGAGTTCCGGCAGGCGTGGCAGGCCAAGGACGTGGACGCCCTGGTACGGCTCCTCGACCCGTCGGTCGTCGCGGTCGCCGACGGGGGCGGTCGCGCGACGGCCTCGCCGACGCCGCTCCGGGGCCATCTCCGGGTCGCGGAGTTCCTGGTGCGTCTGGCGGGCCTCGCCGGCCGGCTGGACCTCCGCGAGCGGACCGTCAACGGGCAGCCCGGACTCGTCGCGATGGACGGCGATCAGGTGCTGTCGGTGTACGCGTTCGACATCGAGGAGTCCCGCATCCTGCGCATCTGGGCGATCCGCAACCCGGACAAGCTGCGGCCGTGGAGGTGAGGCTCTCGCCGGCCTGCCTCCTGACAAGCGCCGCTGCGGAAACGTCGAACAGCCGGACCGCCGGCGCGCGGAGACGCGGCGCCCGGACCGGTCCGATCCGGATTCCAGGAAAGGAAGCACCGATGTCGTTCCACTCCCTCACCCTGCACCTGACCGTGCGCGGCGCGGACGAGGCGTCCGCCTGGTACCGACAGGCATTCGGAGCCGAGGAGCTCACCAGGCTGGAGGTCCCCGGCGGCCGGCTGATCCACGTCCAGGTCCGGGTCGGGCCGGTCACCCTGATGCTGGCCGACGAGTTCCCCGAAATGGATTCCTACGGTCCGCAGCACTTCGGCGGCACCTATGGCGCCCTCTATCTGCACGTCGACGACGTCGATGACGCCTGGCAGCGGGCGGTCGGTGCCGGAGCCACCGTGATCCGGCCGCTGGGCGATGCCTTCTGGGGCGAGCGGGAAGGCCAGCTGCTCGACCCCTTCGGTCATCGGTGGGGGCTCACTCAGCGTCTCCGTGACGTCCCGCTCGCGGAGCTGCAGGAGCTCACGACCGAAGCGTTCGCCGGCCTCACCGCGGACTGAACGCCCCGCCCGGCACCTTCGGCCGGGCCGCCCGGCCACCGCACACCACCGGGAGGCCGTCCGGCGGATGCCGCCCGGCCTCCGCGGCGTCCCCGCCGGCCGGGTCCTAACGCTCGTTCTGCGCCAGCCGCAGCAGATGGTCGGCGAGCTCCTGCCCGCCGGACGGATCGCGGCTGATCAGCATGAGCGTGTCGTCGCCCGCGATGGTGCCGAGGATGTCGTGCAGTTCGGCCTGGTCGATGGCCGAGGCGAGGAACTGCGCGGCGCCCGGCGGCGTACGCAGCACCACCAGGTTGGCCGAAGCCTCCGCCGAGATCAGCAGCTCGGCGGAGAGCCGGCGCATCCGCTCCTCCTTGGCGGAGCCGCCCAGCGGCGCCTGCGGGGTGCGGAAACCGCCCTCGCTCGGCACCGCGTAGATCAGCTCGCCGCCGGTGTTGCGGATCTTCACCGCCCCCAGTTCGTCCAGGTCCCGGGAGAGCGTCGCCTGGGTGACGCTCAGCCCGTCGTCCGCGAGGAGCTTGGCCAGCTGGCTCTGCGAGCGCACCGGCTGCCGGTTGAGGATGTCCACGATCCGGCGGTGGCGCGCCGTGCGGGTCTGCGGCACCGAAGGCCCGCCGAACTCGGATTCCTGCGCCTCGGTCATCGTCGTCGCCTCATTCTCCGGAGCGCTTCTCTCCGGATCGTCCGTCCCCATATGCCGCGTCGAGGGCGCCCGGCAGCGCCCGGAGGAACGCGTCCACCTCCGCGTCACCGATGGTCAGCGGCGGCATGAGCCGCAGGACGTCGGGCGCGGGCGCGTTCACCAGGAGGCCGGCACCCTGAGCCGCCTGTTGCGCCTGGGGCGCGAGGGGCTCGGTGAGCACGATACCCAGCAGCAGGCCGGAGCCCCGGACGTGGGAGACCAGAGGGTGCCCCAGCCCTTCCACACCCTCCCGGATGCGCTCGCCCAGCCGCTTCACCCGGTCGAGGGCGCCGTCGGCGGCGAGGGTGTCCAGGACCGCGAGGCCGGCGGCGCAGGCGACCGGGTTGCCGCCGAACGTCGTGCCGTGCTGTCCGGGTGCGAGGAGGTCCGCCGTCGCGCCGAAGGCGATCGTGGCGCCGATCGGGAGTCCGCCGCCGAGCCCCTTGGCGAGGGTGACGACGTCGGGATCGACGCCCTGGTGGGCCTGGTACTCGAACCACGTGCCGCACCGGCCGATGCCGGTCTGGACCTCGTCCAGGACCAGCAGGGTGCCGGTGGCCCGGGTGATCTCCCGGGCGGCCTCCAGATACCCCTTGGGCGGGACCACGACGCCGTTCTCGCCCTGGATGGGCTCGATGATCACCAGCGCGGTGTCGGTGGTGACGGCGGACCGCAGCGCCTCCACGTCCCCGTACGGCACATGGCTGACGTCGCCGGGGAGCGGGGCGAACGCCTCGCGCTTCTTGGGCTGGCCGGTGAGCGCGAGCGAGCCCATGGTCCGGCCGTGGAAGCCGCCGTCGGTGGCGACCATGTGGGTGCGCCCGGTCAGCCGGCCGATCTTGAACGCGGCCTCGTTGGCCTCGGCGCCCGAGTTGCAGAAGAAGACCCGGCCGGTGCGGCCGAAGAGCGCGAGGAGCCGTTCGGCGAGCGCGACGGGCGGTTCGGCGATGAACAGGTTGGAGACGTGCCCGAGGGCCGAGATCTGGGCGGTGACCGCCTCCACGACGGCCGGGTGGGCGTGGCCCAGCGCGTTGACGGCGATGCCGCCGACGAAGTCGAGGTACTCGGTGCCGTCCGCGTCCCAGACGCGGGCGCCCTCGCCGCGCACGAGGGACAGCTTCGGAGTGCCGTAATTGTCCATCAGTGCGTGCTGCCAGCGCTGCGCGAGTTCGGCGTTGCTCATGACTCCCCCTGTGCGTCGGGCACGACCATCGTGCCGATTCCCTCGTCGGTGAAGATCTCCAGCAGGATCGAGTGCTGGACCCGGCCGTCGATGACGCGGGCGGTCTCCACCCCGTTGCGTACGGCGTGCAGGCAGCCCTGCATCTTGGGCACCATGCCGCTGGACAGGTCGGGCAGCAGCTTCTCCAGCTCGGTGGCGGTGAGCCGGCTGATCACGTCGTCGCTGTTGGGCCAGTCCTCGTACAGGCCCTCGACGTCGGTGAGGACCATCAGCGTCTCGGCGTTCAGCGCGGCGGCGAGTGCGGCGGCCGCGGTGTCGGCGTTGACGTTGTAGACGTGGTGGTCGTCGGCGGACCGGGCGATGGAGGAGATGACCGGGATGCGGCCGTCGTCCAGCAGGGCCTGGATGGCGCCGGTGTCGATGGCGGTGATCTCGCCGACCCGGCCGATGTCGACCGCCTCGCCGTCGATGGTGGGCCGGTGCTGTACGGCGGTGATGGTGTGGGCGTCCTCGCCGGTCATGCCGACGGCGAGCGGGCCGTGCTGGTTGAGCAGGCCGACCAGCTCGCGCTGGACCTGGCCGGCGAGCACCATGCGGACGACGTCCATCGCCTCGGGCGTGGTGACGCGCAGCCCGGCCTTGAACTCGCTGACCAGGCCCTGTTTGTCGAGCTGGGCGCTGATCTGGGGGCCGCCGCCGTGCACGACGACGGGCTTGAGGCCTGCGTGGCGCAGGAAGACGACGTCCTGGGCGAAGGCCGCCTTCAGCTCCTCGTCGATCATGGCGTTGCCGCCGAACTTGATGACGACGGTCTTGCCGTTGTGCCGGGTGAGCCAGGGCAGGGCCTCGATGAGGATCTGCGCCTTCGGGAGTGCGGTGTGCTTCCGCGCCGTCGTCATGAGCTGTACGCGCTGTTCTCGTGGACGTAGTCCGCGGTGAGGTCGTTGGCCCAGATGACCGCCGACTCGGTGCCGGCGGCGAGGTCGGCGGTGATCCGGACCTCCCGGAAGCGCATGTCGACCAGCTCGCGGTCCTCGCCGACCGCGCCGTTGCGGCACACCCAGACGTCGTTGATGGCGACGTTGAGCGCGTCCGGCTCGAAGGCGGCCTTCGTGGTGCCGATGGCGGAGAGCACCCGGCCCCAGTTGGGGTCCTCGCCGTGGATGGCGCACTTGAGGAGGTTGTTGCGGGCGATGGAACGGCCCACCTCGACGGCGTCGTCCTCGGTCGCGGCGTTCACGACCTCGATGCGGATGTCCTTGGAGGCGCCCTCGGCATCCCCGATGAGCTGCCGGGCCAGGTCGTCGCAGACGGTGCGGACGGCCTCGGCGAACTCCTTCTGCTCCGGGGCGATCCCGCTGGCGCCGGAGGCCAGCAGCAGTACGGTGTCGTTGGTGGACATGCAGCCGTCCGAGTCGACCCGGTCGAAGGTGGTGCGGGTCGCGTCGCGCAGCGCGGCGTCAAGACCGGCGGCGTCCACGTCGGCGTCGGTGGTGAGCACGACGAGCATGGTGGCCAGGCCCGGGGCGAGCATGCCCGCGCCCTTGGCCATGCCGCCGACGGTCCAGCCCTCGCCGCCCGCGACGGCGGTCTTGTGCACGGTGTCGGTGGTCTTGATGGCGATGGCGGCCTTCTCGCCGCCGTGCTCGCTGAGGGCTGCCGCGGCCTTCTCGATGCCGGGGAGCAGCTTGTCCATGGGGAGCAGGATGCCGATGAGCCCGGTGGAGGCGACGGCGATCTCGCCCGCGCTGTGGCCCTTCAGGACCTCGGCCGCCTTCTCGGCGGTGGCGTGGGTGTCCTGGAAGCCCTGCGGGCCCGTACAGGCGTTGGCGCCACCGGAGTTGAGGACGACGGCGGAGACCTCACCGCCCTTGACGACCTGCTCGGACCAGAGGACGGGCGCGGCCTTGACGCGGTTGGAGGTGAAGACGCCCGCGGCGGCGCGGCGCGGACCGTTGTTGACCACGAGGGCCAGGTCCGGGTTGCCGTTCTCCTTGATTCCGGCGGCGATGCCCGCCGCCGAGAATCCCTGTGCTGCCGTGACGCTCACGGTGCGACTCCGATCGTGGAAAGACCTGTGTCCTCGGGCAGTCCGAGGGCGAGGTTCATGGACTGCAGGGCCCCGCCCGCGGTGCCCTTGGCAAGGTTGTCGATGGCGCTGATCACGATGATCCGCCCGGCCGCCTCGTCGTACGCGACCTGGATCTGCACGGCGTTGGAGCCGTACACGGCGGCGGTGGCGGGCCACTGCCCCTCCGGGAGCAGGTCCACGAAGGGCTCGTCCGCGTACGCCTTCTCGTAGGCGGCGCGTACGCTTTCGGCGCTCGTCCCGGGCTTCGCCTTCGCGCTGCACGTGGCGAGGATGCCGCGGGGCATGGGCGCGAGGGTCGGGGTGAACGAGACGGTGACCGGCTCTCCGGCGGCGGCGCTGAGGTTCTGGATCATCTCCGGCGTGTGGCGGTGGACGCCGCCGACGCCGTACGGCGACATGTTGCCCATCACCTCGGAGCCCAGCAGGTGCGGCTTGGCCGCCTTGCCTGCGCCGGAGGTCCCGGACGCGGCGACGATCACGGCCTCGGGCTCGGCGAGCTGCGCCACGTACGCCGGGTACAGCGCGAGCGACACGGCGGTCGGGTAGCACCCCGGCACCGCGATCCGCTTGGTCCCGGCGAGGGCGGCGCGAGCGCCGGGGAGTTCGGGCAGGCCGTAGGGCCAGGTGCCGGCGTGCGGCGAGCCGTAGAATTTTTCCCAGTCGGCGGCGTCCCGGAGGCGGAAGTCGGCGCCCATGTCGACCACCAGCACCTCGTCGCCGAGCTGTTCGGCCACGGCGGCGGACTGGCCGTGCGGCAGGGCGAGGAAGACCACGTCGTGCCCGGCGAGCACGTCCGCGGTGGTGGGCTGGAGGATGCGGCCGGCCAGGGGGCGCAGGTGCGGTTGGAGCGCGCCGAGGGGCTGGCCCGCGTTGGAGTTGGCGGTGAGTGCGCCGATCTCCACCTCGGGGTGGGCGAGCAGCAGACGGAGCAGTTCCCCGCCCGCGTATCCACTCGCTCCTGCCACTGCTGCGCGTACCGCCATCAAAAGCCTCCTCGTCGATGGCATGACTATACGCAGTGATGCACTTTTATGCAAAGAATGATCCGTGGAGCGGCGCCCGATCCGGCCCCTAGGGTGAGCGCATGGCAACGATCAAGCATGTCCAGGTGACCTTCGACTGCGCGGACCCCGAGCGCGTGGGGCGCTTCTGGTGCGAGGTGCTCGGGTACGTCGCGCCGGAGCCGCCGGAGGGGTTCGACTCCTGGGACGCGTACAACGCCTCGCTGCCGGCAGGGGAGCGGAACACGTGGTTCGCGGCCTCCGACCCCACCGGGGCCGGCCCGCGCATGTACTTCCAGAAGGTTCCCGAGGGCAAGGTCGCCAAGAACCGGCTGCACCTCGATGTCCGGGTGGGCACCGGCCTCGTCGGCGAGGAGCGGCTTGCCGTGCTGGAGTCCGAGTGCGCGCGGCTCCTGCCGCTCGGCGCGGTGCGCGGGAAGCTGCTGCCGGCCGACGAGGAGAACGAGTCCTGCCTGAACATGCAGGATGTCGAGGGCAACGAGTTCTGCCTCGACTGACGCTGCCGGTCCGGCGCGCCCCGGGCACGTACGCTCACGCCATGCCGGCCCCCTCCCCCAGCCCCCGTCTGCACCGTGTCGCGGTCCTCGTGCTCGACGGGGCGAAGCCGCTCGACGTCGGCATCCCGGCCCAGGTGTTCACGACCCGGGCGAGCATGCCGTACGAGGTACGGGTGTGCGGCGCGGCCCCGGGGCTGGTGACCGGGGGTGACGGTCTCGCGTACCACGTCACGCACGGGCTCGCCGCGCTGGCCTGGGCGGACATCGTCTTCGTACCCGGGTACCGCCAGCCGGACCGGGAGGATCCGCCCCGGGCCGTGATCGACGCCCTGGTCGCCGCGCACGAGCGGGGGGCGCGGCTCGCCGCCATCTCGACCGGGGCCTTCGCGCTCGCCGCGACCGGGCTGCTCGACGGCCGCCGGGCCACCACGCACTGGCACTACACACGGGCGCTCGCCGCGAAGTACCCGCTGATCCGGGTGGACGAGAACGTGCTGTTCGTCGACGAGGGCAGCGTCCTCACCTCGGCCGGCGCCGCGTCCGGGATCGACCTGTGCCTGCACGTCCTGCGCGGCGACCTGGGCGTCGCCGCGTCCAACCATGCGGCCCGGCGGCTCGTCGCGGCTCCGTACCGCAGCGGCGGGCAGGCTCAGTACGTGCCGCGCAGCGTGCCCGAGCCGCTGGGCGAGCGGTTCGCGGCAACGCGTGAGTGGGCGCTGCACCGGCTCGGCGAACCCCTGACGCTCGACGCGCTGGCCCGGCACGCGGCGGTGTCGCCCCGCACCTTCTCGCGGCGGTTCGCCGAGGACACCGGATACACCCCGATGCAGTGGGTGATGCGGGCCCGTATCGACATGGCCCGCGAACTCCTCGAACGCTCGGAGCGGGCCGTCGAGCAGATCGCCGCCGACGTGGGGCTCGGGACCGGCGCGAATCTGCGGCTGCACTTCCAGCGCATCCTGGGCACCACACCGAGCGAGTACCGGCGCACCTTCGCCCAGGGCGAATAGGGCATACCGCCGCCCGGGGCCGGCTGGCGGGATCCTTGCGGACCGTGGCGATCACGCCGCTGTCCGGGGCGCGCGGCGCGCGCGATCGTTGAGGGCGAAGAGAGAAGGGACATCTCACGTGACTCGCATCGCCATCAACGGATTCGGCCGCATCGGACGCAACGTGCTGCGCGCGCTGCTCGAACGCGACAGCGACCTCGACCTGGTCGCCGTCAACGACCTCTCGGAGCCCGCCACCCTCGCCCGGCTGCTGGCGTTCGACACCACCGCGGGCCGGCTGGGCCGCCCCGTCACCGTGGACGGCGACACCCTCGTCGTGGACGGCCGCCGCATCAAGGTGCTCGCCGAGCGGGAGCCCGCGCGGCTGCCCTGGGCGGAGCTGGGCGTCGACATCGCCGTGGAGGCCACCGGCCGCTTCACCTCGGCGAAGGCGGCCCGCGCCCACCTCGACGCCGGAGCGAAGCGGGTGCTGGTCGCCGCGCCCTCGGACGGGGCGGACGTGACGCTCGCGTACGGCGTCAACAGCGACGCGTACGACCCCGAGCTGCACACGGTCGTGTCGAACGCCTCCTGCACGACCAACGCGCTCGCCCCGCTGGCCAAGGTCCTGGACGACCTCGCCGGCATCGAGCACGGCTTCATGACGACCGTGCACGCTTACACCCAGGAGCAGAACCTCCAGGACGGCCCGCACCGCGACGCCCGCCGCGCCCGTGCCGCCGGCGTCAACATCGTGCCGACCACGACCGGCGCAGCGAAGGCCATCGGGCTCGTGCTGCCCCGGCTCGACGGCAAGCTGTCGGGCGACTCCATCCGGGTGCCGGTCCCGGTGGGGTCGATCGTGGAGCTGAACACCACCGTGGCGCGCGACGTGACCCGCGAGCAGGTGCTCGACGCGTACCGGGCGGCGGCCGAGGGCCCCCTGGCGGGCGTGCTCGAATACTCTGAGGACCCGCTCGTGTCGGCCGACATCACCGGCAACCCGGCGTCCTCCATCTTCGACTCGGAGCTGACCAGGGTCGACGGCCGCCACATCAAGGTGTCCGCCTGGTACGACAACGAGTGGGGCTTCTCCAACCGGGTGATCGACACCCTCACCCTGCTGGCCGGCCGCTAGAACGGAACACGGGGGCGGTCACCGGCCGCCCCCGACTCCCTTGGCCGCGCGCCGAGTTCACCTTCCGTTCGCCGTGCAACCTTCTCCGCGTCGTACGTGTCTCCTATGCGAGCCCTCACACCTCGTACGCCATTGGCTCCACGTACGCGACCAAGGAGAATTTTGTGGGCATTCGCACCATGCTGACCGTGGCCGTATGCGCCGCCACGGCGCTGACCGGCGGCGTGGCCGTCGCGGCGCCCGGCGGCGCGCACACGGGCACGGCCGGGGGAACGGCAGGCACCACCGTCCGCGAGGACTTCAACGGGGACGGGTATCAGGACGTCGTCGTCGGCGCGTCGGACGCGCCGGTGAACGGGCAGCTCTACTCCGGATACCTCACCATCGCCTACGGTTCGGCGCAGGGCCTGAGCGCCGCCCGCACCATGACCATCGACCAGAGCACTCCGGGCGTGCCGGGCGCCCCCGGCGAGGGCAATCTGTTCGGCTTCCGGCTGGTCCCCGCCGACCTCGACCACGACGGGCTCACGGACCTCGCGGTATACACGAACGAGGCCCTCCCGACCAACCGCGGCTCCGTCATCGTGCTGTGGGGCCGCACCGGCGGCATCACGGGCGAGGGCGCGGTCCGCATTCCCGGGCCGGAGTCCGGCGAGATGGGGAACAACGTCATCGCCGGCGACTTCAACGGCGACGGCGACGCGGACCTGATGATGGCGCACGGCTGGGGGGACGGGGACCTCGAACAGCGGAGCGTGCTGTACGGGCCGTTCAGCCGGGCCGGGAAGCCCGTCCGCGAGCAGCGCATCACCATGTTCACCTCGGACAACTACATGGGCAACCCCGCCGTGGGCGACTTCAACGGCGACGGCATCGACGACCTGTGCACGTTCTTCAGCTACGAGGAGCACGCCGAGGGAGGGAGCCTGTGGCTGGGCACCCCCCAGGGCCTGTCGACGACCTCCACCCGGCTGCCCTCCGGCTCGTCCCCGGCGGTCGGCGACTTCGACAAGGACGGCAAGGACGACCTCGCCGTCCGCGTGGTGCCGAACGGCATCTACGAGGACTTCCCCACGGACCCGGGCACCGTCAAGATCTACTACGGCTCCGCGTCCGGTCCCAGCACCACCCGGACCAAGGTGATCACCCAGGACACCGCGGGCGTGCCGGGGGTCGGCGAGAAGGGCGACCAGTTCGGCGCCCGGCTGAGCGCGGGTGACGTCAACGGCGACGGGTACGACGACCTCGCGGTGGGCGTGCCGTTCGAGGCCCTGGAGTCCAAGGCCGGCGCGGGCGCGGTGGTGCTGCTGAGGGGCGGACCGGGCGGTCTGAGCGGCACCGGCGCCAAGTCCTTCCACCAGGACACGACGGGTATGCCGGGCGTGGCCGAGGCCGGTGACCACTTCGGCGGTTCGGTGCGGCTGCTGGACGTGAACAAGGACGGCAAGGCGGATCTGACCGCCGGTGCCCCCGACGAGAACCTGGAGGCGGTCGCGGACGGCGGCGCGATCTGGTCGCTGCGCGGCGCCTCGACGGGGCTGACGACGACCGGCGCCCTCGCCTTCAACCCGGTGGACCTGGGCACCCTGGTGAAGAAGGCCCGTTTCGGCTCGAACCTGGCCGGCGACAACGGGGCCGGCCTCTACAGCTACTGAGCAGAGCCGGGAGGGCCCGTTCCGCGGTCGCGGAACGGGCCCTCCCACGTCTCTCCGGCGTCAGGCGCGCTCGTCCCGCCCCTTGGCCTCGCGCTCGGCGTTCCGCTCCTTGATGCGGATGTTTTCCTTGCGGACGTCCGCCTGGGTGGCGCGCTCCTTGCGCAGCCACTCGGGGTTGTCCTGCTTCAGGGCTTCGATCTGCTCGGTGGTCAGCGCCTCGGTGACCCCGCCCCGGGCCAGGCCCGAGATGGAGACGCCCAGCTTGGACGCGACGACCGGGCGGGGGTGCGGGCCGTTGTCGCGCAGGTCGCGCAGCCACTGGGGCGGATCGGCCTGGAGGGCCGCCAGCTCGGCGCGCGAGACGACACCCTCCTGGAATTCGGCGGGGGTGGCGTCGAGATACACACCCAGCTTCTTCGCCGCGGTCGCGGGCTTCATCGTCTGGGCGGTCTGGTGGGACTTCATGGGGACAAGGGTATCCAGCGCGTGCGGTGCCCTCGACCACGGCCGGTAACCTGGCGGGGTGACAGGCCCCGAAGCAACCCCCTCGTTCCGGCTGGCGTACGTCCCCGGAGTGACCCCCGCCAAATGGGTGCGGATCTGGAACGAGCGCCTGCCGGACATCCCCCTGACCCTCGTCCAGGTCCCCGCGCACGGCGCCCAGGAGCTGCTGCGCGCCGGTGACGCCGACGCGGCGTTCCTCCGGCTGCCGGTCGAGGGCACGGACCTCAGCGCGATCCCGCTGTACACGGAGACCACGGTCGTCGTGGTCCCCAAGGACCACCTGATCGCGGCCGTGGACGAGCTGTCGGTCGCGGAGCTGGCCGACGAGATCGTGCTCCACCCGATGGACGACGCCCTGCCCTGGGAGCAGCTGCCCGGCCGCCCCGCGCTGGAGCGGCCGGCGACCACGGCGGACGCCGTCGAGCTGGTCGCGGCGGGCATCGGCGTCCTCGTCGTCCCCCAGTCGCTGGCCCGGCTGCACCACCGCAAGGACCTGACGTACCGGACGCTGACGGACGCGCCGGAGTCGCGCGTCGCACTGTCGTGGCCGCAGGAGAAGACCACCGACCAGGTGGAGGACTTCATCGGGATCGTCCGCGGCCGGACCGTGAACAGCTCGCGCGGCCGGGCGGGAGCGGCGTCCGCCGCCCAGCCGAAGGACAAGGACAAGGCGAAGCGCGCGTCCGGTGCGGGGGCCGGTAAGGGCTCCCGGGGCGGATCGGGGGCTACGGGCGGCGCCAAGAACGCCCGGGGTGCGCGGAGCGGTGCGGCGCCGAAGCGGGGCAAGCCGCGCCGGAGGCCGTAGAGCGGGACCCGCCGGGCCGCCGTTGTCAGACCCGCCTGGCAGCATCGGGAAGCATGACGCACACCGAACGCCCGATGCCGCCTCTCGACGCCGACGAGCGCACCGGCCTGGAGAGCTGGCTCGACTTCTACCGGACCACCGTGGCCCAGAAGTGCGAGGACCTCACCGACGAGCAGGCGCGCAGTGCCTCCGTACCGCCGTCGTCGCTGACGCCGATGGGGCTCGTCCAGCACCTCGCGGAGGTCGAGCGGAACTGGTTCCGGCGGGTCCTGTCCGGCGAGGACGTCCCGCCGGTGCACGGCGGACCGGTCCGGCCCGAGGGCCACGACGGGGGCTTCGAGCTCGCCGGGGGCGCCACGCTCGCCGGTGCCCTCGCGGCCTGGCGGGAGGAGGTCGCCGTGTCCCGCGCGGTCTGCGCCGAGCACTCCCTGGAGGACTCGGCGCCCTTCATGGGCGGCGAGGTGAAGCTCCGCTGGATCTACCACCACATGATCGGCGAGTACGCCCGCCACAGCGGTCACGCCGATCTGCTCCGTGAGCGGATCGACGGGAGCACCGGTGTCTGACGGGCCGGGCGTCGGCGCCGTTCGGGCGGATGTCAGGATGGTTGTATGACGAGCCAGGTTTACTTCGACATCACCATCAACGACGAGCCCGCCGGGCGGATCGTCTTCAATCTGTTCGACGACATCGTTCCCAAGACCGCCGAGAACTTCCGCCAGCTGGCGACGGGCCAGAACGGCTTCGGTTACAAGGGCTCCTCCTTCCACCGGGTCATCCCGCAGTTCATGCTCCAGGGCGGCGACTTCACGCGGGGCGACGGCACGGGCGGCAAGAGCATCTACGGCAACAAGTTCCCCGACGAGAACTTCGAGCTGGCGCACACCAAGCCGGGCCTGCTCTCCATGGCCAACGCCGGCCCGAACTCGAACGGTTCGCAGTTCTTCATCACGACGATCGTGACGTCCTGGCTGGACGGCAAGCACGTCGTCTTCGGTGAGGTCGCCGACGAGGACAGCATGATCCTGGTCAAGCGCATCGAGGGCCTCGGCTCGCAGAGCGGCCGCACCCAGGCGAAGATCACCATCGCGGACTCCGGCATCCTCTGATCCCGGATCCCCTGCGCACCGAACGCGCCGTCCGACGTCTTCCGTCGGGCGGCGCGTTTTCGCGTGCGGAGACGCGTGCACTGTCAACCGATAGTTGACACTCTCCGACTGTCAACTTATGGTTGACACATGACGAATCCCGTAGTCCCCTCGCAGCCCGTCCGTCTCGACGACCTGATCGCGGCCATCAAGAAGGTGCACTCCGACGCCCTGGACCAGCTCCAGGACGCCGTCATCGCCGCCGACCACCTCGGCGACGTCGCCGACCACCTGATCGGCCACTTCGTGGACCAGGCGCGCCGCTCCGGCGCCTCCTGGACCGATATCGGCAAGAGCATGGGCGTGACCCGCCAGGCCGCCCAGAAGCGCTTCGTCGCCAAGGACCCGGGCGAGGGCACCCTCGACCCGAGCCAGGGCTTCGGCCGCTTCACCCAGCGCGCCAAGAACGTGGTGATGGCCGCCCAGAACGAGGCCCGGGCGGCCGGCAACACCCAGATCGGCACGGAGCACCTCGTCCTCGGCCTGCTCAGCGAGCCCGAGGGGCTCGCGGCGGCGTTCATCAAGGCCCAGGGCGTGGTCCTGGACGCCGTCCGGCAGGCGGCCACCGAGGCGCTGCCCCCGGCCACCGAGGGCGAGATCCCCGAGCTGATCCCGTACAACGGTGACGCGCGCAAGGCGTTGGAGCTCACCTTCCGCGAGGCCCTGCGGATGGGGCACAACTACGTCGGCACCGAGCACATCCTGCTCGCCCTGCTGGAGCACGAGGACGGCTCCGGCGTGCTCAACGGCCTCGGCATCGACAAGGCGGCCGCCGAGCAGGCCATCGCCGAGGCGCTGTCCATCCTCACGGCCGGCAAGCAGACGCCCGCCCAGGAAGGGTGACCCGACCGCCGCGCCGCCGGAGCCCGCCCCCTACTCCAGGCGGAGGCTCCAGCGGCGCGAGCGGCCGGTGAGGGTGACGGTGGAGAGCGGACCGACGTCGACGTTCCAGTACGTGGACGGCGGAGCCTTCAGCGCGTACACGAGGGCGGCGCGGACCACGGCGGGTTCGGCGACGGCGACGATCGCGCCGTCGCAGGCGGGCCGGGTGTCCAGCCAGCCGCCTATCCGCGAGATGAAGGCGAGCAGCGGCTCGCCGCCGTGCGGCGCGGAACGCGGGTCCGCCAGCCAGGCGTCCACGGCCGCCGGCTCCCGGGCGGTGACCTCGGCGAGGGTACGGCCCCGCCACCGCCCCATGTCGCAGTCGCGCAGGGCCGGCTGGACCAGGGGATGGAACCCCAGCGCCTCACCGGTCGCGCGGCTGCGCGGGGTCGGCGAGCAGTAGCGCAACTCGGCGGAGCCCAGGGGCGCCAGGGCCGGGGCGGCGAACCGCACCGCGTACCACCCGGCCTCGTCGAGCGGCCGGTCGTCATCGAAGCGCTCGCCGAGCAGGGCGGAGCCGCGCGCCGCGGCGAGGAGCGTGACCCGAACACTCATGGCCGCGATCGTGAGGCGGAATGCGACCCGGGTCAAGGGGTCGTTCGCGCACACCTACGCCCGAGTAGGTCAGGGGGCGGGCGGCCGGGCCGCCGGGGTCCCCTCCCAGGCCGTACGGAGCCGGCGTACGCCCTCCGTGATCTCCGGCGGCCCGGCGACCGAGGCGAAGCTCAGGCGGATGTGCGGTGCCGGGGGTTCGGCGGAGAAGTACGGGCGCCCCGGGGCGACGGCCACGCCCGCACGCAGGGCGGACTGGACCATCGCGGACTCGTCCGTACCCGCCTCGGAGCCGGGCAGGGTCAGCCAGAGGTAGCCGCCGCCGGCCGGGACGTGGGGCAGTCCGAGGCCCGGCAGGGCCACCCGCAGGGCCGCCGTCATCGCCGCGCGACGGGCGCCGAGTTCGGCCGATACCGCGCGCAGGTGGCGGGCCCAGGCGGGCGAGCCGACCAGTTCGAGCGCGGCCTCCTGGAGCGGCCGGGGGACGAAGAAGCTGTCCACGATCTGGATGGAGCGCAGCCGTTGCAGGGCCGGGCCCCGGGCCGCGACCGCGCCCACCCGCAGGCTGGGCGAGGCGGCCTTGGTGAGCGAGCGGGTGTGCACGACGACGCCGTCGGGGTCGTCGGCGGCGAGCGGCCTCGGCAGCGGGCCCGCGTCGTCGTGCGCGAGGAGGCGGGCGAAGTCGTCCTCGATGACGAAGGCCCCCGTCTCCCGGGCGATCCGGACGACCTCGGGGCGCCGGGCCTCGGAGAGCACCGTGCCCGTCGGGTTCTGGAACAGCGGCTGACAGACGAAGACGCGGGCCCCGGTCGCCCGGAACGCGGCGGCGAGCAGGTCGGGCCGGACGCCCTCGGAGTCCACCGGGACCGGCACCGGCCGCAGTCCGGCCGCGCGGGCGGCAGCCAGCATGCCGGGGTACGTGGGCGACTCGACCAGCACGGGCGCGCCGGGCGGGGCGAGGGCCCGCAGCGCGGTGGCCAGGGCGCTCTGCCCGCCCGCGGTGATCAGCACGTCGGCGGCACCGAGCGAGGGCCCGATGTCGCGGGCGAACCAGGCGCGCAGTTCGGTGAGCCCGTCGATGGGCGGGCGGCTCCACGCGCCCGGGCGGCGGCCGGCCCGGGCCAGGGCGGCCGCCAGGGCCCGTTCGGGCTGGAGCGAGGCGTGCAGATAGCCGCCGTTGAGCTCGATGACCCCGGTGGGCGGGGCGGCGAGGCTGAACAGGAGGCCGGACACGTCGACGCTGCGGGGCACCGCCTCCGGGGACCCGTCGCCGCTGAGCGACACCTCCTGCCAGGAGGTGTCACCGGCCGGGGGCGCCGGGCGGGCGGCGGGCTGCGCCCGGTAGGCGCCGGAACCGGGGCGGGTCACGACGAGCCCTTCGGCGGCGAGCTGGGCGATGGCCCGCGACACCGTCACCGGGCCGGCCCGGAAGCGCTCCACCAGGGACCGGCTCGACGGCAGCTTCTCACCCGGGGAGTAGCGGTCGAGCTCGGACCGCAGGGCTGTGACCAGATCCGCCACACTGCTACGCTCATGCATGAGAGCAGAGAGTAGCGCTACTGCGCCCAACACGATAGCGGTCACCCCCGCCGAGAACCGCCCGCGCCCGTCCGCTCCGGCTTCCGCCCCGGCCCGCCGGGGAACGCTGCTCGCGCTGCTGGGCGTGGTGACGTTCTCGCTGACCTTCCCCTCCACCGCCTGGGGCCTGGAGAGCTTCGGCCCCTGGTCCCTGGTCGCGTTGCGCAGCCTGCTGGCGGCCGCGCTGGCCGGCGGCTTCCTCGTCGCGGGCCGGGTCCGGGTGCCGGCCCGGGAGCACTGGGCGGGGCTGGCCGTCGTGGCCGGCGGGGTGGTGGTCGGCTTCCCGCTGCTGACGACGCTGGCGCTGCGGACGTCCACGACCTCGCACGCCGCGGTGGTCGTGGGGCTGCTCCCGCTGACCACGGCGGTCTTCTCCTCGCTGCGGACCGGGACGCGCCCGCCCCGCGCCTTCTGGGCGGCGGCGGTGGCCGGGGCGGGCGTGGTGATCGCCTTCACCGTGGCGCAGAGCGGCGGGGCGCTGTCGGCCGGGGACCTCTTCCTGTTCGGCGCGCTGCTGGTGTGCGCGGCCGGGTACACGGAGGGCGGCAGGCTGGCGAAGGTGATGCCGGGCTGGCAGGTGACCGGCTGGGCGCTGCTCCTCACGCTGCCGCTCAACCTCGCGGGCGCCGCCGTCGCGCTGGCGCACGAGCCGGTGCGGCTCAGCGCGCACGGGGTCGTCGGGCTGGTCTGGGTGTCGGCCGTCTCCACGTTCCTCGGGCTGTACGTCTGGTACCGGGGCATGGCGGAGATCGGGGTCGCCCGGGCCAGCCAGCTCCAGCTCGCCCAGCCGCTGCTGACGCTGATCTGGTCGTTCTTCCTGCTCGGCGAGGAGGTCGCGGCGGCGGCCCCGGTGGCGGCCGTCGCCGTCCTGGTCTGCATCGCGCTCACCCAGCGCGCGTCCCGCACCCGGACCTAGACTGGTCAGCACGGCACGCAACGCCACCCGCGAGGAGGTCACTCCCGATGGAGGCACACCAGGGCGACCGGCTGCTGACGCACGGCAGGACCGTGGGGCAGCACGACCGGGTCGCGGAGGTCGTCGAAGTGCTCGGGTCCGGGGGCTCTCCCCCGTACCGCGTCCGCTTCGAGGACGGACACGAACATCTGCTCGCACCGGGCCCCGACACCGTCGTGCAGCACACGGGCTGCGCGTCGGGCCGGGACGCGGACATCACGTAACCACTAACGCGGCGGCCTGGCACGGGACCGGTAGTGGTCGGCGACCACCCGGTCCATCGCGCCGATCCGGTCCGCCGTCACGCTCTTCGCCGAGAAGTACGCGTGGCCGCGGACCTGGTCGTGTGCGGCGGCGAGGGCGAGGTGGCGGGACAGCTCCGCCGGGTCCTGCCAGGCGGCGGGCTGGGCCGGGTCGCCGCACTTGTACAGCGCCTCGCCGATGAAGAGGTCGACGCCCGTGCCGCGTACCGTGTCGGACCACCACGGCACGAGTTCGGCATAGTCCGCGGCGGCGTTGCCGATGTGCCAGTACAGCTGCGGGACGACGTAGTCCAGCCAGCCCTTCTTGATCCAGCCGCGCGTGTCGGCGTACAGGTCGTCGTACGTCTGCACCCCCGCCCGCGTACGCGAGCCCGCCGGGTCCGTGTCCGCGTTGCGCCAGACGCCGAAGGGGCTGATCCCGAAGCGGACGCCGGGCTTCAGCGACGCGACGCGCTCGGACATCTCGCGCACCAGCCGGTCCGTGTTGTCCCGGCGCCAGGCCGCCCGGTCGGGGAAGCCGGCGCCGTACTTCTCGTAGGCGGCGCCGTCCGCGAAGCTCTGGCCGGCCACCGGGTACGGGTAGAAGTAGTCGTCCCAGTGCACGGCGTCGATGTCGTAGCGGCGGACCGCGTCGAGCATCGCGTCCTGGACGAAGGCGCGGACCTCGGGCAGGCCCGGGTTGTAGTAGAGCTTGCCGCCGTACGGGAGCACCCAGCCGGGATTGCGGCGCGCCGGGTGGGAGGCGGTCAGGCGGGACGGGTCGGTGTGGTTGGCGACCCGGTACGGGTTGAACCAGGCGTGCAGCTCCAGGCCCCGGTCGTGCGCCTCCCGCACGGCGGTGCCGAGCGGGTCCCAGCCGGGGTCCTTGCCCTGCGTCCCGGTCAGGCACTCGGCCCACGGCTCGTACGCGGATGGCCACAGCGCGTCGGCGGTCGGGCGGACCTGGAGGATCACCGCGTTCAGCCGCCGCGCCACGGCCTGGTCGAGGAGGGTGACCAGCTCGTCCCGCTGCGCGGCGGCGGACAGCCCCGGCTTCGACGGCCAGTCCGTGTTGGCGACGGTCGCCACCCACATGCCGCGCAGCTCGCGCCGCACCACGTCCCGCCCGGCGGCCGGACCGGGCAGGGCCCGCGCCCTCCGGGGCCGCGCGACGGCGTCACCGGCCACCGTCGCCGCCCCCACCGCTCCCGCGGCCGCCCCGGCCGCACCCGTCACGAACCCTCTCCGGGCCATTCCTCGCATCGCGTCGCACCCGCTCTCTCTCCGTACACGCCCGATCCCTGCCGTATTCCCGCATTCCGGGCACAGGGGGTGTCCAGAGCCGAGCATGCACGCCCCGGGCTGCTATCCCTGGTAAGGCGCGGAGTAACGTCGGGGAGTCGTGGTGGAGCCCGGAACCAGACGGAAGCCGCCGAACGGGAACAGCGAAAGGCACGAGGTGACGGACTCTATGGCCGACATTGCACGCGTCGGAGTGGTGGGCTGCGGCCAGATGGGCGCCGGCATCGCGGAGGTGTGCGCGCGCAGCGGCCTCGACGTCAAGGTGGCCGAGACGACCGGCGAGGCGCTGGAGATCGGCCGGACCCGGCTCCACAACTCCCTGTCGAAGGCCGCCGAGCGCGGCAAGATCACGGCGGAGGAGCGCGACGAGACCCTGGGCCGGCTCAGCTTCACCACGGACCTCGGCGAGTTCGCCGACCGCGATCTCGTCATCGAGGCCGTCGTGGAGAACGAGCAGGTCAAGACCGAGATCTTCCAGGTGCTCGACCAGGTGGTGACCCGCCCGGACGCGATCCTGGCCTCCAACACCTCCTCGATCCCGCTGGTGAAGCTGGCCGTCGCGACCTCCCGCCCGGACCAGGTCATCGGCATCCACTTCTTCAACCCGGCGCCGGTGCAGCGGCTCGTGGAGCTGATCCCGGCGCTGACGACCTCCGACGAGACGATCAAGCGCTCGGAGGCCGTGGTCCAGGACATACTGGGCAAGCACCCGATCCGCGCCCAGGACCGCTCCGGCTTCGTCGTGAACGCCCTGCTGATCCCGTACCTCCTCTCGGCGATCCGGATGTTCGAGTCGGGCATCGCCAGCCGCGAGGACATCGACAACGGCATGGAAATGGGCTGCGCCCACCCGATGGGCCCGCTCAAGCTCGCGGACCTCATCGGCCTGGACACGGTCGCCTCGGTCGCCGACTCGATGTACGCCGAGTACAAGGAGCCGCTGTACGCCGCTCCCCCGCTGCTCCAGCGCATGGTCGACGCGGGGCGCCTGGGCCGGAAGTCGGGGTCGGGGTTCTACCCGTACGCGTGACGGCCCGTCGGCAGGCCCGGCGCTGACGCTGCCGGGCCTGTCTGCCGGGAACGCATGGCCCGCGGCCGGACGGACCGCAGGCACAACGGCGCTCCTTGAGCAAAGAGCGTTCAAGTGGAAAGCTCCCCACTGTCAGCATTCCCTGCCAGGACCCTTCTCCAGGAACGCTCGCTCCAGAGCCTCGCGAAGACCGACCCGCCGGCCCTCCTGATGCGCACGCATGAACTCGGTCGCCCCCAGCGCTTCGCGGGCGCGTCCGATGCAGTGCTCCCGGTGTGCGGCGAGGAGGGCGAATCCGAAGAGGCGCGGGGCACCTGCCGGATGCCAGGCTCTGTCCACAGCGCCGAGCAGGACCGCGGCCGGACGGGAATCACCGCGCAGGGAGAGCACCCAGGCCAGGGTCTCGCCGAGTGCCGCCTCCCCCATGTTCTCGTCGATCTCCCTCATGTGCCGGAGCGCGCGGCGGAGATACCGCAAGGCGATCTCCGACCGTCGTGCTTCTCCGTGGTCCACTGCGAGAGCCCACAGGAGGTAGCAACGATGCCAAGTGTCACCACGGGTTTCGGACATCTCCAGTGCCTGTTCGAGAAGGCGGGTGGAGCGGTCTCTGTCGCCCTGGATCACGGCGGCGAACCCGAGCTGGGCGACGCATTGCGCCTCGGTCAGCAACGAATCGGAGAAATGCCCGGCGGCCAAGGCCGAGTGCGCGTGCTTCGCCGTGGCCTCCATGTCTCCGGCGACCAGGGCCACCAGGCTGCGCATCTGCAGGAAGGCGGCGGAAATCTTGTTCCGGTCCGTCCCTTCCCTCGCGGAGCCGGCGGAGCCCTCGAACGCAGTGTCGGCCAGAACGCGTTCTCCGCGACTGATCATGTCCTGGGCACCCCTGTGGTCTCCGTGGAGCAGCAGCAGGAAACTGGACACCCAGGCGGCTCGGCACCAGGCGATGGTGGCCTCCGGAGACGGGGGGTGCGGATGCCGTTCGAAGATCTCTCGCATCCATCCCGCTCCCTCGCCCACGTTCGCCGAGGTCAGGCAGTGGAGCCAGAAGCCGAGGGAGGCGTGCAGAACGGTGTCCGGCGCTTCCCCGGCCAAGGGCGGCGCGGTGACGATCTGACGCAGGTTGGCGTGTTCCACGCGCAGACGGCGCAGCCAGCCCGCCTCTTCCGACGATCCGTACGCAGCCCCGGCCTGTGCGGCAAGGTGGAGGTACCAGGCGCGGTGCCGGCGCCACGCATGCTGTGCCCGGCCGCTGTCCGCGAGGCGTTCCTGCCCGTAGGCGCGAACGGTTTCGAGCATGTGCAAGCGGGTCCGGGTGCCTGTGACGACTCTGGTGAGCAGCGATTTGTCCACCAGACCTGCCAGAGCCTCGAAGGCGCCGTCTTCGGCGTTCGCTCCTGAGCTGTCCTGATCGACCGGTCCGCAGAGGCGCTCGGCATCTGTCAGCAGCACCCCACCGGTGCAGAGCGACAACTGCTGCCAGGCCCGTCGCTCGTCCTCGGTGCACCACTCGTAGCTCCAGTCGAAGAGCGCGCGCAGCGCCTGGTGCCGCGGATGTGCGGTGCGCTCGGATCCGCCGGGCCCGAGCAGCCGGAATCGGTGGTTGAGCCGCTCCAGAAGCTCGTCCGGTGTGAGCGTGCGAAGCCGCCGCGCGGCGATCTCCAGGGCAAGGGGCAGGCCGTCCAGCTTCTGGCAGACGCGGGCGACAAGATGCCGATTCTCGTCGGTGATGCGAAAGCCTGGTGAGGCGGCCTCGGCCCGATGGGAGAAGAGAACCATGGCAGGCGAGGCCGCCCACTCCTGGTCCTCGGTACTCGCACCGTCCGGGTGGCCGGCCATCGAAACCCTCAGGTCCAGCGGGTTGACCTGCAAGACGTACTCCGCCCCCATGCCGAGGGGCTGTCGGCTGGTAGCGAGGACACGCAATTGCGGCAGCCGCGCGAGCAGGTCACTCACCGTGCGGGCGCATCCGGTCAGCACATGCTCGCAGTTGTCGAGCAGCAGCAGGACCTCACGTCCGCGCAGCGCCTCGGCCAGGGCGGCGATCCCGTCCTGGCCGGAGGCGACTTGAACACCCACGGCCGAGGCGATCGCCTCGGTGATCGCATGCTGGTCCATGAGGTCTGCCAGTTCGACGCCATGCACACCGCCCGCGAACCGCTCCCGCACGTTCCGGACGACCCGCCCGGCCAGCCGGGTCTTGCCCACCCCGCCGACCCCGGTCAGGGTAACGACCCGGTACCTGTCCAGAAGCTCCTCGGCGGCTGCCAATTCGGCCTCACGACCCACGAAGCTGGTGGCCTCCGTTTCACCGAAGCTGTACGGGAGGGCGCCGACGGCCGCCGGGGGCGCCCCCTCCGCGTGCACCGCGAGTCGCAGCCGCTCCCAGCGCCTCTCCCAGTCACGAGGTTCGCCACCACAAGCGCTCACGTAGGCGAGCACGACGTCCCGGGTGGGAAGCCGGTGCCCGGCAGCGGCCTGCGACAGCGCGCTGGAGGAGAAATGGGAAGCACTCGCCATCTCCGCGTAGGTGAGTTCCGCGCTCTCCCGGAGGGCCCGCAGCCCCAGGGCGAAGCGTTCCAGTGGCCCCGCCTCGGGATCCAGCGGCCTCTCCCGGCGCCCCGGCCTGCCTGCCAACTGGTTCTACCTCCAGGTGAATGGGGTTGATTAGTTGATTATGGCCAGGCCCGGGGAGTGGTGAACAAACTTCGTCAACCTCGATGCTCGACGTCATCATGTCCCGCCAGGAATGCGAGCACTGATGACCCCTGAGACCGTCGTCCTCCTGCAGGGTGGTGCGCTCACCCTGGTCAATCTCATGGCCACCGACGCATGGACCCACGCCCGTGAGAGGTTCGCCCGTCTGCTCAGCCGCGGCACCGGTGACGGCGACGAGGTCGTCCTCGAACGCCTGGACACAGCCCGACGGGAGGTGATCACCGCACACGCCGAGCAGGACGCGAAGACTCTGACCGCCATCGAGGGCGAGTGGCTGCTTGCCCTGCGTCGTGCTCTCGTCGCGGACCCCGAAGTGCTTGCAGGGTTGCGATCCTTCGTCGCGGATTTCGGCGCACCCCCGTTCAGGGGTGCCGCGAGCTTGGCGTCCGGAACGTTTCACAACTCGCCCGTACAGGGCAGCGGAACGCAGACCATCAACTACGGGTCCGGGTCCATCGGCGGAGCGGAGCAGTGAGCGAGAAGGACGGGATCCCCTCCATCACCGGTGCGTTCGATCATTCACCGGTGCAGGTCTCGGGCACACAGAACATCACCTACATCGCGCACCGCCCGGTGCCGAGTAGGCGTGAGGCTTTCGCGGCACTGGAAAACAGCCAGTACGAGACGGCCTTCACCACTTTCAGCACATTGCTCGTCCGACAGGCGGACGACGCAGAGGTGCGTCTTGCTCTCGCGCTCTGCCTCCTGCGAGGACGCCATCCCTGCCGTTGCGATTCTCGGACCCTGGAACAGGTCAACGCCCACCTCCGGGTGGCTCAGCGCTCGGCGCCCCACCTTCCTGGCCCTCGCCTGGCCTTCCTTCTCCTCCGTGACGCCCAACTGTTCCGCTGGAACGCCCAGCGTCGCGGGCCCACGCAGGAAGACCATCGTCTGCTCTGCCGGATGAAGCCCGAGCCGGCGGCGATGCTGCTCAAGCACGTGCCTGCCCAGGAAAGCGTTCTGTGGCAGGAGTTGGCCCGGATCGCCGTCGGCGAGAAATCCAGAACCCGCACTGCCACTGCGCCGGCTCACCGTTCGCACAGGCCGCCCAGAAAGAGAAATCGTCCATGAGCCAGTCCCGACTGCGCGCAGGATCGGTGCGCAGGTACTTCATCGACTCGCCGGATCCCGAGTCTCTGGTTTCGGCCCGGGGGAGGCTGGCCGAGGCCGACGCCTCACGGACGAAGGCGCTCGACAGGACGCACGTCGAGGCCGAGTGCCGCAAGCTTCGGGACCACCGACTCATCGGTGCGGGTCTGTGCGTGGCCGTACTTCTCGTCTGCGTTCTCAGCGAAACGCACTGGCTCGGTTTCCTCTCCGCGATCGGGGCCTTCGTCTGTGCGGTGAGAGCGTTCGTCTCGCCGCGTCAGCACGCGGCGAAGGCGGGGGAAGCGATGCGAGGGGCCCTCGCTGAGGCCGAGTGGAGAAGGAGCGAAGCCGAGGCAGCCATCCATGAGTACCAGCGGCTGTACGACCTTGCCGAACCCAAGCCCAGCGACGAAGCGATGGACCGGATGCTCGAACAGGACGTCGAGGCGGTACGTGCGCGCGCGATGCGCAGTCTCTCACTGGACACCGACGACCTCGTCCGACCGATTCGCGCCGGAGCGCCGGACGACGTCGACTGGTCGCCCTTCAACTCAAGTAGTCCGCAGAAGCCCCTCGTCGTCTACGGGCCGGCCTTCGGTGAGGGCCTGAAGGTCTCGTCGGCCGTCGGCAAGGACGGCCGACGGCGCTACGGCCGCTACTCGGTCATGGTCATCTGCACCACCCGCTACCACATCGCCGTCTATCGCTGCGTCCTCGACTTCTTCACCGGGCAGCTCAACCACGAGAGCACCATGGAGATGCACTACCAGGACGTCGTGTCGGTCCGTACGCACTCCGACCCCGACCCCGGCCGGCGCATCGAGATCGAAATACGCGAATCGCAGAAGCACCTCTTCCCCCGGGGGACCGAGCGGTGCTTCGAGCTCATCGTCTCCGGCGGCATCACGCTCCGCATGGTGACCGGTCTGACCCACCGCGAGACCACGGACTTCCGGACCTCCGGTGAGGGCGGAGTGGTCTATCAGGGCGAGGACCCCGACTTCCAGGCGGTGGCCGATGCCGTTCGCATGATGCTCCGGGAGAAGAAGGGCGGCGTGGAGGGACCCTCGCTCTTCGGCTGAGGACCTACCGGTTTTTTGAGCACGTTCGGCCAGAGCTACACATGCGGGGAGAGGGTTATGTGGAAACGCATTCTGTACTGGAGCCTGGTGTTCTTCGGGACACTCGTGACGATGGGACTCATCACATGGGCGCTCCTCGGCGATCTGGACCAGGCCGGTCAGGTGGCGAGCGTTTGCGGTGCGATCGCAGGTGTCGTCTCCGCCGCGGTCCCGCTGATGATCCTTCTACGGACCCCGAATGGCACACCGCCGGTCATCACCATGCGTGCCGGTCGTGGTTCGCTCCTGGCCCAGGGAAGCATCGAGCGGTCACACGCCCGGGCGCCTCACGGCGCCCGCTCGCAGCCCGACGCTGACGAGAGTGTGCAGATGGCTGCAGGCGACGGCTCCGTTCTCTCCGGCTCCGATATGCGCGATGTAACGGCTGGAGAGGAAAGCGCCACGCGATGACACGGAAACCAGACTTCGACGCACGCCCAGAACGGCCCCGGCCCGTGCCACCACCCCCTGCCCATCCTCCCGTGACCGTGTTCACCGCGGGTGACGGGGCGACCATGGCCGGCCGGGACATCAACTCCACCACTCATCACACGACGAAGAAGGGCGGCCGCGGCGCGTGGTGGATCGTGCTCGGGATCCTGGTGGTTGCCGGAACCGGCGCGGGTGCCTACTGGGCCGCGCGCGGAGACGGGGTGTCCGTCTCTCGGATCGGGGCTCAGCCGGGCGAAGCCGGTGTCCGCGAGACCTGGGCCGCAACGACCGAGGCGGTGCGGAAGCGCGACGCGGAGACCGTTTGCGCTCTGATGACCGTGGAATATCGCGCGCTGCTGGAGAAGACGACCCCGGGCACGTGTGCCGATGCCGTGGGCGAACTGTTCTCCAGCTCGGAATCTTCAACGCTGAACGCTGCCGGCTCGGGCAGCCTGCAGAAGGTGACGGTACAGGGAGGGTGGGCGGAAGTTGCTCAAGCGGGCCCCGGCTCCGCGGAGCCGTCGTACAGCTACATGGAACGGTTCGGCGACAGATGGCGCTGGACTCATCAGGTCCTTTTCGCTGAGTTCCATCCGGACGAGTGCCCCGAGGCCAACTGGAACAACGTGTCGTCACGGGACCCCCGTTGCAGCCGGACCACGCTCTTCCCTTCCGGTACTCCTTGAACAGGAGGAGGGACTCCGCTACGGGGTCCCCGGGGCCCGTACGCGCGGGGACCGCGGATCCCTCGCGCGTACGGAGCCGGGGTCAGCCCAGTCGTAAGTGGTGCAGCATCATCAGCCCGGCCGCCATGCCCGCCGCCGGGACCTCGCCGCGGGCGATCAGGTCGGGGACCAGCTTCAGGGGTATCCATTCGCGGCGTGAGGATTCGAAGGCGTCGCACGGTTCACCCGTCCAGTCGGCCTCCTCGCCCCAGTAGAAGTGGTGCCGGGCGTCGGTGAGGCCGTTGGAGGGTTCCACGGTCAGGAGCGGGTGGAGCGGGCCCGGGCGCCAGCCGGTCTCCTCCTCCATCTCGCGGGCGGCCGCCGCCACCGGTGATTCGCCGTCCTCCACGACGCCCGCCGCCAGCTCCCAGCCCCAGCTGTCGGTGATGAAGCGGTGTCGCCACAGCAGCAGCACCTCGTTCGCCGCGTTGACGACGGTGGCCGCGGCCACCGGGCGCAGCCGGATGACGTAGTGGTCGAGCCGGCCTCCGTCGGGGAGCTCGACGTCGGCCAGGTTGACCCGGAACAAACGGTTCTCGTACACGGGTTGTTCGTTCAGGTTCATCCACTGCACGGTTCTGCCACCCTTCGATCGTTGGTGGCCGTATCGCAGCAGAGTTCGGCTCACAGCGGTACGCGCAGCGCCCCTTCCACGCGTTCGGCGGCCCGTTCCGCCTCGGTACTTCCGCTGGCGGCCAGGTCCGCGCGGACCGCCCGCAGCCGGTCGCGCAGCCGCTGCGACTCCATGCCCCGGGCCCGGTCCGCCATTTCGACCGCCGTGGCCGCCGCCCGGTCCGCCTCGCCCCGGCGCAGCTCGACCGTGGCGAGCATGGCGAGGCGGTGGACCCGGCCCCGGTCGTGCGCGGGGGTCCGGACCGCCGCCACCGCGTGCTCCCGGGCCGCCGGCAGGTCCCCGAGGCTCAGCAGCGCCTCGGCCACCTGCACATCGACCAGGCCCGGCTGCACGTAGCCCGTCTCGTCCGGCTCCCGGCCCGGCCTGATGCGGGCGGCCTCGGACTCGGCGCGGCCGATGCACGCCAGCGCGCTGCCCCGGTCCCCGAGCCGGGCGTACGCCTTGGCCTGCATCGCGTGGAGGTCGGAGGCGAGCGCGGGGGTGATCTCGCGGCCGGCCGCGCGCAGGGCCGCCTCCGCGAAGGCGACGGACTGGCGGAACTCGGCGAGGAACAGCGACTGGTTGACCAGGAGCGCGATCACGTAACCGCCGAGCGCCCGGTCTCCGCTCGCCTTGGCCAGCCGCAGCGCCTGGTGGAAGTAGCGCTGGGCGAGGCCGTGCGCGTCGGAGTCGTAGGCGCAGATGCCGGCGACGGCCACCAACGCGCCTGCGGCGCGGTGCAGCTGACGACCCGTCGCGTCGCTGTAGCCGCCGCGCAGCAGCGGGGCGGCCCCGGCGTTGAGGAAGCCGACGACGCGCGCCCGGGTCGCGATCCCGCCCGCCTTGCGGTACATCAGTTCGTAGTGGTCACGGGCGGCCCGCAGGGTTGCCAGATCGGCCGCACCGACCCTGGACGGCCCGGCCCGCGACACATCGGCGTCCTCCGGCGGGTTCTCCCACTCCCAGACGGGCATCACGGCGCCGGTCCCGGTGACGGCCGGGGCGGCGACGACGTGCGGGCGCTGCTGGGCGTCGCAGCGCCACACCGCGGTGGCCCGTTCCACGAAGCCGGTGAGCGAGGAGCCCTGGACGGGCGGGCGGCCGCCGTCGGGGGCCGCCATGCCGATGTCGTCCAGCGACACGGCCCTGCGCAGGCGGTCTCCCAGCACCTCGCAGATCAGGTCGGGCACCTGGCCGCGCGGGCGCTGGCCCTTCAGCCAGCGGGCGACGGCGGTGTGTTCGTACCGCAGCCCGAGACCACGCGCGCGGCCGGCCCGGTTCACATGGGCGGCCAGTCCCGCCCGGGAGACACCGGCCTCCTCGATCAGGGCCTCCAGCGCGGTGTTGGGCTCCCTCGGCCCCATGTCCCCCTCCGGTGGTTCGGCACGCCAGGACGTGTCGCCCCAGTGGAGCACGATTCACACGGGGTGTGAACGGAATGCCCGAACCGTCCCTCCGCGCACGCTGCCGGAGCGGCCGGTGGCTCGCTTGAATGAATGCCCTCGCAGGGCGCGGACGGGCCGTCTGCTCCCCCTCGTACAGCAAGGCGGCCCGCAGCCGCGCTGTCCACCCCGCCGGCCTGCCCGACACTCCGCGGCGGAGGCGGACGGCGAGCACACAGGAGGGGCGTGTCCGGTGGCCGGACACGCCCCTCCTTCTCGTGTTTCGCGCGGGGTGACTACGCTCCGCGCAGTACCGCGCCCGTACGCTCGGCGGCCAGGGTCACCGCCGCGTCACGGGCGGCGCTCGCCTCGTCGACCGTCAGGGTCCGGTCGGTGGCGCGGAAGCGCAGCGCGTACGCCAGGGACTTGCTGCCCTCACCGATCTGCTCGCCCGTGAAGACGTCGAACAGCCGCAGCGACTCCAGGAGTTCCCCCGCGCCCTCGCGGAGCGCGCGCTCCACGTCGGCGGCGGGCACGTCCTGGCCGACGACCAGCGCGACGTCCTGGGTCGCCACCGGGAAGGTGGAGATCCGCGGGGCCCGCAGGACGCCGTCGACGGCCTGCTCCAGGATGTCGAGGTCGACCTCCATGGCGCAGGTGCGCTCGGGCAGGTGGAGCTCCTTGATGACGCGCGGGTGCAGCTCACCGGCGTGCCCGAACAGGGTCTCCTCGCCGGCCACGGTCACGTACAGCGCGGCGCAGCGGCCCGGGTGCCAGGGGGCGTGCCGGTCGGCGCGGACGGTGACCTCGACCCCGGCCTCGCGGGCGACCGTACGAGCGGCCTCGACGGAGTCCGCCCAGTCGGCCGGGCGGCCCTTGCCCCACCAGCCGGCCTGCTCGCGGGCGCCCGCGAGGACGACGGCGGCACGGCGCGGCTGACGCGGGAGCGCGGCGTCGAGCGAGGCGATGTCCTGCTCCGAGGGGCGCCGGTCGACGGGCAGCCGGACGGGCTTGGTCTCGTCGCCCGTGGGCCTGAAGACGAGGCCGGTCTCGAAGAGCGCGAGGTCGTGGCTGCCGCGGCCGTCGTTGCGCCGCAGTGCGCCGAGGAGACCCGGCAGCAGGGTGGTGCGCAGCGAGGGCTCCTCGTCGGAGAGCGGGTTGACGAGCTTCACCGTGCGGCGGCGGGCGTCGTCCGCCTCCAGGCCGAGCTGGTCGAGGACCGCCTCGCCGATGAACGGGTAGCTCAGCGCCTCGACGTAACCCGCGCCCGCGAGCGCCCGGCCGACGCGGCGGTGCAGCCGCTGGCGGTCGGTGAGGCCGCGGCCGGAGGGCGGGGTCGGGAGCGTGGAGGGCAGGTTCTCGTAGCCCTCCAGGCGAATGACCTCTTCGGCGAGGTCGTTCGGCTCGGTGAGGTCGGGCCGCCAGGACGGCGTGGTGACCAGGAGCTCGTCCTGCCCGTAGACGTCGCAGCCGACCTCCTGGAGGCGGCGGACGACGGTCTCGCGGCCGTAGGCGACGCCGGCGACCTTGTCGGGGTGGTCGGCCGGCATGGTGATGGTGCGGGGCCCGGACGGGGCGCTGACCTCGGTGACGCCCGCCTCGGCGGTGCCGCCGGCCAGCAGGACCAGCAGGTCGACGGTGCGCTGCGCGGCAGCGGCGGCGGCCTGCGGGTCGACGCCGCGCTCGAAGCGCTTGGACGCCTCGGAGGGCAGCTTGTGGCGGCGCGCGGTGCGGGCGATCGAGATCGCGTCGAAGTGCGCGGCCTCGATGACGACCTCGGCGGTGTGCGCGCCCTCGGCGGCGTCGGCGATCTCCGTGTCGGCGCCGCCCATGACGCCCGCGAGACCGATGGGGCCGCGGTTGTCGGTGATGACGAGGTCGCCGGAGTCCAGGACGCGGACCGCGCCGTCGAGCGTGGTGAGCTTCTCGCCCTGCTCGGCACGGCGGACCCCGATCGGGCCGTCGATGCGGGTCCGGTCGTAGGCGTGCAGCGGCTGGCCGAGTTCGAGCATCACGTAATTGGTGACGTCCACGGCGAGCGAGATCGGCCGCATGCCCGCCTTCTGCAGCCGGCGCTGCATCCAGATCGGGGTGCGGGCCTCGGGCTGGAGCCCGACGACGGTGCGCGCGGTGAAGCGGGAGCAGCCGATCGGGTCGGAGACCTTGACCGGGTAGCCGTACGCGTTGGGCGCGGGCACGTCCAGGAGCGCCGGGTCGCGCAGCGGCAGGCCGTAGGCGATGGCGGTCTCGCGGGCGACGCCGCGCATCGACAGGCAGTAGCCGCGGTCGGGTGTGACGGCGATGTCCAGGACCTCGTCGCGGAGCTCCAGGAGCTCGATCGCGTCGGTGCCGGCCTCGTACTCGGGCGGGAGCACGATGATGCCGTGGGTGCCGTCGTCGCCCATGCCGAGCTCGTCGGCGGAGCAGATCATGCCGTGCGAGGTCTTGCCGTACGTCTTGCGCGCGGCGATCGCGAAGTCGCCGGGGAGCACGGCGCCGGGCAGGACCACGACGACCTTGTCCCCGACGGCGAAGTTACGGGCGCCGCAGACGATCTCCTGCGGCTCGCCGGTGCCGTTGGCGGTGCCGACGTCCACCGTGCAGAAGCGGATGGGCTTCTTGAAGCCCTCCAGCTCCTCGATGGTCAGCACCTGTCCGACGACCAGCGGACCGGTGAGGCCGGCGCCGGTCTGCTCGACCGTCTCGACCTCCAGGCCGACGGCGACCAGCTTGGCCTGCACGTCACGGCCGGTCTCGGTGGCCGGCAGGTCGACGTATTCCCGCAGCCAGGAAAGCGGGACGCGCATCAGATCTCCATCCCGAAGGGCCGGGTGAACCGGACGTCACCTTCGACCATGTCTCGCATGTCTTCGACGTTGTGGCGGAACATCAGCATCCGTTCGATGCCGAACCCGAAGGCGAATCCGCTGTACTTCCGGGGGTCGACGCCGCAGGCGGTGAGCACCTTGGGGTTGACCATGCCGCAGCCGCCGAGCTCGATCCAGCCCTCGCTGCCGCAGGTGCGGCAGGGGCGGTCCGGGTTGCCGACGGACGCGCCGCGGCAGACGTAGCAGACCATGTCCATCTCGGCGGACGGCTCGGTGAACGGGAAGAAGTTCGGCCGCAGCCGGGTCTTCATGTCCGGGCCGAAGAGCGCCTGGACCATGTGGTCGAGGGTGCCCTTCAGGTCGGCCATGGTCAGGCCCTCGTCCACGGCGAGCAGCTCGATCTGGTGGAAGACCGGGGTGTGCGTGGCGTCGAGCTCGTCGGTGCGGTAGACGCGGCCGGGGCAGACGACGTACACCGGGGGCTCGCGGTCGAGCAGCGTACGGGCCTGGACCGGGGAGGTGTGCGTACGCAGGACGACACCGGACTCGTCGGTCTTCGCGCCGTCGGCGCCCTGGACGAAGAAGGTGTCCTGCATCTGCCGGGCCGGGTGGTCGGGCACGAAGTTGAGGGCGTCGAAGTTGAACCACTCGGCCTCGGCCTCGGGGCCCTCGGCGATCTCGTAGCCCATGGCCACGAAGACGTCGGCGACGCGCTCCATGAAGGTCGTCAGCGGGTGGCGGGCGCCGGCCGGGGTGCGGTCGTAGGGCAGGGTGACGTCCACCGCCTCCTCGACCAGCACGCGGGCGTCACGCTCGGCCTCCAGCTCCGCCTGGCGTGCCGCGAGGGCGCGGCCCACGGCGGCGCGGGCCTGGCCGACGCGCTTGCCGGCCTCGGCCTTGGCCTGCGGGGGCAGTGCGCCGATCTCGCGGTTGGCGAGCGACAGGGGCGAGGTGCCACCGGTGTGCGCGGTCTTCGCCTGGGCGAGCGCGTCGAGGTCACCCGCGGCGGCGAAGGCGGCGAGCGCCTCGTCCCGGATGCGCTCGATCTCTTCCGGTTTCAGTGCCTCGACCTCGACTGGGTCGTACGACTTGTTCGGTGCCGACATCTCTTCCCGTACTTCCGATTGGCTGAGTGCTGCGCTTACCGGGGGATACTCCCGGACCCCCGTGACCTCGCTCGAAGACCGGAGGACGCAAAGGTGCCAAGGGTCGAGTCTAAGGGTCGCGGGGCGGGTGGGGCGCCCGTGGGCCGCTCGGGGCCTTAACTCAGGTAGGCCGGCGTGCTCACGGGCAGCATAAATCGGAACTCCGCGCCGCCTCCGGGGCCGCGGCCGACCGTGATGGTGCCGCCGTGCGCCTCGACGATGCCCTTGACGATGTAGAGGCCCAGGCCCGTGCCGCCGCGCTTGCTGCCCCGCCAGAAACGGGTGAAGACGCGGCTCATCGACTCCTCGGGGATGCCGGGACCTTCGTCGCTCACGGTGACGGCCGCTCCCCTCTCGTCGCTCTTCGCCGGTGCGGGTGCCACGTCGATGGTGACAGTTCCCTCACCGTGCCGCACCGCGTTTTCCAGCAGGTTGCCGAGCACCTGGTCGACCTTGTCCGGGTCGGCCCACACCGCGGGCAGCGGCTGGCAGGTGCGGACGAGGAAGCGGCCGGGGTCCTGGCCGGCCGCGGTGTGGGCCTGGACGTGGCGCTCGACGGCGGCGGTCAGGTCGACGGGCTGGCGGCGCAGCTCCAGGCGGCCGGAGTCGATCCGGGAGATGTCCAGGAGCTCGGTGATGAGGCGGGTGACCCGGTTGGCGTCCGCGTACACCGTCTCCAGCATCAGGCGCTTCTGGTCGTCGGTGAACCGCTCCCACTTGGCCAGGAGCGTCGCCGTGAAGCCCTTGACCGAGGTCAGCGGCGAGCGCAGTTCGTGGGCGACGGTCGCGATGAGCTCGGCGTTGCTGCGCTCGGTGCGGCGGCGGGCCTCCGTGCCGCGCAGGCTGACGACCAGGCGGCGGACCGGGCCGGTGGGGGTTTCGCGCACATAGCGGGCGGAGACCAGGACCTCGCGCCCGCCGGGCAGCAGGAGGTTGCGCTCGGGCTGGCCGGTCCGGGTGGCGAGGCCGCCGTAGGGGTCGGTCAGCTCCCACCAGCGGCGGCCCTTGAGGTCTTCCAGCGGCAGCACCTGCTCCACCGGGCGGCCGAGGGCGGCGGCCTCCGGCACGGCGGTGATCCGGACGGCGGCGGCGTTGAAGCAGATGATCCGGCCGGTCCCGTCCGCGACGACGAGCCCGTCGGGGAGGTCGTCGGGGTCCAGCCCGAGGCCGCCCGCCGCGGCGTCCGCGAAGATCGCGTGTGCCGCGCGGGGCCCACTCATGCCGACAGCCATTCCCGTACCCCACTCTCGAACCGGTGGGCCCCCGAGCTCGTCACCCTACTAGTCGTCGGTGACGGAGCGACACCCTGCGGCGGCTCTCCGTCGGCGGCCGGGGGCGTGGCGGGGGCTCAGCCGGTGGTGCGGCGGGGACGCTGGGCGCGCGCGGAGGCGTACAGGCAGACGGCGGCGGCGGTGGCGAGGTTCAGGCTCTCCGCCTTGCCGTGGATCGGCACCCGCACCACGGCGTCGGCCAGGGCGCGGGTCTCCTCCGGCAGGCCCCACGCCTCGTTGCCGAAGACCCAGGCGGTGGGCCCGCCCATCGTGCCGGCGTCCAGCTCGTCGTCCAGGTCGTCCGCGCCCGCCCCGTCGGCGGCCAGGATGCGGACGCCCGCCTCGCGCAGCCCGCGTACGGCCTGTTCGACGGGGACGCCCACGGCGACCGGCAGGTGGAAGAGCGAACCGACCGAGGCGCGCACCGACTTGGGGTTGTACAGGTCGACGGAGGCGTCGGTCAGGACCACCGCGTCGGCGCCCGCCGCGTCGGCGCAGCGCAGCACCGTTCCGGCGTTGCCGGGGTCGCGGACGTGGGCCAGGACGGCGACCAGCTTGGGCCGGGCCGCGAGGATCGCGTCGAAGGGCGAGTCGAGGAAGCGGCAGACCCCGATGAGGCCCTGCGGGGTGACGGTCTGGGAGACGTCGGCCAGGACGTCGGCGCCGGCGAGGTGGACGCGGGCGCCGGCCGCGTGGGCGGCGTCGATGATGGCGGCGTAGCGTTCGGCGGCCTCGACGGTGGCGAAGAGCTCGACCAGGGTCGGTTCGCCGTCGCCGCCCCGGTGCCCGGCGGCCTCGCGCACGGCCTGCGGCCCCTCGGCGATGAACCGGCGCTCCTTGCCGCGGAAGTTGCGCCTGGCCAGCCGCCGGGCGGCGGCGACGCGCGGCGAACGCGGGGAGATCAGTTCGGGGGTGCCCATGTCGGCGGCGGGCCTCTCTGCGTCGGAAAAGGGTGCTGGGGGTACAACGCACCGGACCCGCAGACGGCGGGCGCCTGCGGGTCCGGCTCAAGTGCCAGGAAGTGCGGCCTGGGTCAGGCGGCCTTCGGGGCGTTGACGTCGCTCGGGAGGGCCTTCTGGGCGACCTCGACGAGGGCGGCGAACGCGTTGGCGTCGTTGACCGCGAGCTCGGCCAGGATCTTGCGGTCCACCTCGATGTTGGCGGCCTTCAGACCCTGGATGAGGCGGTTGTACGTCATGCCGTTCTGGCGGGCAGCCGCGTTGATGCGCTGGATCCAGAGCTGACGGAAGTCGCCCTTGCGCTTCTTGCGGTCGTTGTAGTTGTAGACCAGGGAGTGGGTGACCTGCTCCTTGGCCTTGCGGTACAGGCGCGAACGCTGACCGCGGTAACCGCTGGCCTGCTCGAGGATCGCCCGGCGCTTCTTGTGTGCGTTGACTGCCCGCTTGACGCGTGCCACTTGTTAACTCCTTGTAGCGGGGCCGTGGTCGTACTCACACGGCCCGGAAACGAATGGGTCCCGGTCGGATCGAGGGCGCGTCCCCGGGCTCACCGGGGACGACGGCCTCACTTGCCGAGAAGCTTCTTGACCTTCTTGGCGTCGGCCGGAGCCGCGACGACCGTGCCGGTCAGCGAGCGCGTCTTCTTGGACGACTTGTGCTCGAGCAGGTGGCGCTTGCCGGCCCGCTCGCGAAGCACCTTGCCGGAGCCGGTGATCTTGAAGCGCTTGCTGGCACCGCTGTGCGTCTTGTTCTTCGGCATCGCGCCGTTCTCTCCTCGTCAGTGGCGCCCCTCTCGGTGCGGGCACCGGACTGCGGGGGCGTCAGATCTTGATGGGGGTTCCGGGAGGACCCGGGGGTGCCTGGGTGGCACCCCCCGCGGTCACGCCTCGGAAGGTGTCTCGGCCTCGGCCTCGGGCGCCGCCTCGGCCGGAGCCTCGGGGGCCTGGTCCGCGGGCGCGGCGTCGGGGGTGGTGTTCCCCTGGCGCTCCGCCTTGCGGGCGGCCTGGGCCTCGCGGGCCTCGGCCATGGCTTCGGTCTTCTTCTTGTGCGGGCCCAGAACCATGATCATGTTCCGGCCGTCCTGCTTCGGGTTGGACTCGATGAAGCCGAGTTCCTCCACGTCCGAAGCGAGACGCTGGAGCAGCCGGAAGCCCAGTTCGGGGCGGGACTGCTCACGACCGCGGAACATGATCGTGATCTTGACCTTGTCGCCCTGCTTGAGGAACCGGACGACGTGACCCTTCTTGGTGTCATAGTCGTGCGGGTCGATCTTCGGCCGGAGCTTCATCTCCTTGATGACCGTGTGCGCCTGGTTCTTGCGCGCTTCACGGGCCTTCATGGCCGACTCGTACTTGAACTTCCCGTAGTCCATGAGCTTGCACACGGGCGGACGGGCGGTTGCCGCCACCTCGACCAGGTCGAGGTCGTACTCCTGTGCGAGTTCCAGGGCCTTGGCAAGCGGCACAATCCCAACCTGCTCGCCACTGGGACCGACAAGTCGCACCTCGGGCACGCGAATCCGGTCGTTGATGCGGGGCTCGGCGCTGATGGATCCTCCTCGGTAGCACCACGCGACCGCCTGGCGGACAGCCGCGTAACGTCTTTTTCAGACAGACCAACCGCATCGGAGCAACAAAAATGCCCCGGACGGGACACAGGCGGGGCTCCTGGAAAACCGGAACACCGCCACGGTGAACCGCGGGGCGCATCGGGCGGCTCCATCGTCCGTACGGAACGATGGGGACCGCCTGACCGGTGACCCGCCGCCCTGAGGGCGGCCAGGTGGGAGAGCGGAGCCTCCACTTGTGGGCCGGGCACATAGCTGTCCGGCCGGTCGTTACACAAGGTTAGCAGCTCGGCCCTGCGGGCACCAACCGACCGTCTCATCGGCTCCCGCAGACGGAGGGCCGTCGCCGGGGGCCTATCGTAAGGCGCATGAGTGACGCGACCCCCAGCAGTGATTCCCCCGGCTTCGACGAGATGGCCCGCGACATCGCGGAGGTGCCCGCCGTCGAGGTGATCGTGACGGTCGCCGTCAACCTGATGAGCGCCGCCGCCGTGAAGCTCGGCCTGACCGACGACGGTGACGCGCACAAGGACCTGGACGAGGCCCGCAAGCTGGTCCACGCGCTGGCCGGTCTGCTGGACGCCAGCACCACCGAGATCAGCTCCTTCCACGCCGCCCCGCTGCGCGACGGCCTGAAGTCCCTCCAGCTGGCCTTCCGTGAGGCGTCGCTCGTCCCGGACGAGCCGGGCCAGGGCCCGGGCGAGAAGTACACCGGCCCCGTTTTCGGCTGAGCCGCCGCCCCTCTCCCGTACGCGCACGAGCCCCCGCCGGTCCGCCCGGCGGGGGCTCTTCGCTCCGCGGGCGCGGGTCAGACCTCCGCGGTCGTCTCCCCGCCGCGCATGGAGGGGTGGGTCAGCCGGTGGGCGAGCGCCGCGAGGATGCCGCCGGCCAGGGGGGCCACGATGAACAGCCACAGCTGGGAGAGGGCCGCGCCGCCCGCGAACAGGGCCGGGCCGAGGCTCCGGGCCGGGTTGACCGAGGTGCCGGTGAGCGGGATGCCGACCAGGTGGATGACCGCGAGGGAGATGCCGATGGGCAGCCCGTCGAAGCCGACGACCGCGACCTTGTGGGTCACCGCGAGGACCACGAAGACCAGCAGGAAGGTGAGCACCACCTCGGCGAGGAAGGCGCCGCCGATGTTGATGTGCACGTCGGAGCGGTCGCCGTAGCCGTTGCTGCCGAAGTGCCCGCTCGTCTTCAGCCCCGGCACCTGCTTGGCCAGCAGGAACAGCAGCGCCGCGCCGGCGATGCCGCCGACGAACTGTGCGATCCAGTACGTCACGGCCGTGCGCACGTCGATCCGCCGGGCGGCCAGCATGCCCAGGGTGACCGCCGGGTTGATGTGGCAGCCGGAGACCGGGCCGAGGGCATAGGCGAGTGCGAGCAACACGAAGCCGAAGGACAGGGCGATGCCCACGACCCCGATGAACTCGGTGCACAGCACCGCCGAGCCGACACCGAAGAAGACCAGCAGCAGGGTGCCGAGGAACTCCGACACGGCTGTCCGCGTCTGCATACAACCACCTCGCGAAGATCGTCCCTTTTCTTCGCAATTCTCCGGTGGGGTGCGGCTCCGCGCGCGCTGAGCCGTACGGGCGCTCAGCGCGTGAACAGGGGCTCACCCGGCGTGTGCGCCCCGGCCGGGAGCAGCGCGAGGTCCAGGCCCCGGACCAGCCGGGCGCGCAGCACCTCGTCGGCGGCCAGCGCGCGGGCGACCCGGCCCGCCGCCCCGGCCGGGTCGGCGTCCGCCGCGAGGACCAGGGCGAGGGTGCCGTCGGCGCTGCCGGGGCCGAGGTGGGCGCGGAGCACGGCGGGCTCGGCGGCGACCGCCGCGCGGACGGCGGCGGTGACCGCGGGGTCGTCCAGCGGGTCCGCGCTGGTACGGCCCTCGGCGAGGGCGCGCAGGGCGGCCCCGGTCAGCTCGAAGGCCACCGGACCGGCGAGGTCGAGCACCACCGTGTCGGCCTTCTCGTGCGCGGCGGCCTGGAGCGCCTGGTGCAGGGGTACGGCGACGGGGCGGGCCTGCGGGTCCCACTGGGCCAGCGACGCGGTGGAGGTGAACGCGGGCAGGGCCCGGCGGTCCCCGGCCTGGAGGGTGGGCACCGCCATGTCACTGGTCTTCTCGCGCCGCAGCCCCCGCTCGTCCTCCTCCACCTCGCCGAGGACGGCCACGACGGGGACCAGGAGCCGGGCCCCCTTCAGCGCTTCGAGGACCGGCGCGATCGCCGCACGGTCCTCGGCCCAGGCGGCGAGCGCCGAGGCCAGGGCGGGGTCGGCGGTGCCGTCGTCGTCGGAGAAACCGGGGTCCGGGATGTTCTTCTGCGCCACAGGGCGAGCCTAGTGCCTGGCCGGCGGCGCACGGTCAGCGGTTCCGGCCGAGCGGGGAGCGGCCGCGCCACAACAGCGCGCCCGCCGCCAGCAGGAGCACGCCGAGGCCCCCGGCCGCCGGGGCGAGCCATCCGGCCGGTCCGTCGTCCCCGGGCTCTGGCGTGGGCCCGGCGCCGAAGTACCGCTTGCGGTATCCGGCCGGGGCGGAGCCGCCGCGTGCGTCGGCGGAGCGGAGGCCGCCGCCCGCCTCGATGGCCGCCGCCGGGTCGACGATCCCGTGGCCGCGTGCGTCGTCGCGGCCGCCGGCGGGGGCGTCGCGCGCGGTGTCGGTGAGCAGCTTCCTGATCTGCGCGGGCGTGAGCCCGGGGTGCGCGGACTTCACGAGGGCCACCGCGCCGGAGACGAACGCGGCGGCGGCGGACGTGCCCCACTCCACGTAGTACTTGCGGTCGGGCGCCGGTACGACGATGTCGTCGCCGGGGGCGCTCACGGTGGCGTACCAGCGGCGGGTGGAGAACGAGGCATGGGTGCCGTACCGGTCCACGGCCGCGGCGGCGATCACCCCGGGGTAGGCGGCGGGGTACGAGATGTGGTCGCCCTTCTCGCCCCCGTTGCCGGCCGAGGCGACGACGACGGCGCCCTTCTTCAGCGCGTACTGGACGGCCGCGTCCTCGCCGGGCTCGGGGTGCGCGGACTCGCTGTCGTCGCCGAGGGAGAGGTTGATGACGTCGGCGCCGTGGTCGGCGGCCCAGCGGATGCCGTCGGCGAGCGCGGTGCCCCGGGTCCTGCGGGCCTCGGCGCGGTCCGGGTCGCTCGCTTCGAGGATGACGCGGACCGGGAGGATCTTCGCCTCGGGCGCGATGCCGAGGACGCCGTCGGCGCGTCCGCTGCCGTGGCCCCGGCCCGCGATGATCCCGGCCATGGCGGTGCCGTGTCTGGCCCATGCCTTGTCGCCGCGCCCGGCGCCGAAGCCGATGAGGTCCTTGCCGGGCAGGACCTGCCCCGCGAGATCGGGCAGGCTGCCGTCGACCCCGGTGTCGACCACGGCGACGGTGACACCCTTGCCGCGCGTGGTCTCCCAGGCCCGGTCGGTGTGCAGGGCGGCCAGGCCCCACTGCTGGGCCCGGATGGTGTCCGCGCCGGCGGGGGTCGCGGGGAGCAAGGCGAGGGCGGCGGCCGCGCAGAGGACGCCCAGGGCGTGTTTCAACGCGACCGCTCCGTGAGGTCGGCGACGTGGGTACGCAGCGCGCGTTCGACGCCGTCGGAGAGGCCCTTGGCCTCGTGGCCGAGTCCGGCCTGCGCGGCGGGGGTCGTGGCGCCGGTGGCCATGGCCCGGTCGGCGGGCTGGGGCGGGGCGCTCACGCGTCCGTCGGCGAACCCGGTCACGGCGAAGGCGACGACGGGGATCTCGGTCAGCACGTGGACGGACCAGCTGGCGCGCTGCCGGGCGCCGAACGAGGCGGCCGGGCCGGCCTTCACGGGGTAGGCGCGGGGCAGCAGGTCGGTGCGGCGGTCGAGGTGCTGGTCGGCGAACCGGGCGCCGAGGGCCCGCATCGCGTCGGTGTCGGCCTCGGTGAAGACGAGCCCGACCGTCGTGACGCTGCTGGCGGTCGCGTCGGTGTACGTGGCGCGCAGGACGCGGGCGCAGCCGACCGTACGCAGCGTCTTGGCGAGCAGCGGGTCGAGCGCGTCGGCGCAGCCGCTGTCGGGTGCGACGGCGAGCCTCGTCCAGACCCGGTCGGCGCCGCCGGGTCCTGCGCCGTCGCCCTTCAGGGTGCGGGGGAAGAGGGCGTCCACGGGGATGCTGTGCCAGGCTTCCCGGCCCACGCTGTACGCGCTGCGGGCGGCGGGATCGTCGTCGGCGCCTTCGGTGAGCCGGCTGCCGGCGGCGGCCCCGGCGATCAGTCCGAGCCCGAGGACGCCGCAGACACCGGCGGCCAGGGCCCGGCGTGGGCGGCCCGGCGTCTCGGGCTGCGGCGGGGCGGCGGGGGGCGGCGGGGGCTCGTACGGCGGCGCGTGGGGCGGGGCCGCCGGGCGGGGCGGGACGGGGGCGCGCCGTGCTTCGGTGCTCATCCGCCCCCCTGGTCCGTTCCGTACCGCGCGTCCCCCGCCCGCGGGCGGGGCCCCGTTCGCCGCGTGGGCGTCACTCTACGGGCTGCGGAGACCCCGGTGGGAGCGGGCGGTCCGCCCACCGGCGGATCTGCACGGATCATCCCCCTACCCAGCGGTAGAACCGTCTGGCAAGCTGCGGCCATGACTGCCCGAGCCACTGACCGGGCCCGTTACGACCGGGCCACCGCCCATCTCGACGCTCCCGTCGCCGTCGTGGATCTGGAGGCGTTCGACGCCAACGCGGACGACCTCGTACGCCGGGCGGCGGGCAAGCCGGTCCGGGTGGCGAGCAAGTCGGTGCGCTGCCGGTCCCTGCTGGAGCGGGTGCTGGCCCGGACCGGGTTCGCCGGGATCATGTCGTTCACGCTCGCGGAGTCGCTGTGGCTGGCCCGGGCCGGATTCGACGACGTGCTGCTGGCGTACCCCTCGGCCGACCGCCCGGCGTACGCGGAGCTGGCCGCCGATCCGAAGCTCGCCGCCGCCGTGACGGTGATGGTGGACGACCACGCCCAGCTGGACCTGATCGACGCGGCGCGGGCGGGCGGCACGCAGGAGATCCGGGTCTGCCTGGAGCTGGACACCTCGCTGCGGATGCTCGGCGGCCGGGTCCGGATCGGGGCCCTGCGTTCACCGCTGCGCTCCCCCGCCCAGCTGGCGGACCTGGCCAGGTCCGTGGTCCGGCGCCCCGGTTTCCGGCTGGTGGGGCTGATGGCGTACGAGGGGCACATCGCGGGCGTCGGGGACTCGGTGGCGGGGCGTCCGCTGCGGTCCCGGGCGATCCGGCTGATGCAGGCCACGGCCCGCAAGGAGCTGGCGGCCCGGCGGGCCGAGGTGGTGCGGGCGGTCCGGGCCGTGGCGCCGGACCTGGAGTTCGTGAACGGGGGCGGCACGGGCAGCGTGCAGCACACGGCGGCGGAGGACGCGGTGACGGAGATCGCCGCCGGCTCGGGGCTGTACGTGCCGCGCCTGTTCGACAACTACACCTCGTTCACCGCCCGCCCGGCGGCCCTGTTCGCGCAGCCCGTGGTGCGGCGGCCGGGCGTGGGCGTGGTGACGGTGCTCGGGGGCGGCTATCCGGCGTCGGGCGCGGCCGGGGTGGACCGGCTGCCGGTGCCGTATCTCCCGGAGGGGCTGCGCTACGACCCGCAGGAGGGCCCCGGCGAGGTGCAGACCCCGCTGCTGGGGGCCCCGGCCGATGATCTGCTGATCGGTGACAAGGTGTGGTTCCGGCACGCGAAGGCCGGTGAGCTGTGCGAGCGGTTCGACGCGCTGCACCTGATCGAGGGCGACCGGGTGACGGCGACGGTGCCGACGTACCGGGGCGAGGGCCGTACGTTCCTCTAGCCGCTAGCCGGCCGGGTGCTCGACGGAGCTGCCGACTCCGCCGTCCGTGGTGGTGTCGCCGATGGGGCGGATGCCTCGCGTGAGGGTGTCCATGAGGGCCAGGGGCGGTCCGTCGGGGCCGGCGTCGAAGGCGTACCGCACGATGACGGGCGACTCGCTGCCGGTGGGCGAGGGGAAGGCGAGGGACTGCACGTAGCCGCCGGGGCCCTTGGCGGTGGTGATCTTCCAGCGGACGTAGTAGCCGGTACGGCCGGCCACGGTGACCTCACCGGCGGCGGTCTGCCGGTGCGCGGTGATGCCGCCGTGGATGCGCCGGCCGAGGATGTCCTCGTCGTAGGCGCGGTCGGCGGCTTCGGTGATGTCCTCCTTGGCGAGGGCTTCGGGGGTGGTGGCGTCGGTGCCGCCAGGGGTCCGGGTGGTGACGGTGCCGGGATAGCAGTACGAGGCGGACGCGCCGGGGCACTCGTACGACTTCTCGGTGCGCATCGTGAGGAGTTGCCCGGAGGTCCGCTCGGGCCGCTCCCAGCCGTCCGGGATGGGCAGCGTGATGCCGTTGAGCTGGTCGGTGAGCACGTCGGCGTCCTCGTGCACGGGTGTGCCGTCCGGTGAGGGGTCGTCGTCGCCGGGGACCCCGTCGGCGCCGGTCCGGGTGGGCGACTGCGAGGCGTGGGCGGCCGGGGCCGCCGGCTCGTCGTTCCCGGTGAGGAGCACGGCCCCGGTGACGACGGCGCCGACGACGACCGCTCCGGCCACCACGAGCGCGACGGCCCGGGCGCTCCCGCCGCCCCGCGGAACCGGGGCGGGGGCGGGGAGGTGGACGGGCGCGGCGGCGGGCGCCCGGGTGTGGGCGGTCCACGCCGTCCCGTCCCACCAGCGCTCGGTGCCGGGCGCCGAGGTGTCCGGATACCAGCCGGGCGGGGTCGGGTAGCTCATCGCTCCACTCTAGAGAGAGGTCTACAGCGGTGTGACGTAGGCGCCGGAGATACCGCCGTCCACCAGGAAGTCGGTGGCGTTGACGAACGAGGAGTCATCGCTCGCCAGGAAGGCGACGGCGGCGGCGATCTCGGTGGCCTCGGCGAACCGGCCGAGCGGGATGTGCACCAGCCTGCGGGCCGCCCGCTCCGGGTCCTTGGCGAACAGCTCCTGGAGCAGCGGGGTGTTGACCGGCCCCGGGCAGAGCGCGTTGACGCGGATGCCTTCGCGGGCGAACTGGACGCCCAGTTCGCGGGTCATCGCCAGCACCCCGCCCTTGGACGCGGTGTACGAGATCTGCGAGGTGGCCGCGCCCATCCGGGCCACGAAGGAGGCGGTGTTGATGATGGAGCCCCGGCCCTGGCGGCGCATGTACGGCAGGGCGGCCTTGCAGCACAGATAGACGGAGGTGAGGTTGACGTCCTGGACGCGCTTCCACGCCTCCAGTTCCGTGGTGAGGATGGAGTCGTCCTCGGGCGGCGAGATACCCGCGTTGTTGAACGCGATGTCGACGGAGCCGTAGGTGTCGTCGGCCGTACGGAACAGCTCGGCGACCTGTCCGGGGTCGGTCACGTCGACGCGTACGAAGGTGCCGCCGACCGCTTCGGCCGCCGCCTCGCCGGCCTTCGCGTCGATGTCGCCGCACACGACGTTCGCCCCCTCGGAGGCGAGCCGGTGGGCGGTGGCCAGGCCGATGCCGCTGCCGGCGCCGGTGATGACGGCGGTGCGGCCGACGAGGCGGCGGCAGATGTTCCCGTGGTCCGTGGTCATTCCGGTTCAGACCTCCGTGCTCAGGAAGACGTTCTTGGTCTCGGTGAAGGCGGTGAGGGCGTCGGGCCCCAGCTCGCGCCCGACGCCGGACTGCTTGAACCCGCCGAACGGGGTCCAGTAGCGCACCGCGGAGTGCGAGTTGACGGAGAGGTTGCCCGCCCGGACGGCCCGGGACACGCGCAGGGCGCGCCCCACGTCACGGGTCCAGAGCGAGCCGGCGAGCCCGTAGTCGGTGGCGTTGGCGAGCCGCACGGCGTCCGCCTCGTCCTCGAAGGGCAGCACGACGGCGACGGGCCCGAACACCTCCTCGGTGGCGACGGGCGCGTCCGCCGGGACGTCGGTGAGGACGGTCGGCGGGAACCAGAAGCCGGGCCCCCCGGGGCGCGCTCCCCCGGATCGCGGCGGCGCCCTCGGGGACGTAACCGCGTACGCGTTCGAGTTGCGTACGGGAGATGAGCGGGCCCATCCGGGTCTTCTCGTCGGCGGGGTCGCCGACGCGGAACGCCTCGACGGCCGGGGCCAGGTGTTCCAGGAAGCGGTCGTACGCGGAGCGCTGGACGAGGATGCGGGTGCGGGCGCAGCAGTCCTGGCCGGCGTTGTCCAGGAAGGAGTCGGGCGCGGCGGCCGCTGCGGCCTCGATGTCGGCGCCGGCGAAGACGATGCTGGGGCTCTTGCCGCCGAGTTCGAGGGTGACCCGCTTGAGGCGGTCGGCGCACTTGGCCATGATCCGCTTGCCGGTGCGGGTGGAGCCGGTGAACACAATCTTGGCGACGTCCGGGTGTTCGACCAGGGCGTTGCCGGCCTCGTCGCCCGCGCCGGGCAGGACCTGGAAGAGGTGTTCGGGCAGGCCCGCCTCCAGGGCGAGCTCCGCGAGGCGGAGGGCGGTGAGCGGGGTGGTCTCGGCGGGTTTCAGGATCACCGCGTTGCCGGCGGCGAGGGCGGGGGCGGTGCCCCAGGCGGCGATGGGCATCGGGAAGTTCCAGGGGGCGATGACGCCGACGACCCCCAGGGGTTCCAGGAAGGTGACGTCGATGCCGCCGGGGACGGGGATCTGCCGGCCGTTGAGCCGTTCCGCTCCGCCGGCGGCGTAGTCGAGCAGGTCGCGGACGTTGCCGGCCTCCCAGCGGGCGTTGCCGATGGTGTGGCCGGCCTCCCGGACCTCCAGCCCGGCCAGTTCCTCGGTGCGGGCGTCGACGGCGGCGGCGAACCGGCGCAGCAGCCGGGCCCGGTCGGCGGGGGCGAGCCCGGCCCAGGTGTGCTGGGCGGCGGTGGCGCGGACGACGGCGGTGTGGACGTCCGGGGCGGGGGTGGCGGGGACGGTGGCGACGACCTCTTCGGTCGCCGGGTTCAGGACGTGGTGCTCGTGGATCACGTGGTCCTCGCAGCGGTCGTGGGCCTCGAAGACGTCGTGCTCACAGGCGTTCGAAGGAGCGGCGCAGTTCCCAGTCGGTCACCGCGGCGTCGAAGGCGTCGAGTTCGACGCGGGCCATGGTCCGGTAGTGCGCCACGACGTCCTCGCCGAACGCCTCGCGGGCGATCGCGCTGTTCTCCCAGAGCGCGGCGGCCTCCCGCAGCGTGGCCGGGACCTGGTCGTATGCGGCGGTGTAGGCGTTGCCCTCGCAGGGTCCGGGGAGTTCGAGCTTGTGCTCGATGCCGTACAGCCCTGCGGCGACGAGGCCGGCGACGGCCAGGTACGGATTGACGTCACCGCCGGGAAGCCGGTTCTCGAAGCGCAGGGATGCGCCGTGGCCGACGACGCGCAGGGCGCAGGTGCGGTTGTCGTGGCCCCAGGCGACGGCGGTCGGGGCGAAGGAGCCGGGGCGCAGCCGCTTGTACGAGTCGATGTTCGGCGCGAAGAGGAGGGAGAGGTCGCGCAGGGCGGCGAGCTGCCCGGCCAGGAAGTGCCGCATCACGGGTGCCATGGCGCCGTCCGCAGCGGCCATGACGGAGCGTCCGGGGTCGGTGGTGGAGCGCAGCGAGAGGTGGATGTGGCAGCTGTTGCCCTCGCGTTCGTTGAACTTGGCCATGAAGGTGAGCGCCATGCCCTCCTGGGCGGCGATCTCCTTGGCGCCGGTCTTGTAGACAGCGTGCTGGTCGCAGGTGACCAGGGCCTCGTCGTAGCGGAACACGATCTCGTGCTGGCCGGGGTTGCACTCGCCCTTGGCCGACTCGACGGCCAGGCCCGCGCCCGCCATCTCGTTGCGGATGCGGCGCAGCAGGGGTTCGACGCGGCCGGTCCCGAGGACGGAGTAGTCGACGTTGTACTGGTTGACGGGGGTCAGGTCGCGGTAGCCCCGGTCCCACGCCTGCTCGTAGGTGTCCTTGAAGACGATGAACTCCAGCTCGGTCCCGACGTGGGCGGTGTAGCCGTGGGCGGCGAGGCGTTCGAGCTGGCGGCGCAGGATCTGCCGGGGCGCGGCGGTGACGGGCGCGCCGTCGGCCCAGGCGAGGTCGGCGAGGACCAGGGCGGTGCCCTCGTGCCACGGCACCGGGCGCAGGGTGGTGAGGTCGGGGCGCATGGCGAAGTCGCCGTATCCGTTGTCCCAGGAGGACATGGCGTAGCCCGTCGACGGTGTTCATGTCGGTGTCGACGGCGAGGAGGTAGGCGCAGCCCTCGGTGCCGTGGCGGACGACCTCGTCGAGGAAGAAGGGGGCGGCGAAGCGTTTGCCCTGGAGCCGTCCCTGCATGTCGGGGAAGGCCAGGACGACGGTGTCGATCTCCCCGCTGTGCACGAGACGGCGCAGGTCCGGGAGTGCGAGCGGGGCGGTGCGGTCGGACACGGACGGGTCCTCTCCTCGCGGGCCGGCTGGCGCGTACCCAAATCTATGGGCAGGCCGGGTGTTGTGGGTGCGGTGCCGGGGTGTTCCGCGCGCCGTACGAGGGAGTGCACCGGTGAGCCGTCCGCTGGTCGGGATCAGCACCTGACTGGTGGCTTCGGCGCGCTGGGGCGTCTGGGACCTGCCGGCGGCGCTGGTGCCCGCCGGGTACGCCCGGATGGTGCGGGAGGCGGGCGGCCTGGCCGTGTTGCTGCCGCCGGACGCGCCGGACCTGGCGGCCGCGACCGTGGCCCGGCTGGACGCGGTGGTGGTGGCGGGCGGTCCCGATGTGGACCCGGCGCGGTACGGGGCCGCGCGCGACCCGCGCACCGGGCCGCCGGCGCCGGAGCGCGCCCTCTGGGAGGCGGCTCTGATCGGGGCGGCGCTGGAGTCGGGGACGCCGTTGCTCGGGGTGTGCCGGGGGATGCAGCTGCTGAACGTGGTGTGCGGGGGCACCCTGACCCAGCATCTGGACGGCCACGGCGGTCCGGGCGGGGCGACGGGCGTGTTCGGCTCGCACCCGGTGACGCCGGTCCCGGGCACCCGGTACGCCTCGCTGGTGCCCGACCCGTGCGAGGTCCCGGCCTACCACCACCAGGCCGTGGACCGGATCGGCTCCGGCCTGGTGGCGTCGGCGCACGCGGCGGACGGCACCGTGGAGGCGGTGGAACTCCCCGGCGACCACTGGGTCCTGGCGGTGCAGTGGCATCCGGAGATGGGCGACGACTTCCGCGTGGTGCGGGGGCTGGTGGAGGCGGTGGAGCGCTAGCCGATCCGTTGGCGCAGCCAGGTCAGGGCGGCGGCGCCCTGGGCGGCCTGGAAGGCCCGGAGCGTCGGCAGGCCGGGCGGGGCTGGGCGCAGCGCGTGCTCCGCGAAGTACCCGGCGACGGCGGCGAGTACGGCGGTGACGGCGCCGGGGTCCGCGTCCCGGCCGAGCGGGTGGGCGGTGAACAGGGCCTCCGGGCCGGGGCCGCCCTCTCCGGAGGCGTAGCCCTGGGCCGCCACGCACGGGAGCATCACCAGCAGGTCGAACCAGGGCGCGGCGCGCACCGCGTGCGGCCAGTCCACGAAGACGGTGCGGTCCTCGGTGAGCAGGATGTTGTCGGCGCGCAGGTCGCTGTGGGCGAGGGTGTCCCCGGCGGCGGCCTCGGACCAGCCGGTCTCCAGCTCCGCGAGGGCGGCGAGGTGGCCGGCGGCCCAGGGGTCGAGGCGGGCGTCGCCGCCGGCGGCATGCAGAGTGCGCCAGCCGTCGAACATCGAGGACTTGCCCCAGGCGGCCGCGGTCACGTCGGCCGGGGCCGGGGTGAGGGCGCGGGAGAGGTCGCCGACGGCCGTCAGGACCCGGTCCAGCTCGGTCCGGTCCCAGGGCACCCGGGGCTGGCGGCCGTCGATGTCCTCCAGCACGAGGGCGACGCAGCTGCCGTCGTCGTACGAGCCGAGCAGCCGGGGCGCCGGGGCGTGCCGCGGCAGGGCTGCCGTGAAGCGGGCCTCGGCGCGGTGCATGTCCGGGCTGTCCGGGTTCACCTCGGCGCTCACCGCCTTGACGAAGGCCCGGCCGCCGTTCGCGAGCCGGACCCGGGCGGCGACCCCGGGCGAGAAGCCGCCGCTCTGGCTGCGGGCCTCGGTGACCGGTGCGCCGAGGATGTCCTCGACGGCTGCGCGTACGGTGGCGGGCAGGCCGGACCAGGGGTGGCGGACGCCCTGCGCGGGCGGTGCGGTGGTGGTCATCGGTGCGTCTCCCCCGGTCGGGTCCAGGTCAGCGGCATCGGCCCGGAGGGGTCTCCGTAACCCAGCGAGCGGTACAGGCCCTCGCCCTCGGGGGTCGCGGTCAGGTTGATCCGGGAGCACCCGGCCTCGACCAGGTGGTCGTGGACGGCCCGGAAGGTCAGGCGGGCGTATCCCTGCCGCCGGTGGCCCGGGTCGGTGGCGACCGAGGCGATGTGCCCGACGTACGGGGCACGGCCCGGCCGGGGCAGGGACCACGTGTACTGGCCCGCCGTGCTGGACAGCAGCCGGTCCCCGGCGTCGATCACATAGGCGACGAACTGCGGGTCGCCGACGAGCCGTTCGCGGAAGTACGCCTCGCACACCGGGGTCCAGCCGGGCTCCGGGACGAGGCCCATGGAAGCGAACATGACCAGGCGCAGCCGGGTGACCTCGGCGGCGTCGTCCGCGCCGGCGCGTCTCAGGTGCGGCGGTGTGCTCATGGGGCGTCCTTTCGGTGGGTGCCGTACCCCGACAGGGTGTCGTGCCCGGCCCGGCACGTCGCCCCCTTTTTCAGGGCCGGGCCCAGTCAGACCAGGAGTCCGACGCCGGTCAGCAGCATCACTGCGGAGGTCGCGGCGTGGACTCCGTACGCGGTCGCCTTCGGCCCGCCGCTGCGCAGCACGACCAGCGCGTCCCCGGCGGGTATCAGGCCGAACACCAGGAGGTACCAACCGAGGACCGACGAGCTCGCGACGGCCATCAGTACGAAGAGGAAGGCACCGGGCCCGATCTCCCGCAGCCCCTTCACGCGCAGCCAGGACTGGAATCCGGGGTCCTCGACCGGAGCGCCGGGAATGCCGAAACCGACGGCGTCCCGCGGTCTGACGAAGGCGTTCGCGCCCATGAGGATGAGGCCCGCGCCGAGGAGACCGGCGACGACGGTGGCAAGCGTGGTGAGCATCGGCTGTCCTGACGTAGGAGAGTGTCGTGGTCGTCGGGTACGCGTGACGTGGCGTCAGGGGACGAGGACGATCCGCCCTCGGACGCCGCCCTCCGCCATCGCCCGGTAGGCGTCGGCCGCCTTGTCGAGCGGCACGACGGTGTGGACGCGCGTCGGCAGCTGCCCCGCCGCCACCCGCTCCAGCAGACCGGCGAGCAGCGGGCCGTCGGGGCGGGCGAAGATCACCTCGACGGTGATGCCGCGTTCCTCGGGGAGCCTGGCGGCGGGCTGCACGCCCACGAAGCGGCCGCCGTCGTGCACCGCCCCGAGGGCCGGCGCCTGGAGGGCTCCGGCGTCGAGGACGGCGTCCCATCCCCGGCCGGGTTCGGTGGTGAAGTCGACGCGCAGGCCGCGGACGAACGGCTCGTCGGCCGCCCGCGCCAGTCCGGTCACCTGCCAGCCGCGCTCCTGGGCGAGCACGGCGGCGTACGCGCCCACCACACCGGCCGCACCGGTCACCAGCAGCCGCCGGGCGTCGCTCGGCGCCTCGCCGACGAGGTGGACGGCCTGGGCGGCGGCGGTGGCGTTGAGCGGCACCGTGGCCGCCGCGACGAGGTCGACTCCGTCCGGTACGGCGGCGACGTTCGCGGCGGGGACGACAAGGTGCTCGGCGTGGGAGCCGTGGTCGCGGTCGAAACCGTCGAGGAAGCCGGCGACCCGGCTGCCGGCCCGCAGCTCGACGTCCGGCCCGGCGGCCTCGACGGTGCCGGCGAAGTCCCAGCCGAGACCTGTCCAGTCGGGCTGGTGGACCATGCCCAGCCGGTGGAAGACGCCTGAGGCCACGCCCAGGTCGACCGGGTTGACAGCCGCAGCGGCGATTCTCACGCGGATCTCCCCGGCCCCCGGCTCGGCTACCGGCGCCTCGACGGTCTCGATGGACTGGGGACCGGACGGAACGCGGACCACAGCTCGCCGCGAAATTACCTGATTCATCATCAATTCCCTATTCCCGCAGGGCTCGTGTGGGGTCTTGCTCTCCCTGCTCCGGGACACCAGCATGGAAGAACCCGGTTACCACTGGGAAGTAGGCACCTTGAAGTAAGTAAGTCACCGAACCGAGGAGATGGCTGCCCCATGGCGACCAGCACCGCGTCCGAGCGACGAGCCGAGGCCAAGCGGGAGTACGACGCGTTTCTCGCGCTCTGCCCCAGCCGCCGGCTCCTGGAGCGGATTTCCGACAAGTGGGTCGCCCTCGTGCTCGCCGCGCTCGGCGGGGACGGCCCGCGCCCCGGGGAGACCACCGTCGGAGAGGCGCGGCCCCTGCGCTTCTCCGAGTTGTCGCGCCGGATCTCGGGCGTGAGCCAGAAGATGCTGACGCAGACCCTGCGCGCGCTGGAGCGGGACGGGATGGTGACCAGGACGGTGACCCCGACCGTGCCCGTCACCGTCAGCTATGAGCTCACCGATCTCGGCCACTCGCTCCAGCAGGTCATGCGGGACATCAAGAAGTGGGCGGAGACCAATATGGAGGAGGTCCTCACCCATCGCGACGCCTATGACCAGGGAAAGAACGGCGCCCCCTAGGTGTATTGGTCACGAGCGTTGTCGACACGGGGATTTGGGTCAGAGGCGAAGACCTCCGGTGTGGTGGGAGCTGTCCAGGAACTCACCGCCCGGAGGTCTTCGTACCCCGCCGTGATGCCCGGCTGACGGTCTTCGGGAGGCGTCTGCTGGTCGAACGTGTCGTGTCCGGTCGTCCGGTCGCCCATGTCGCTGCCGAGACGGGGATCTCGCGGGCGACCGCACATCAATGGGTGCGGCGGTGGCGGGCCGGGGGCGAAGCGGGCCTGGCCGACCGCTCCAGCAGGCCTTGACGACACCGCACCGCACGGCGGCCGCGATCGAGGTCCACGTCTGCGATCTGCGCCGGACCCGCAAGCTCGGACCCGCGTGGACCGGCCCTGTCCCCTCACCCGCCCCTACCGGCCTCAGACCAACGGCGAAGTCGAACGCTTCAACCGCACCCTCGCCGACGCATGGGCCCACCTGAAGCCCCGCACTTCCAACGACGAGCGGACAGCGGCCCTGGCGGACTTCCTCCGCACCTGCAACCACCACCGCTGCCACACCGCACTCGGAGACCAACCCCCGATCAGCCTCGTCAACAACCCTGCGGGTCAAGACACCAGGCCGTGCCCCCCGGACGGTTCCGACCGGGTCAGGGCGAGCAGGTCGCGGGCCGGGCCCGCGGGGCGGTGGCCCGAGGGCCAGACCGCGCGCAGCTGGCGGCGCAGCCGGGCCCCGGCGATGGGGACCTTGACCAGGCGGCGGGCGGACAGCTCCTCGCCGAGCGCGAGCTCGCTCAGGACGCAGGGGCCGGCGCCGCTCTCCGCCGCGCCCTTGACGGCGGTGGTCGAGGAGAGTTCCAGGAGCGGCGGGGCCAGCGGTCCGTGGACGGCGAGCGCGGCGTCCAGGACCTGGCGGGTGCCGGAGCCGTGCTCGCGCAGGATCAGCGGGGTCGCGGCCAGCTCGCCCGGGGTCAGCGGGGTGCGGCGGCGGGCCCACGGGTGGGCGGGGGCGACCACGACGACGAGGCGGTCGTGGGCGATGACCGTGCCGTCGAGCCCTTCCGGAACGGACAGGCCCTCCACGAAGCCCAGGTCCGCCTCGCCGCTCAGCAGCCGCTCGGCGACCACCGCGGAGTTCCCGGCGAGCAGCGAGACGGCGGTGCCGGGGCGTTCGGCGCGCAGGGCGATGAGCCAGCCGGGGAGCAGGTATTCGGCGATGGTCATGGAGGCGGCGACCCGCAATCGGGAGTCGCGGCGGTCGCGCAGGGCCTGGGCGCCCGCGTCGAACGCCTCGGCGGCCTCCACGACCCGGCGCGCCCAGTCGGTGACCAGGGCGCCCGCGTCGGTGAGCCGGGAGCCCCGGGGCGAGCGGTCGAGGAGGGCGAGGCCGAGCTGCCGTTCCATCGAGCGGACGCGGCTGCTGGCGGCGGGCTGGGTGATGCCGACGTCCCGGGCGGCCCGGCCGAGGCTGCCGTGCCGGGCGACGGCGAGGAGCAGTTCCAGCGCGCCCAGGTCGGGCACCCGGTGGGACAGGGGGGCGGGCGGTTCGCTGGACATAAGTCCACCTTATGACCTCATAGGGCGGTGCTCCCTGGTGGGGTCCGATGCGGCCCGAAAGAATCGTGGCATGGCCATCCATCTGCGGACCCGCACCTCTCCCCCGTACTCCGGCACCCTCCGGCGGCCCACGCTGCGTCACTTCGGCCCCAACTGGTACGCCACCGTGATGGGCACCGCGATCGTCGCGAGCGCCGGTGCGGCGCTGCCGGTGCACGTGCCCGGGCTGCGCGGCGCGTGCACCGTGGTGTGGCTGGGCTCGGCGCTGCTGCTCGCCGCCGTGCTGGCCGCCCGCGCCGGGCACTGGGCGGCCCACCGCGACCAGGCGCGCGCCCATCTCGCGGACCAGGCCGTCGCACCGTTCTACGGCTGCCTGTCGATGGCGCTGCTGGCCGTCGGGGGCTCGGGCATGACCGTGGGCAAGGACCTCATCGGGCACCGGGCGGCGCTCGCGCTGGACGTGGTCCTGTACACGGCGGGCACGGTGACCGGTCTGGTGGCGGCCGTGGCGGTCCCGTACCTCATGATCGTGCGCCACCGCCCCGAGCCGGGCACCGCGTCCCCGGTGTGGCTGCTGCCGGTGGTGGCGCCGATGGTGTCGGCCGCGCTCGGCCCGCTGCTCGTGGCGGAGCTGCCCCCGGGGCAGGGGCGCGAGGCGCTGCTGCTGGGCTGCTACGCGATGTTCGGGCTGAGCCTGCTGGCGACGCTGGTCATGCTCCCGCTGGTCTACGGCCGGCTGGTGCACGGGGGCCCACTGCCGCTCGCCCTGACGCCCACCCTGTTCCTGGTGCTCGGTCCGCTGGGCCAGTCGACGACCGCGGTCAACGCGCTGGCCGATGTGGCGCCGGGCGCGATCGGAGGCCCGTACGCCTCGGCGCTGCGGGCCTTCGCGGTGCTGTACGGGGTGCCGGTGATGGGCTTCGCCCTGATGTGGCTGGCCCTGGCGGTGGCGCTGGTGGTGCGGGCGGCGGGGGGCGGCATGACGTTCTCGATGACCTGGTGGGGCTTCACGTTCCCCGTCGGCACGTGTGTGACGGGCGCCGCCGGACTGGCCCGGCACACCGGGCTGACCGCGTTCACCTGGCTGGCCGTCGCGCTGTACGTGCTGCTGGTGGCGGCATGGGCGGTGGCGGGGGCGCGCACGGTGCGCGGGCTGCTCAGCGGGGCGCTGCTCGCGGCGCCGCAGCGGCCGGCCCCGGTGGCGGCCCGTACCGCCTGAGGGGCGTCCCCCCCACGGCCCCCGGACGCGCTCAGCGCCGGGGGTCGGACGTCGCGTCGATGTGTTCGGCGACCGCGACGCACAGCAGCCGTGTGCCGGGGAGGGTGGCCCGCCAGCGGTGGCGGACCCCGCCGGACAGGAAGAGGGTGTCGCCCTGGACGAGCCGGTAGGCCCGGCCCTCGGCCTCCACTTCGGCGGCGCCCTCCGCGACGTACAGGAGCTCGTCGTTGCGGTGCTGGAACTCGCGCCCGAGGTCGAGCTCCCCGGTGAACTCCAGGGCGCTGAGCTGATGGCGCCCGCGGACCACCCGGTGCACCCCGTCCTCGTGGGCGGCGCGCACGACGTCGACCGCGCGCGCGGAGTCCGCGGCGGCGCGCAGCCGGGCCGTGGTGGTCTCCAGGGCCTCGGCGACCCGGTCGAGCGACCGGGCGCTGGGTCTGGCGCGTTCGTTCTCGATCTGGCTGAGGAACGGTACGGAAAGGCCGCTGCGCGAGGCGACGGCGGCCAGGGTGAGTCCCAGGGACCTGCGCTGTCGGCGGACCGCTGCGCCCACCCGGAGTGTTTCCTTCTCGTCCATGTCCGGCTCCCTCCCGTCGCCATCCTTCCGGTTACGGGCGCCGCGCGCACACCGTTACGCCAGGACGGCCCGGAAAGTGAGCACACCGCAACCTGTACAGCCAACACGAGGCTGTGCACCTGGTACGAACGGCTGGGGTTCGCAGCGAAGGGTGAAGTGCTGCTCTCC
>NZ_JBEYCQ010000012.1:0-230894 GCF_040632905.1 Streptomyces sp. NPDC016469
GGGCCCGCCCGGGTCCCCGCCGGGTCCCTTTTGGGGGGGGGGCCCGGGACCCCGGCCCCCCCCGACGCCGTCACGGGAACGCCGGCTGGAGGCCCGCGTACACGCCGTGGCGGCCCAGCAGCTCCTCGTGCGTGCCGGCCTCCGCGATCCGGCCGCCCTCCATGACCACGATGCGGTCGGCGCCCTGGATGGTGGAGAGGCGGTGGGCGACGACGAAGACGGTCCTGCCGTGCACGAGGCGGGACAGCGCCTCCTGGACCAGCGCCTCGGAGCGGTTGTCCAGTGCCGAGGTGGCCTCGTCGAGCACTAGGACCCTCGGATCGCGGATCAGCGCCCGGGCGATCGCGAGCCGCTGCTTCTGGCCGCCCGAGAGCCGGGCGCCGCGCTCACCGACCACCGTGTCCAGGCCCTGGGGCAGGCGGCGGACGAACTCCATGGCGTTGGCGTCCTCCAGGGCGCTCAGCAGCGTCGCCTCGTCGGTGTGCCCGAGCCCGTACGTGACGTTGTCGCGGATGCTGCCCTCGAAGAGGATCGACTCCTGCGGCACGACCGAGAGGAACCGCCGGTAGCTGCGCAGGTCGAGCCCGGCCATGTCGGTGCCGTCCAGCAGGATGCGCCCCGCAGTGGGCCGGATGAACCCGATGAGCAGGTTGAGGACCGTCGACTTGCCCGCCCCCGAGGCGCCGACCAGGGCGATCGTCTCGCCGGGCCGCGCGGAGAGTGTGAACCCGTCGACGGCGGGCCGTTCTTCCTCGTACGCGAAGGAGACGTCCTCGAAGTCGATGCGTCCGGTGACCTGCTCCACCTGCGCCTTGCCCGCGTTGTGCTCCAGGTCGGGGGCCTGAAGGACCTCGCCCGCAGAACGGACCGACTCCAGGCCCTTGGTGAGGATGGGGGCGAGCCCGAGCAGCGTGGTCACCGAGCCGGTCAGGACGGTGAAGAAGGCGCTCAGCATGACGACGTCACCGGCGGTGACGTCCAGCCAGCCGTGGTACGCCACCAGCGCGGACCCGGTCAGGCACAGCACGCCCAGTGTGTTGAGCAGGACCCAGGCCAGCGAGCCGAAGCGGCCGTTGAGCATGTCCAGGCGCAGACCGGCGGCGAACACCTGTCGCAGGGAGCCGTCCACGCGTCCCAGTGCGGTCCGCTCCAGGCCGTGGGCGCGCGTGATGGGGATGAGGGTGGTCATCTCGCCGACCCGGGACGACAGCTGTTCCACCTCGCGCCGGAAGGACTCGTTGTGGCTGCGCAGCCTGCCCCTCAGCTTCATCACGAGGAACCCGGCGGCGGGGACGACCACCAGGAAGACGGGCAGGAACGAGGGGACCCGGATGCCGATGACGACGAGCCCGCCGACCAGCGTCACGACGGCCCCGAGCCCCATGTCGGCGCTCTGCTGCACCATCTGCTCGACCGCTTCGACGTCACGGACCACTTTGGCCTGGAGCACGCTGGAGCTGACCCGTGCGTGGTAGCCGACGGACAGCTGCTGCATCCGGCGGCAGAGCGCGGAGCGCAGGGTGATGCCCATGCGGCGGATGCTGCCGCCGAGGCACCGCACGTACCACTGATGGAGCGGGTAGTTGAGGACGAGGATGAACAGCAGGAGGCCGGTGGCCTTCCAGAGCTCGGATTCCGGGCCGTGCTGGACCACCACGTCCAGCACGGTGGCGGTGATCAGGGGCAGCAGCCATATGGGGCTGTGCTTCACGGTGAAGAGGACGACGGCGAGCGCCAGCCGCCGCCGGTCCGGGTGGAAGAGGAGTGCGAGGGTGCGGACCGGGTGTTCGCCGCGGTAGCGGTGGTCCAGGTGGTCGAAGGGTGCCAGGGATTCGGCGGAGGGTTGGGATACCGCTTTCTGCATGGCACCATCCCAACCCGCGACCGATGCCCGGGGCAACTGTGTTCCACGTACGGGACAGGGCGGCTCGGGCGGTAGGGGAGCGGTCAGCGCACGGGAAGTTCGCTCGGCCGCTGCTCCGGTGCCGGTTCGGCGCGGCGGGGGCGCCCCACGGTGGCGATCGCGCTGGTGACGAGACCGGCGAGCAGGCCCCAGAAGGCCGAGCCGATTCCCAGCAGCGTCACGCCCGACGCGGTGGCGAGGAAGGTGACGACGGCCGCCTCGCGCGACGCTTTGTCGGCGAGTGCGGTGGCCAGTGAGGACTCGATCGTCGCGAGAAGCCCGATCCCGGCGATCGCCATGACGAGTTCGTGCGGCATGGCGGTCAGCAGTGAGGCGACGGTCGCGCCGAGGAGCCCCACGCACAGGTAGAAGAACCCGGCCCACACCGCCGCCAGATAGCGCTTGTCGCGGTCCGGGTGCGCCTCGTCGCCCGTGCAGATCGCGGCCGTGATGGCGGCGAGGTTGATCCCGAACGCCCCGAAGGGCGCCAGCACGGCGTTGGCCGCCCCGGTCCATGTCATCAGCGGGGACACCGGCACGTCGTAACCGGAACCGCGGAGTACGGCGACCCCGGGGAGGTTCTGCGAGGCCATGGTGACGACGAACAGCGGAGCGCCGACGCTGACGAGCACCTTCCAGTCGAACTCGGGCGCGGTGAAGACCGGTGTGGCCAGGGACAGCTGGACCTCGCCGGTCCGCCAGCCCCCGGTGAACAAGGTGGCCACCACCCCCGCGGCCAGCGCCAGCAGCACCGCGTAACGCGGCAGCAGTCGGCGGCCCAGCAGGTAGATCACGAACATCGGGAACGCGACCGCGAAGCTCTGGTGCATGGTGCTGAACAGACCCGTGCCGAACCTCAGCAGCACACCCGCGAGCAGTGCGGCGGCCAGCGGCACGGGGATGCGGTTCATGACCCGGGCGAACCAGCCCGTGACACCGCTCACCACGATGAGCAGCGCCGAGAAGATGAACGCGCCGACGGCCTGGGCCATGGTCACCCCGCTCAAACCCGTCGTCAGCAGGGCCGCGCCGGGCGTGGACCAGGCGGTCACGACCGGTGCCCGGTGGCGCAGCGACAGGCCGGCACAGGTGCAGGCCAGTCCGACGCCGAGCGCCAGCATCCAGGAGGAGATCTCGCGCGCGTCCGCCCCCGCCGCCTTCGCGGCGGTGAAGACCAGCGCGGCGGAGCTGGTGACCCCGACCATGACGGCGATCAGCCCGGCCGCCACGGCGGAAGGAGGTGCGGCCGAACGTATGCGGGTCAACGCGGGCATGAGTGAGCCACTTCCGGGAAGCTGCCGGGCGTTCCGTATACGGAACGTTCTGTTTGTGGAACACTAGAGACGCGGGCCGGTGCCCGTCAACCAAAGAGGCGAGCGGGCGGACGCGATGGGGCTGAACGAGGACGTGGGGCGCAGGCTGCGGGCCCTGCGGCACGGCATGGACGTGTCGCTGTCGGAGCTCTCGCGGCGCTCAGGCGTGGGCAAGGGCACGCTCTCGGAGCTGGAGAGCGGCCGGCGCAACCCCACCCTGGAGACCCTGTACGCGCTCACCACTGCCCTCGGCCGCCCCCTCAGCGCGGTGCTGAGCGACCCGTCGCCCGACGGGGCGGGCGTCTCCGGCAGCGCGGTCACCGCCGTGCTGATCGAGCGGTACGAGGACGGGGAAGCGGTCACCGATGTGTTCCGGGTGACCATCCGCGCGGGCGCGGTCCAGGAGTCGGAGGCCCATGTGCCGGGTACGTCCGAGAGCCTGATGGTGCTCGCCGGTACCGCCGTCGTCGGACGGCCTGCTGACCTCAGCACCGTCGGGCCCGGCGCGTCGGCCCGGTGGCGGGCCGACGCGCCCCACGTCTACAGCGCGCCCGACGGCGATGTGCAGGGGATCCTCTTCGTACGCTGCCCGGTCAGCCCGTGCCGAGGAGATTGACCAGGCGGATGTAGCGGACCCAGTCCCAGTTCGGGCCCGGGTCGGTGTGGTCGGTGCCCGGCACCTCGACATGGCCGAGGATGTGGGCCCGGTCCTTGGGAATCCGGTAGCGGTCGCAGATATTGGCCGTGAGCAGCGCCGACTGTTCGTACATGGAGTTGGTGAAGTACGCGGGCTGGTCCACCCAGCCCTCGTGCTCGATGCCGATGCTGCGGGTGTTGTAGTCCCAGTTCCCCGCGTGCCAGGCGACGTCCTTCTCCCGCACCATCTGGTTGACGTACCCGTCGCCCGAGCGCACCACATAGTGCGCGGAGACCTGCTTCGCCGGGTTCTGGAAGATGGACACCGTCTCGGAGAACGTCTCCTGGGTGACATGGATGATGACGTACTGCACGGGATACGCCGAAGGGCGCGAAGAGGTCGTGTAGTTGGACCCCGAAGCGGGAACCCAGTGCGCCGCCGGGTAATCCGTGGCGCCCGTCGTCGCGGCGGTGGCGCGGACGGAGGCGGGGAGCAGCGCTCCCGCCGCCGCCACCGCGGCGCCCTGAAGGATTCTTCTGCGTTCCATGTCAACTCCTGTGGGGGTGAGACGGACAGGGGTACGGCAGGCGCGGCGCCGAGTGCGGGCCCCACCGTATGGGGAGCCGCGCATGACGCGGAAGACGTCAGGAGCCCCAAATCCCTTCCAGGAAAGGGGCGTTCAGGTGGCCGACCCGTTGTCAGACACCTTGCGCCTCCGCCCAGGCGGCCGCCGGATCGTCGTCGGACGGACCCGCCGGGAACCACTGACCGTTCTCCTTCCGGTACGGATACCAGCGCCCGTCCGGTCCGTAGCGGAGCTGGAGGCCGCCGTCCGCCGACGTCCAGCGGTTGCGCTCGGCCCGCAGCCGGGGCGCCTCGTCCTCCTCCCATGCCTCGGACAGCCGGGTCCTGGCCCGGGCCAGCGCCTCGCCGTCCAGGGGCCGGTCCTCGTCGAGCACGGCGAGCGCGGTCGCCCCACCGTACCGCCAGGCCGCGACCGCGGCGGGGAGCCCGGCCCGCGTCTTCCCCGCGCCGCTCGCCAGCCGGTGGACGATCCACTGCTCCGGACGGGCGTCGGCGGCCAGCCTGACGGCGTCCTGGCGCACCGTCGGCCCCCCGGGCACCGGGCGCCCTTCATGACCGGGCGTCAGTGCGTCGGCGAGCATCCGGTGCGCCCGGGTGGCCGCGTCCCGCGCCAGCATCTCCAGCGCCGTCGGATCCACCCCCGCCTCGGGGTCCGTCTCCGTGTCGAGCGAGGGGGCGGGGCCCGGCTCTCCGGGAAGTTCCGGCGGAGCCGGCAGCGCGGGCAGGATGGAGCCGGCGGCGTACGCCTGTTCCGCGGGTACGCCGCTCACACCCGGGTCCGGCGCCGGCTCCTCGGCCCCGGTCGTGACGTCCGGCGCCCCGGCCGCCGCCGCGATCCGCTCCTGGAGCCCGTCCAGCAGCATCCGTTCGCCGCGCCCCCGCATCAGCAGCAGCACGAACGGGTCCTGGTCCAGGAGCCGCGCGACCTGGTAGCAGAGGGCGGCGGTGTGCGGGCAGTGGTCCCACGCCTCACAGGTGCACCGCGGTTCCAGGTCACCGATCCCCGGGAGCAGGTCCATGCCGGCCGCCGCGGCGTCCTCGACCAGGTGCGGCGGCATCTCCCGGTCGAGCAGCGCCGCGATGTGTTCCGTCCGCTCGGCCGCCATGCCCAGGAAACGGTCCCACTCCTGCTCGTCCAGCTCCTGGAGCAGCACATCGCTGCGGTAGGTGCTCCCGTCCCGCTCACGCACCACCGACGTGATCCGGCCGGGTCTCACGGACACGGCGCCGACCCCGCCCTCCCGGGCCACGCGCCGACCCGCCTTGAGCTGCCGGAGCTCCAGAGCGCTGTCCTCCAGCGCCTTGAGCCAGGCCTTTCCCCACCAGGAGGCGGCGAAACCGCGGCCGGGCGCCGGCGGCAGAGCGGCGAACGTCCGTTCCTGCGCTGCCGCCCCGTCCTCCCGGTCGTCGCCGCCGTCGGCGAACTCCTCGGTCTCGTATCCGTCCCTCATCGCGTCCCCCCTCGAAGCTCCACCAGGTCGGCCAGTTCCGCGTCGCTGAGCTCGGTGAGGGCGCTCTCTCCGGACCCCAGCACCGCATCGGCCAGCCCCTGCTTGCGGGCGAGCATGTCCGCGATCCGGTCCTCGATCGTCCCCTCGGCGATCAGCCGGTGGACCTGCACCGGCTGCGTCTGCCCGATCCGGTACGCGCGGTCGGTGGCCTGCGCCTCGACCGCCGGATTCCACCAGCGGTCGAAGTGCACCACATGACCGGCCCTGGTCAGGTTGAGCCCGGTGCCCGCGGCCTTCAGGGACAACAGGAACACCGGTGCCCCGCCCGCCTGGAACCGGTTCACCATCTCCTCCCGCGCGGCGACCGGTGTTCCGCCGTGCAGGAACTGCGTGCCGATGCCGCGCGCCGCCAGATGCCGTTCGAGGAGCCGGGCCATACCGACGTACTGCGTGAACACCAGCACCCCGGCGCCCTCCGCCACCATGGTGTCCAGGAGTTCGTCGAGCAGTTCCAGCTTCCCCGAGCGGCCGGCGATGCGCGGTTCGTCCTCCTTGAGGTACTGCGCCGGGTGGTTGCAGATCTGCTTGAGCGAGGTCAGCAGCTTCACCACGAGACCGCGCCGGGCCATGCCGTCGGCCTCCGCGATCGCCGCCAGCGTCTCCCGTACCACCGCCTCGTACAGCCCCGCCTGTTCGGGCGTCAGCGACACCGCCCGGTCCGTCTCCGTCTTCGGCGGCAGCTCCGGTGCGATGCCGGGGTCCGACTTGCGCCGGCGCAGCAGGAACGGCCGCACCAGTGCGCCCAGCCGCTCGGCCGCCGCCGGGTCCCCGCCCTCCACCGCCCGCGCGTACCGGGTGCGGAACGTGCCGAGCCGCCCCAGCAGCCCCGGTGTCGTCCAGTCGAGGATCGCCCACAGCTCGGAGAGGTTGTTCTCCACCGGGGTGCCCGTCAGTGCCACCCGCGCCCCGGCGCCGATGGTGCGCAGCGCGCGGGCCGTCGCCGAGTACGGGTTCTTCACGTGCTGCGCCTCGTCCGCGACGACGATGCCCCACCGCGCCGCGGCGAGCTTCGGCGCGTCCAGCCGCATCGTCCCGTACGTGGTGAGCACGAACCCGTCGTCCGCCAGGTCGTCGAGGGCGCGGGACGCGCCGTGGAAGCGGCGGACCGGGGTGCCGGGGGCGAACTTCTCGATCTCGCGCTGCCAGTTGCCCATCAACGAGGTCGGGCAGACCACGAGTGTGGGCCCGGCACCTCCTTCCAGGGTCTGGCGGTGCAGGTGCAGCGCGATCAGGGTGATGGTCTTGCCGAGCCCCATGTCGTCGGCGAGGCAGCCGCCGAGCCCGAGCGAGGTCATGGTGTGCAGCCAGTTCAGACCCCGGAGCTGATAATCCCGCAGGGTCGCGGTGAGCGCGGCCGGCTGACCGATCGCCGGCTCCCCGCCCCCGTCCGGCCGCGCCGGGTCGGCCACGCGCTCGCGCAGCCGCTCCAGCCAGCCGGTGGCCCGGACCTCGACCCGCCGGCCGTCCACCTCGGCGGAACCGGTGAGCGCCGCGCCCAGCGCGTCGATCGGGGAGACCTTCCGGTCCCGCGTCTCCCGGGCCCGCCGCGCCTCGTCCGGGTCGATGAGCACCCACTGGTCGCGCAGCCGCACCAGCGGCCGGCCCGCCTCGGCGAGCCGGTCCAGCTCCTCGCGGCTGAGCTGCTGGTCACCGAGCGCGAACCACCAGTTGAAGGTGAGCAGGGCATCGGACGACAGCAGCGGCGCGGCGTCCGACGCCGTCCGCGCGAGCCCTCGGGGCGCGCCGCCGTCCGCCTCGTCGCCGTCCGGGCCGATCACCGCGCCCGCCGTGAGCTTGCGGGCGGTCAGCTCCCTTGGCCAGTGGACTTGGACGCCCGTCGCGGCGAGCGCCCGCGCGGCGGGTCCGAGGAGTTCGGTGATCTCCTCGTCGGCCGGCTCCACCGCATCGGGCACGGCCGCCGACAGCAGCGGGGTGAGCGTCGGCCAGGCGCGGGCGGCCCGGCGCAGCATCAGCAGGGTGTCCATCCGGGCGCGTGGCCCGAACGCCTCCGCGGCCGGACCACCGCCTGCCCACACCTCGGCGGCGTCGGCGACCACGGCCGGGTCGCTGACGCTGTGGATCTGCGGCACCACGCGGAACGAAGGCCCGGAACCTGGTCCGTCGCCCCGGTCGAGGCCCGTCACCTCCACGCGCAGCGACAGCCGGACCCCGGCATCGTGCCCGGCCGCGACATCGGCGGCCCAGGCCCGGTGGCCGGGCAGCCGCTGCGGCTCCCACGCCGTGAACGCCGGCCCGCCCGCGGCGAGCGGTGCGGCGGGCGTCCGGGGCAGCGAGTCCGCGACCGCGTCGAGGAACGCCCGTACCAGGCGCTCCGGTTCGGGCAGGAGCAGCGGCCGGGCCGCCGCGTCGACGGGCACGGCGTGGGCGGTGGGCGGCATGGAGGCGGCCAGGGTGCGGACGCGCATCAGGTCGTCGGGAGTCAGCGGTCCGGACCGCCAGCTGTCGTGGTCCGTCGCGGTCAGCCCCGGAAGGAGCAGGCCCCGTGCGGCGAACTGCAGGGCGAGCAGCCCCGCCGCACCCCAGAACGCCACGGCCGCGGAGGCGTGCGCCGCCGCCCGCGCACGCGTGAGCACGGGCAGCCCGTCGGCGACGGACACGAGGCGCGCCGGCACCTCGTACGGCAGGGCGTCGGGGCCCGAGACCGTCAGCGTGCCGGGCTCGCCGGGACCGTCGGGCGGGTTGCTGCCGTCGGGGTGCCAGAAGGCGAGGCGGCCGGTGCGGAAGGGGTCCGAGGGCAGGAAGACCGCGGAACACCCGGCGAGTTCGGAGATTTCGGAGAGGGAAGCGGAGGAGGGGCTGTGCACAGCGATGTCAGATTCCTCAAATTTGACTAGCCGACCGAGGTCGCCGAGGGTACTCCAACTTCCGCTTCCTGGGGTCGCCCCTCCGTGTGAGGTGCGCCACGCGGTGGTGCGGGCGCGGCCGGCCGGTGCAGTCGGCCCCCCACCCCGGACGGGTGCTGGCACCACCATGCCTCGGGTGGTGGCGCCATGGCTCCCAGCACCCCGTGAACCGTACGTTTCCTGAGGTAGGAGCGGATTCGAGACCGGAGAAACCATGCCCCAGGCCACCCTTGCCGCAGCGGAACGAACGCGTGACGGCGCCCGAAGCCCAGGAAGCGACTTCGCACCGCTGCTGCGGGACGCCAAGGCGCAAGGACTCCTCGAACGGCGCACCGGCTGGTACGCCGCCGGTATCACCGTCAACCTGCTCGCCCTGGCGGCCGTGGTCACCGGCATCGTCCTCCTGGGCAACACCTGGTGGGTGCTGACGCTCGCCCTGCCCCTGGCCCTCCTCTGGGCCCGTACCGCATTCGTGGGACACGACGCGGGGCACGCCCAGATAACCGGCAACCGCAAGGTCAGCCGTGTGATCGGCCTCTTCCACGGCAACCTGCTCCTCGGCATGAACGAGGCGTGGTGGAACGACAAGCACGTACGCCACCACGCCAATCCCAACCACATCGACAAGGACCCCGACGTCGGTGTGGGCGCCCTCGTGTGGACCCAGAAGCAGGCCGCGCAGCGCGAGGGCTTCGCCCGCTGGCTCACCCGCAACCAGGCCCGCCTGTTCTTTCCGATGCTGCTCCTCGAAGGCATCGCGCTCAAGGTCTCCGGGTTCCAGTACCTGAAGCGGCAGCCCCTGCGCGAACGCGCCCTGTCCGGACTCCTGCTCACCGCACACCTCGGCCTCTACGCCACCCTGCTCCTCACCGTCATGTCCCCGGGGAAGGCGGTCGTCTTCGCGCTCGTGCACCACGCGCTGTTCGGACTCCACCTCGGCATGGCCTTCGCCCCCAACCACAAGGGCATGGAGATGCCCGACCCCGACGGGGACCGCTGGGACCACCTGCGGCGCCAGGTCCTCACCTCGCGCAACGTACGCGGAGCGGCCCTCACCGACTGGTTCCTCGGCGGCCTCAACTACCAGATCGAGCACCACCTCTTCCCGAGCATGCCCCGGCCGCACCTGCGGCTGGTCCAGCCCCTGGTCAAGGCCCACTGCGAGGCCGTCGGCCTGCCGTACACGGAGACCGGACTCGTCGAGTCCTACCGGCAGGCGCTCACCCATATGCACGAGGTCGGTGCGCCGCTGCGGTGACCGGGCGCTCCGCCCACGAGGGAACGGGAATCAGGAACCGATGAGGGCGCGCGGACGTTCTCGTCATCAGAGGCGGCCACGGGTCGCGAAGGAGGTACGGACGATGTCCAACAGCGCCAAGATCGCCATCGGGGGAGTCGTCGTAGCGGTCGTCCTGATGCCGTTCATCGGGTTCTGGCTGTCCCTGCTCGTGCTCGTCGGCGTCCCCACGCTCGCGTATCTCGCCCTGGACCCCGGCCAGCGCCGACGGCTCCGTAGGATCACACGCAAGGAGATCGGCCGTTGAGGGCCGGCCGCTGAGAGGGGTATCCGCCGTGAGTGGCACCGTGACCGCCGTCAGCAGGAACGAGACCTACAGCTTCACCAAGCCCAACCGCGACAGCGTCACCCTGATTGCCGGGCTCGGCGTGGAGGGCGATGTGCACGCGGGGGTCACGGTCAAGCACCGCTCCCGGGTGGCCCAGGACCCGACGCAGCCGAATCTGCGCCAGGTCCACCTCATCCACGAGGAGCTGTTCGACGAGGTCCGCGCGCTGGGCTTCGAGGTGGCGCCGGGCGACATCGGGGAGAACATAACGACCCGGGGGATCGATCTGCTGGCCCTGCCCGTCGGCACCCTGCTCCACCTCGGCGACGAGGCGGTCGTCGAGGTGACCGGGCTGCGCAATCCGTGCATGCAGATCGACAACTTCCAGGGCGGCCTCCTCAAGCAGGTCGTCGGCCGCGACGAGGCGGGCAACATCGTCCGCAAGGCCGGGATCATGGGCGTCGTCACGGTCGGCGGCGTGGTCAGGCCCGGAGACCCGGTCAAGTTCGAGCTCCCTGCCGAGCCGCACCGGCCGCTCGACCGCGTCTGATCCCGCCCGGCTCCGTCCGGTCCCGTCGGCGGTCGTCCCCGCCGGCGGTCAGGACGGGCGTACGGCGATGGCGTCCAGCGCCGTGAGGAGACCGGGCAGTTCGGGCCCGCGCCTGACCGGCAGGATCTCGCCGGGGACCTCGTCCAGGAGCAGGAAGGCGATGTCGTCGGTCCTCGCCACCATCGACCAGCCGGAGCCGTCGGCCCGGATCATCCGGGCCTCCCCGGGCGCGAACGAGGACCGGACACGGCCCGGCGGCGGAGGATCGTCCAGGTAGCCGCGCGCCTCGGCCAGCGCCCGCCGGATCCCGGGATGACCGCCGGAAGCCGGTGGTCGCGGTACGTCGTCCGGGGCGGGGCCGGCCTCCGTCGCGTCGGCGCCGGGAACCGCGGTCCCGGCCTGCGAGCCTTCACCGGCGGCCTCCGCGTCGTTTCCCTGGGCGGCGGCCCCGGCCTCCCCGCTCACCGGGGCGGAGTCCGTCGCGTCGTCCAGCTGCCCGCGCCAGGCGGCCCACTGCGAGGCGATGGCGTCCGCACCCAGGCGGCGCTGGGCCGGCCCCCACACATCGGTGTCGGGAGGCGACAGGGGGGCCGGGTCCTCCCCGTCCGCCTCCGGATCGGGTTCCGGGTCGTGCGGGGCCGGCACCCCCGGCGCGGCGACGGCGACGGCCAGCGGCCAGCCGGGGAGCGCGCAGACCACCGAGCCGTCGTCCGGCGACAGGTCGTACTCCATGCCGCAGTCCCACGACGCGATCGCCACCGCCACCAGGGAGACGTCGTCCACGACGACGGTCCACCGGGCGCCGTCGGAGTCCTGGCCCAGCACCAGCCCGTACCCCTCGGCGTACGGCTCAAGGCCCAGCGCCGCGCACGCCGCCGGATAGTCGTCGCCGAGCACGCCGGGGAACTGCGCGGGCGTCAGCAGGACCGCGGTCAGCACATACAGCGCGTCGTCGTCGGCGACCGTGTCGTCCGTCCCGGTCACTGCGCTCTCCTCATCCGTCATGGTTTCCGTCGGCGCACCCTAACCAGTGGGTAACCCCGCCGTCGAGGGCCTGACAAGGACGGATGTCCCATGGGAGCCTCCGCCTGCCCTTCCGGATCAGGTGTCGGACAGGCCCATCAGCTCCCGCGCCACCACCTGCGGCGATTCGTTCCGTTCACGGGCCAGCGCGATCACCGCCCGGCAGGCCAGCTCGCTGACGCCGAAGGAGAGCTGCTCCGGCGACACCCACCCGCTCGCCTCGTCCATCCGCCCCTCGTCGTCCTCGGCCGACGCCGCGACGAACACGGCCGCCGCTTCGAAGAGGTTGTGCTGCCTGCGCCCGGCCGTCGCGGGGGCCGTCGCCGGGCGGCCGGCCCTGCGGCCCGTGGTCACGGCTCTGCGCAGGACGCCGAATATCGCGGTCATGGGGACCCCGCCTTCCGTCGATGCGTCAACACGTCAACGCGCGTGCGTCGCGCGTACTCACCGTCTTGCCCCCGGACGTAGGCTGGGACACTCGACCTGGACAAGGGGGGCGGTGCGGTGAAGCGTTACGACCGGCTGAAGGAGATCCAACGCCTCGATCCCGAGCGGGACTTCCTGGAGATCTACCGGATCACCGTCACCTACGAGTTCCCCTGGGACATCACCCGAGCCCTCGAACTCGCCCTCTACCGGACCTATGCCGTCCCCAGCATCGGCCGTCTCCTCGCGGGCACAGCCGAACTGACGGACCGTTCGCAGAAGCGGTACGACGACACCGCGCTGCTCCTCGACACCGTCGTCGAGCACGGCTTCGACAGCGATCCGGGGCGCACCGCCCTCCGCCGGATCAACCGGATGCACGCCGCCTACGACATCAGCAACGACGACATGCGTTACGTGCTGTGCACCTTCGTCGTCACCCCGAAGCGGTGGCTCGACTCCTACGGCTGGCGCCGGCTCTGCGACCACGAGCTGCGCGCGTTCGCCGCGTACTACAGGACGCTGGGCGCCCGTATGGGGATCAAGGACCTGCCGCAGACGTACGAGGATTTCGAGCGCACCCTCGACACCTACGAGGACGCGCACTTCGGCTGGGACGAGGGCGCGCGCTCGGTCTCCGACGCCACGCTGGACCTGATGGCCTCCTGGTACCCCCGCCCGCTCGCGCCGCTCGTACGCGGCGCCAGTCTCGCGCTCCTGGACGACTCGCTGCTGCGTGCCTTCCGCTACGAGCGCCCGGCGCCCGTGGCCCGGAGCCTCACCCGGGGCGCGCTGCGGCTGCGCGCACGCGCCGTACGCCTGCTGCCGCCGCGCACCACGCCGCACTACGCGCGGCAGAACCCTGAGATCAAGGGCTACCCGGGCGGATACGAGGTGGCGGCCCTGGGAACGTTCCCCACCCCCGGGGTGCGCGGCTGCCCGGTCCGTGATCTCGCGCCGCCCGAGGCCGTCGCCGAGTGACCGGGGGCACCGGCCCTAGGGCTCTGTCCGGCGAAGTTCCGCCGGACAGGGCCTAGGCGCGCGGTTCGGTGCGACGCAGCTGGGCCAGCTCCTCGTTCATCGCCTCCAGGAAGCGGATCACGACACGCAGCTCTTCGTCGGCGAACTGCCTGCGCGCCGCTTCCGTGCCCTCCGCCAGCGGCTTGAAGAAGTCCCGGGCCACATGTTTCGCGGCGGCCGCGTAGTGAAGATGCACCACGCGCCGGTCGCTGCTGTCCCGTACCCGCCGGATGTGTCCCGCGCGTTCCAGCCGGTCCAGACACGCGGTCACCGCTCCCGAGGTGAGATCCAGCTGCTCACGCAGCCGCCCCGGTGTCATGGCGCGGCCGCCCTCCCCCCGGTCCGCGTCGAGGATGGCGACGAGCGCCTGCATATCCGTCGGGTGCAGGCCCTGGGCCTGAGCGAATTCATGTGCGATGCGGTTGAACTCGCTGTTCATACGGCGCAGCAGCACAGCGAACGACTGGAGGCCTGTAGGCCCGTCGTCCGTGCCTCTGTCCGGGCTCTCGTCTGCTGTGCGCATGCCTCTACAGTAATATCTCTTGATCATTGAGATAATGAATGGCCGAGAGACTTCGGGTCATGTGTGTCATGTGTCGATCCCTGAGGAAGCAATGAAGCCCCCACCGAGGCACCGCGTCATCCGCTGGCTCGTGCCTGTAGCGCTGCTTGTCGTCTGGCTCGGGATCGGAGGGGCACTCGGTCCGTACGCCGGAAAGCTCGGCGAGGTGGCGACCAACGACCGGGCGGCGTTCCTGCCGCGCAGCGCGGAGCCGACCCGGGTCGCGGACGAGCAGAAGGCGTTCCAGCGATCCGGGACCGTGCCCGCGATCGTCGTCTGGACCGGCGAAGACGGGGGACTCACGGGCAGCGCCCGCGCGTCCGCGACCCGTGCGCTGGCCTCCCTGTCCGGGAAGCCCGGCGTGGTCGGCACACCGTCACCCGCACTGCCGTCCGAGGACGGCGAGGCCCTGTCGGGCGTCGTACAGCTCCGCTCCGACCTCGGCGACGAGCTCCCGGCCACCCTGGACGAGGTGCGCGACGCCGCCGGTTCGGTGGCGGGCACGAGCGCCGAGATCGCGGGACCCGCGGCCACCCAGGCCGACCTCAAGGACGCGTTCGCCGGCATCGACGGACTCCTGCTCGGGGTGGCGCTCGCCGCCGTCCTCGTGATCCTGCTGCTGGTCTACCGCAGTGTGCTGCTGCCCTTCCTGATCATCATCAGCGCCGTCTTCGCCCTCGCGCTGGCCTGCGCCGTCGTCTACGTCCTCGCGGACCACGACGTCGTCCTCGTGGACGGCCAGGTCCAGGGCATCCTGTCCATCCTGGTGATCGGTGCGGCCACCGACTACGCGCTCCTGCTGACCGCGCGTTTCCGGGAGGAGCTGGCGCTCCACGGCGACCGGACCACAGCCGCCCTGGCCGCGCTCCGCCGCTCCTTCGGCGCCATCGTCGCGAGCGCCGCCACGGTCGCGCTCGGCCTGCTCGCGCTGCTGCTCAGCGACCTGACGAACAACCGCGCCCTGGGGCCCGTCGGCGCGATCGGCATCGTCTGCGCGGTGCTGAGCACGATGACCTTCCTGCCCGCCGTGCTGGTCCTGTGCGGGCGGGCGGCGTACTGGCCGGCCAAGCCGCGCCCCGCGGACGAAGCGGCCGGCGGGCACGGGATCTGGCGCCGCGTCGCCGCGCGCGTCGACGGGGCCCCGCGCAAGGTGTGGCTCTCCTGCGCGGTCCTCCTGGTCGCCTGCGCCGCGTTCGCACCCACCCTGAAGTCCCACGGCGTTCCGCTGGACGAGATCTTCGTGAACGACGCTCCCTCCGTCTCCGCCCAGGCCACGCTGAGCAAGCACTTCCCGGGCGGCTCCGGAAACCCGGCCGTCGTCATCGCCGACGCCGACCGGGCCGACGAGGTCACCGAGGCCGCCGAGGCGACGCCCGGCGTGGCCTCCGCCGCGCCCGTCACCGCCTCGGGCCGGCCCGGCGGGGGCAAGCCGCTCGTGGTCGACGGCCGGGTCCGCGTCGATGTCACCCTGAAGGACGCGGCGGACAGCGAAGCGGCAACGGAGACCGTCAAGCGGCTGCGTACCGCCGTCCACGCCGTCCCCGGGGCGGACGCGCTCGTCGGCGGCTACACGGCACAGCAGTACGACACCCAGCGCACCGCCGAGCGTGACCGGAACATCATCGTTCCGGTGGTGCTCGTCATCATCCTGCTGATCCTGATGGGCCTGCTGCGGTCGGTCCTGGTGCCGGTGCTGCTGGTGGCCACCGTCGGTCTCAACTTCCTGGCGACCCTGGGGGTCTCGGCCCTCGTCTTCGAGCATGCCTTCGGCTTCAGCGGTACGGACGCCTCGGTGCCCCTGTACGGGTTCGTGTTCCTGGTGGCCCTCGGCGTCGACTACAACATCTTCCTGATGTCACGGGTCCGCGAGGAGGCGCTGGAGCACGGGGCGCGTCAGGGCATGCTCAGGGGCCTGGTGAGCACCGGCGGCGTCATCACATCGGCGGGCGTGGTGCTGGCGGCAACCTTCGCCGCGCTGATCGTGATCCCGCTCGCGTTCCTCGCGCAGATCGCCTTCATCGTGGCGTTCGGCGTCCTGCTGGACACGCTGGTGGTGCGGTCGCTGCTGGCGCCCGCGTTGGTCGTGGACATCGGGCCCGGGGCGTGGTGGCCGAGCGCCATCAGCCGTACCGCGCGTGGCGGGGACCCGGCCCACTCCGACTGACGGCCGCCCGGACGGAGACGGCCCGGCCACCGCTGACGCGGAGCCGGGCCGGTGGGCGGTCAGCCTCAGACGTTCACGCCGAAGTCCTTCGCGATACCCGCCAGACCGGAGGCGTACCCCTGGCCGACCGCGCGGAACTTCCACTCGCCGCCGTGCCGGTACAGCTCGCCGAACACCATCGCGGTCTCCGTCGAAGCGTCCTCGCTGAGGTCGTACCGGGCGAGCTCCACACCATTGGCCTGGTTCACGACGCGGATGAACGCGTTGCGCACCTGGCCGAAACTCTGCCCCCGGCTCTGCGCGTCATGGATGGAGACCGGGAAGACTATCTTCGCGACGTCGGCGGGGACCGCCGACAGATTCACGTTGATGGACTCGTCGTCGCCGTCGCCCTCACCCGTCAGGTTGTCCCCGGTGTGCTGGACGGAGCCGTCCGGGCTGTTGAGGTTGTTGTAGAAGACGAAGTGCAGGTCGGAGACCACCTTTCCGTGATCCGCGCACAGCAGCGCACTGGCGTCGAGGTCGTAGTCGGCCCCCGTCGTCGTGCGTACGTCCCAGCCCAGGCCGACCGTCACCGCGGTCAGGCCGGGCGCCTCCTTCGACAAGGAGACGTTGCCGCCCTTGGCCAGGGTCACACCCATGAACTTCCTCCAATGATCCAGTGGTTCACCGACCGCCACCCGTACGTTCCGGCCGATCGCGGTCCGGCCGCCGCCCGGAACGGACGACGGCTGTCCCCTCTCACTCTTCAGGAAACGCGAGGATTTGCCCAGGGCGCGAGTGGCGTCCGGCCCGATTCATCGCGGAGCGGGCGGGGAAGGCGCACTCCACCCCGCTGCCTCCCGGTGTGTTCCGGTCAATGTTTCCCGTGGCGCTGTGAGGAGAGGGGATCGGACTGACGATGGTCAGGTCCGGAGGCGCACGAAGCAACCGCACAGCACGACCAGAAAACCGCACAACTGCACGACCGTACGGGCGCCGCCGTGAGGCAGCCGCCCCGCGCGGCAGCCGTACGAACGGGGTGGCCCATGGCAAGCAGGAACAGAGCGACAGGGGCAGGGAGGAGGGGGAGCCGGCTGCGGCGCACGGCGGTGTCCGCACTGTCCTTCCTCGTCTTGCTGGTCGCCGGGATCGGCTGGGGGTATCTGAAACTCACCGGCAGCATCGACACGTTCAGCGCCGACGGCGTCTCCGGCGACCGGCCGCCCGGTTCCGCCGGCGGGCAGAACGTCCTCGTCATCGGATCGGACACCCGCTCGGGCAAGAACAAGGGGCTGGGCGGAGCCACCGGTGAGGTCGGCCGCTCGGACACCGTGCTCCTGCTGCATGTCTACGCCGATCGTCGACATGCGGTGGCCGTATCCGTTCCCCGTGACGCCATGGTCGACATCCCGGCCTGCCGGAAGCCCGACGGCAGTTGGACGGCCCCGCGCCACCACAGCCAGTTCAACGGGGCGTTCTCGGTGGGCGAGACCGTCGAGGGCAACCCGGCGTGCACCCAGAACACCGTCGAGCACCTGACCGGGCTGCGCGTCGACCACACCGTCGTCATCGACTTCGCGGGGTTCTCCGCGCTGACCTCCGCCGTCGGAGGGGTGCCGGTGTGCCTGCCGAACGACGTCTACCAGCGCGACCTGAACCCCAAGCGCACGACCCGGGGCACCCTGGTCTTCGAGAAGGGCCCGCAGACGGTCTCGGGCCAACGCGCCCTCGACTACGTACGGCTGCGCCACGGCATCGGTGACGGTTCCGACATAGGGCGGATCAAGAGGCAGCAGGCATTCGTCGCCTCCCTGGTCAAGAAGATCAAGTCGCGCGGCATGAACCCCACGACCCTCCTGCCGTTGGCCGACGCCGCCACCGACGCGATGACCGTCGACCCCGGGCTCGGCTCCGCCGACAAGCTGCTCTCGTTCGCCCTCTCGATGAAGAACATCGACCTGCACAACACCAAGTTCATCACCGTTCCCTGGCGGTACGAGGGCGAGCGCGTCGCCGTCGTGGAGCCGGACGCCGACGCGCTGTGGGCAGCGCTGAAGGCCGACCGTCCCCTCGACGCCAAGGCGGGCGCCGGCGCGTCCCCGAAGGCTTCACGGTCTCCCGTCTCGGGTACGGGCATCCAGGTCGCCGTCTACAACGGCACCACGGTGCCCGGGCTCGCGGCCAGGGCGGCCGGGCTCCTGCGCTCACACGGCTTCACCGTCACCGACACCGCCACCGCGCAGGACCAGACCCGCTCCGCGACCCTCGTCGCCTACGGCCCCGGCCTGCGGGACGAGGCCCGCGCCACGGCCGGGCTCTTTCCCGGCGCACGGATCACCGAGTCCGGCGGCGCGGGGAGCGGAATCCAGGTCACCGTCGGCCAGGACTACGCGGACGGACCGACGGCCGCACCCGACACCGCGTCCGCCACGCCGGAAGTGCCGGCCGCGATCGCCGACGAGGCCCGGTCGGCGGACGACGACCCGTGCGAGAACCTCTCCTACGGCTGAGCTGCGATGGCTGCTTCCCGACCGGTCACGGGAGCGGCGTGCTTGCCCGTACGTGACCCGTGCGCAAGGCTTGCTCACGAGCGAGGCACGGGGAACGCGTGAACGGGGAGGAAACAGAATGGCGATGGACAGGGGACTCGACTGGCTCCTGGACGATCTCACCAAGCGGGTGGCGCACATACGGCACGCCCTGGTGTTGTCGAACGACGGCCTGGTGACCGGCGCGAGCACCGGGCTCGCCCGTGAGGACGCCGAGCACCTGGCGGCCGTCTCGTCGGGCCTGCACAGCCTGGCCCGTGGGTCGGGCCGGCACTTCCGTGCCGGAAAGGCCCGGCAGACCATGGTGGAGTTCGACGAGGCACTGCTCTTCGTTACGGCGGCGGGAGAAGGCAGCTGCCTGTGCGTGCTGAGTGAGGCGGAGTCGGATGTCGGTCAGGTGGCGTACGAGATGACGCTTCTGGTCAACCGCGTGGGGCAGCACCTCGGCGTGGACTCACGGCAGGACGGGAGCGGGGGAGCCGACCGGTTCTGACAGCCCGGCACACTCCGGCCGCCGCCGGGTCCGTGGAGTTATCCACAGGCTCGGCGGCGGTTGACTTTTCCGGTCTACTCTGATCGCAGAGAGTAATCGCGATGTGCGGGGGAGTGACGTCATGATGACGGCGAATCAGCTGCAGAACCGGGTGTTCGGGGCGGATGCAGGCCCCGGGGGGATGCCGGTCCCCGACACCGTGCGTGACGAAGTCGGGTGCACGTTCGGTGCGGCCGGCGCCGCTGCGGCGCTCGGCCTCAAGCGGAACGAGTTCGACCTCGCCGTGTACCTGGGGGCGGTCCGGGTAAGGAGTGCGCCGGACGGCCGGCCCAGGATCGACCGCGAGGAGATTGAACGCCTGAGGGCCCAGGGCGGATTCCCCGGCTCGCTGCGCGAACGGGTGCGCACGGTGGGCACCGCCGAGGGGGCCCGGCTGCTCGGGATCAGCCCGGTCCGGTTCACCCGGCTCGCCCGGGCCGGATGCCTCACGCCGGTCGCCTTCTACCTCAACCGCTACCGGGCGGTGGTGTGGGTCTATCTCGCCCAGGAGCTCGAAGCGCTGGCTTCCCGATCGCCGGAGCTTCTGGTGGGCAACAGTCCTCCCTGGATGCGCAGCCGGCTGGACACCGGGGCCGACTGGCGGCCGCGCAACTGGCGCTCCCGGCGGATCGAGCGCCTGCTCGCCCTCACCGACGACCCGTGGGTGCGCGCGGCGATCGTCGCCCAGGGCCTGGACCCGGTCCAGTTGGCGGAGGTGGTGGACGACCCCTACGAGAGGGCGCACTTCACCCGGGTCAGGCCGGAGGCGGTGTTCGGGCGTCGAGGATCGGTCGCCGGCCGCGAGGCGATGGCGCGGCTGATGCCCGCCGACGAACCGGATGAGATCCTCTGGCGCCGGATCAGCCTGATCACGGAGCTGGACGCCGCCCGGGAGGCGCGGCCGGCGCCACGACCGGGGGACGGGCCGGCTGACGCGGCGGACGGGGTGCTCGCTGCCCCGGCTGCCTCGGCGCGGCACCGTGTGCCCGGCGTGGCGGCCGCACCCGGCGAGCCTGCTGCGCCCAGGCCGGAGGCTTCGGGACCGGTGCTCGCCCCCGCCGGTCGCACCCGGCCGGAGGGCCCGCCGGGATTGCTGGCCCGACTGCGGGGGCGCGCGGCCCGGCGGCTGGGGCTCCGCCGGCCGCGGCACGGCGGGGCGCCGAGTGCGGTGCGGCCCGGCCGACGCCAACCGGCGGGAAGCCGGACGGGTGCGGGGCACTCCGGATAACCGCTGGTGATCGGCAGGCCGACCCGGCATCCTGTCCGCCATGCTGATCAGGGAAGCCACCCCCGAGGACTGGCCCGCCATCTGGCCGTTCTTCCATGAAATCGTCGCCGCCGGCGAGACCTTCACCTACCCCCTCGACCTCCAGGAGGCAGACGCCGCGGACTGGTGGCTCCTGAAGCCACCCCACCGGACCGTGGTCGCGGTCGCCGACGACGGGACCGTCATCGGCACGGCGAAGATGAACAAGAACCACATGGGCAACGGATCGCACATCGCCAGCGCCAGTTACATGGTCGACCCCCGGCACTCCGGGCGGGGTGTCGGACGCGCCCTGTGCGAGTACACCATCGACTGGGCGCGCACGGCCGGTTACCGGGCCATGCAGTTCAACGCGGTGGTGGAGAACAACACCGCCGCGGTGAAGCTGTACCGCTCCCTGGGCTTCGACATCCTGGGCACCCTGCCCGAGGGGTTCGACCACCCGGTCGAAGGCTACGTCGGGCTCCACATCATGCACCGCCGGCTCTGACGGTGGGACGGGGCGACGGGACCGGTCGGGCGGCCCCGGCCCGTGTCCGGCATGTCCCAACCGGCGACGGTGTGGGGGTGGTTGTGACGCGGAAACGGCTGTGGGGCGGGTGCACACAGTGGGGAAGAGGGCAGTACTGTGCGCTGCACCGCCCAGACGGGCGCGAAACATCTGCGGAGGAAATATCCATGACCATACCCAGGAGATCGTGGCGCGCAGCGGGAACCCTCGTCGCCGCCGCGGTGGTCGGCCTCTCCGGCGCGGTCCTCACCGCCGGTCCGGCCGCAGCTCACACCCCCACCTGGGCCGTGACCTGTGACGAAGTGAGCCTGCACCTCACTCAGTACAACGCCGGTGTCACCAACGAGGTGACCGTCACCGTCGACGGCAAGGACCTGCTGCCGACGGAGAAGTTCGGCAAGGACTTCGACAAGAAGCTCGCGCTGCCCGAGCACGACCAGCCGCTGACGGTGCGCCTCGTCGTCAAGGCCGGGGACGGTGACCAGTTCTCGGAGGACGAGACCAAGCAGGCGCCGGTGTGCGAAGGCACCCCGCCGTCGAAGCCGACGCCGAGCCCGACCAAGACCAAGCCGTCCGAGACGCCGACCACGGCGTCTCCCAGCCCGACCGGCACGCCGAGCGAGTCCGCTTCGCCGTCCGCGCCCGCCGCGGCGCCGAGCCCCAGCTCGCCGGACCTGGCCGAGACCGGCTCCTCGTCCTCCACGCCGATCATCGGTGGTGCGGCGGTCGCCGTGCTGCTGGCCGGCGGCGGCATCATGTGGTCGGTACGCAAGCGCCGCACCGCACAGCACTGACGTGAACCGCGCCGCCCGGACGCGCACAGCGAAGGGCGGCGTGGCCGAGGGGCGTACCGACACGCGCGACGTGGCGGTACGCCCCTCACCGCTGTGCGGCCCCGCCCCGTGGGCCACCACCCTCGGGCGGTTCCGCGGCGTGCCGGTGCACGGGGGGTGAGGTGGGCGGCGCGCCCGGTCCGATCTCGCACCAGACCGCCTTGCCCTCACCCCGCGGCTCGATGCCCCAGCGCGTGGAGACGGCGTCGAGCAGCAACAGCCCCCGGCCCGATGTGGCGGTCTCGCCCGGTGACCGGCGGCGGGGCCACGCGCTGGACCGGTCCTGCACCGAGAGCCGCACCCGGCGGACCGGCTCGGGCAGCACCTCCAGGGTCAGGACGGCCCCGCCCTCCGTGTGGAGCAACACGTTCACCAGCAGCTCCCCGGTCACCAGCTCGGCGTCGTCGGCCAGTTCGGCCATGTCCCAGTCGGTCAGGGCCTGGCGCACGATGGTCCGGGCCTCGGACAGCCCCTCCGGGTCGGCCTGGTGGATGTACTGGTGGAGCCTCGGCGCCCGGGGCGACCCCGGGTCCGGGCTGCGGCGCAGCACCAGCAGGGCGACGTCGTCCCCGGACCCCCACCGCTCCCACAGCCGGTCCGACAGATGATCGGCCAGCGCCTCCGCGCCCGCCGGACCCGCGCTGACCTCGGTGATGAGGGTGCGCACCCCCGCGTCGATGTCGGCGCCCGGCTCCTCCACCAGCCCGTCCGTGTACAGCACGAGCGTCTCGCCCGGCACCAGGTCGAGCCGGGTCTCCGGATACTCCTCGTCGCCGAAGTCGGTCGAGATGCCCAGCGGCATGCCGCCACGCACCCGAGGGCTGCCGACCCGGCCGTCCATGTGCCGGATCAGCGGCCCGAAATGCCCGGCCCGCACGACCCGTACGGTCCCGGTCTCCAGATCGACCTGGGCATAGGCGCACGTCGCGAACCGGTCCGTGTCCAGCTCGGCGAGGAACCGCGAGGCGCGGGCCAGCACGGTCGAGGGCGGATGCCCCTCGGCGGCGTACGCGCGCAACGCGATCCGGAGCTGCCCCATGATCGCCGCCGCGTGCGTGTCGTGGCCCTGGACGTCGCCCACCACGATCCCGAACCGCCCTTTGGGCAGGGCGATCACGTCGTACCAGTCACCGCCGACCTGGCGGCCGCTCCAGGCCGCGTGGTAGCGGACCGCGATCTCGCCGCCCTCGATGTCATGGATGCGGCGCGGCAGCATCGCGGACTGCAGCCCGGTCGCGAACTCGCGCTCCTCGTCGAACAGCTTGGCCCGCTGCAGGGACTGGGCGACGATGGCGGCGAGCCCCAGACACAGATTGCGCTCGTCGGCCGTGAAGGCGGTGCGCTGCCGGTAGAAGAGGGCCAGGCCACCGAGCGTCCTCGCCTGGGCGACGAGCGGCAGATAGGCCGCCGCCTGGAACTTCAGCCGGCCCACGTACGGTTCCAGGGCCGGATAGCGCCGCGTCAGCGCCGCCAGTGACCCGACGAAACGGGGGCGCCCGCTGAGCACGGTGTCGGCCAGCGGAAACGTCGGGTCGAGGCGGCCCGGACCCAGGTCGTCCAGGACCTCCAGGGACTCACCGCTCAGCGCGATGACGTCGAGCGCCGCGTTGTCCAGCAGTCCGAGCGCCAGCCCGTCCGCGCCCAGCCGCGCAAGCCCGCCGGGGCCGGTCAGGGCGGCGGTCACATCGTCCACCGTCACCGCACGCGACAAGGCACTCGTCGTACGTTCCACGATGCCGGTCTGGCGGCGCCGGCGTTTTTCCAGCTCCAGCACGAAGTCCGAATGGGTGACCTCGGCCGTCGCGTCACGCACCAGACCGATCACCCGGTGCGCCGTCCCGTCCTCACCGCGCAGAATGCGTCCCTGGACATGAGTCCACTGATCCCGGCCGTCGGCGAGCGGAACCCGGAAGTGGACGCTGTACGAGCTGCCCGCGCCCTTCAGCGCCTCGTCCGTCGCCACGCCCAGACGGGTACGCTCTTCCGGCTCCAGCAACTCCGCCAGGGACTCCGGGCGCGCGTCGAACGCGGCCGGGTCCAGACCGAAGACCAGCAGGCCTGCCTCGTCCACGTCGAGGGTCCGGGCGTCGAGGTCCCACTCGAAGCTGCCCGTCCGGTTCAGGGCGAGCCGCTCCGCCGTACCGGTCTCGCCGACCGGCGTCCTGCCCTCCGGCCGGCCGGGCGGGCCGGGAACGCCCGGCGGCCGGTTCTGATCGGTCATTCCAGCTCCGAGGATCGTCCGGCGGGTCCGCCGTACGGCGTGCCTCAATTGTCCGGCCGGTGCGGCACGCCTGCCACAGCGGAAACCACCCCGCACCCCCCGCCCCTCCGGGGCCCGCGCACAATGGCAGCGGAAGATCGTCCCCCGACCGGCGGACGGCACGGCACCCGGGCTGAGCGGAGCGCACGCATGAACCACGAGGACCCCGTCCTGCTGCACACCGAAGGACGCGTCCGCCACCTCACGCTCAACCGGCCCCGCGCCCTGAACGCGCTCAACCACGCCATGGTGCGGCTCATGGCCGACGCGCTCGACGCGGCCGAGAGCGACGAGTCCGTCGTCGCCGTGCTGCTCACCGGCGCGGGGGAGCGCGGTCTGTGCGCGGGCGGCGACATCCGTGCCGTCCGCGACGACGCCCTGGCCGGGGGCACCGCCTCGCTGGACTTCTGGCGGGACGAGTACCGGCTCAACGCCCGGATCGCCCGCTTCCGCAAGCCGTACGTCGCGCTCATGGACGGCATCGTGATGGGCGGCGGCGTCGGAGTCTCCGCCCATGGCTCCGTCCGGATCGTCACGGAGCGCTCACGCGTCGCCATGCCGGAGACCGGGATCGGGTTCGTCCCGGACGTCGGCGGAACGTACCTGCTGGGAGCCGCACCCGGCGAACTCGGAACGCACCTCGCGCTCACCGGTGAGCCGGTCGGCGCGGCGGACGCGCTGCTCTGCGGACTTGCCGACCACTACGTGCCCGCCGAAGGGCTCGCCGACCTCGTCGCCGCCCTGGCCGAGAGCGCGACCCCCGAGGCCGTCACCGGGACCGTCGCGGACCACGCCCGCCCCGCCCCCGACGGCGAGCTCGCCGCGCACCGCGGCTGGATCGACTCCTGCTACGCGGCGGACACGGTCGAGGAGATCGTCGACCGCCTCGCCGGCCACGGGGACCCGGCCGCCAAGCAGGCCGCGGCGACCATCCTGGCCAAGGCGCCCACCTCGCTCAAGGTGACCCTCGAATCCGTGCGCCGGGCGCGCCGCCTCGGCGCCCTCGAAGCGGTCCTCGACCAGGAGTACCGCGTTTCGACCGCCGCCTTCGCGGGACCCGACCTGGTGGAGGGCGTCCGCGCCCAGATCGTGGACAAGGACCGCAACCCGCGGTGGCACCCCGCCGAGCTCGCCCGGGTCACCGACGAGGACGTGGCCCGCCACTTCGCGCCCCTCGGCGACCGCGAACTCGGCCTCGCACCACTCCCCGAGGCCGGCTGAGGCCCCACCGGCGGGGCACCGGCGCACCCCTCAGTGGTCGCTGCTCGTCAGACTCGGCCGGAGCGAGCCGACCAGCTCGAAGAAGCGTGTCTCGTTGCCGGCGAACCCCGCGCGCCGGAGCGCCCCGTCCGCCTCCTCCATCGGCGACGTGAGCAACGGCAGGTACAGCGGGGCGTCGTCCGGGTCGGACAGGGCCGCCCGGGTGGCCTCCAGTAAACGGACATACGCCTGCGCCGCCGCGAGTTCGTCCTTGCGCATCTCAGCATCTCCAGGTCAGAGGTGTCGGACCCGACCAGCATCCCCCATGGGTCTGACAACGGCGGCCGGCGAGCGGCACGGCACGGCGGCTATCGGTCGTCCGGCCGACCCGCCGGCGGCTCGACCTCCAGGAACCGGCGACCGCGCGGCCCCCGGTACAGCAGGGCGGTCCAGCCCCACTCCCGCAGCGCGGCCGCGCACCTGGGCAGCTCACCGTCCTCCTCGTACGCCGCCCCGCTCCCGGCCGGCCCCAGCCACTCCACCCGCACGGTGCCCGGCGACGCTCCCGCCGTCACCCGGTAACCCTTCGCCGTACGCTCCCCTGACGGGCCGACGGCCGAGGCGGGCAGCCCCGCGGCCTCCAAGGCCAGGGCCACCGCCCGTACCGGACGGTGCAGTTCCCAGGGCGCGGGCGCCGACTCCGGGTCGGCCCGGCCGTTGTTGGCCAGCCGCCTGATCTGCCGCAGCCCGGCCCACGCCGAGCGCACCGAAGCGGCGCGCGCCTCCGCCTCTCCGAGGGCCGGCGGGCCGTCCCCGGTCGCCGGTTCGAACCCGCGCTCCTCCCCGCCGCCCATCCGTGACTCCTCCGTCCCCTCGCCGTACCGCACTCCCGCCAGTGTGCGCCGCCCCACCGACAACGGCGGACCGCACGCGAAGCCGATAGGCTCCGGTGCTGCTCACGAACACCGCGCCCCGAAGGATCCACCCACGTGCCCGACACCGACCGACCCTCCGGCACCGACCGCCAGGACGGAGACGGCCGTGCCACCCTGCGCGCCGACTGCGGCAACTGCTTCGCCCTGTGCTGTGTCGCGCTGACGCTCACGCGCTCCGCCGACTTCGCCGTGAACAAGGCGGCAGGCACACCCTGCCGGAACCTCCGGGACGACTTCCGCTGCGGCATCCACGCGCGGCTGCGCACCGAGGGATTCCCGGGCTGCACCGTCTACGACTGCTTCGGCGCCGGCCAGAAGGTGTCGGTGGACATCTTCGGCGGCCGGGACTGGCGCGGCGAACCCGAGACCGCGCGGCAGATGTTCCAGGTCTTCCCGGTCGTCCGGCAACTCCACGAACTGCTCTGGTACCTGGCCGAGGCGGCCGCCCTCGCCCCCGCCCGCCCCCTGCGCGGCGAGATCCGGCGCACCCTCGAAGCGACCGAAGCCCTGACCCGACTCGATGCCGCCGCCCTGGCGGAGCTCGACGTGGCCGCCCACCGGGGAGAGGTCGCCGTGCTCCTCGGACGCGTGAGCGAACTGGTGCGCGCCACGGCCCCGGGCCGCAAGAAGCGCAGCCACCGAGGCGGCGACCTCATGGGCGCCCGGCTCGGGAAGGCGGACCTGCGCGGCGCCGATCTGCGCGGCGCCTACCTCATCGCGGCGGACCTCGGCGGCGCCGACCTGCGCCTCGCGGACCTCATCGGCGCGGACTTCCGGGACGCGGACCTGTCGGGCGCCGACCTGACCGGGGCGCTGTTCCTGACGCAGGCACAGGTGAACGCCGCCCGGGGGAGCGGCATGACCCGGCTCCCCTCGTCGCTCGGCCGCCCCGCGCACTGGACGGCGTGACCCGTCAGGCGTCCGCGGACTCCAGCGCCGCCTTGAGGCGTTCGAGCGTGGTGCGGATGTTGCGCCGCTGGAAAACGGCGAAGGTGTGCCCCCGGGTGGCCACCCGGTCGAAGGCGTTGGCCACGACGTCCGGCCAGGCGCGGCGGTCGTCCGTCCAGGTCTCCGTGACCCGGGTGCCGCCCTCCACCGCCTCGAAGCGGTACTCCCACGTGGCGATCGGCCCGCGCAGCAACGGACGCCGCGCACCGATCGCGTGGACCCGGAACGCGAACCGCCGGCCCGGATCGGCCGCGGTCACCGTGCACCGCGTCGTCCAGCTCACCGGCCCCCGCTTGTTGCGGCCGTCGAAGACCATCCCGACGTACGTCTCCCGGCGTTCCCCCCGCACCCGCGCGCCCAGGTTCTCCGGGCTCCAGCGGCCCATCGCCGTGGGGTCGCTCAGCCGGGCGTACACCTCCAGCGGTCCGGTGTGCACGACGATGCTGTCCGACACGGACATGGTGCGGGGCATGGAGCACTTCCGTTCCGCGGCCGGCTGCGGTCACCACCGGGCGTCGGACCGGCCGCACGGCCGACGGGTTCCCGCCCCGACACCTTACTGACCGGTCACATAGGATCCGGAAGCGGGGAGTGACGTATCCGGCAGCGGGGACGAGAACGCCCCGCGGCCGTGGTTCGTTGCACAGACGTCGCATCCGGAACACGCCGACGACCGACCGAGGAGCCCGCACATGCCCAGCCGTACCGATCCCTGCCGCACCGAGCCCGGCACCCCAGACCGCACCCGGCTCGTCGAACGGCTGATGGAGGAGTTCCCGCACGTGCCGCGTGAGGCCGTCATCAAGGAGGACCTGCTGCGCGGCGGCGTCGCCTTCGACGAGTCCGCGCTCAGCGACAACGAGGGCGGTGACGTCAAGCCGAAGTCGTACTTCATCTTCTCCTTCGACCACGGCACCCTGCCCGAGCTGGGCGCGGCCGCCCTGCGCCGCCCGCCGGAGGAGATCGTGCTCACCGGCGGTCCGTACGAACTGCGGCGCACCGTCGTCTCCGTGCGCGTCAACCCCGCGTCCCCGTACCGCGTCGCGGCGGACGCGGACGGGATGCTCGGGCTCTACCTCGACGGCAGGCGCGTCTCCGACGTCGGCCTGCCGCCGATGCCGGACTACTACCGGCACACGCTCGCCAACGGGAAGTCCGTGATGGAGGTCGCCCCGACCATTCAGTGGGGCTACCTCGTCTACCTCACCGTCTTCCGCGTCTGCCAGTACTTCGGCGCGAAGGAGGAGTGCCAGTACTGCGACATCAACCACAACTGGCGCCAGCACAAGGCGGCGGGCCGCCCGTACACCGGGGTGAAGCCCGTCGAGGAGGTGCTGGAGGCGCTGGAGATCATCGACCGGTACGACACGGCGAAGACCTCCACCGCGTACACCCTCACCGGCGGCGCCATCACCTCGCACATCGGCGGGCGGGACGAGGCCGACTTCTACGGCCAGTACGCCAAGGCCATCGAGGAGCGTTTCCCGGGCCGCTGGATCGGGAAGGTCGTCGCCCAGGCCCTGCCCAAGGCGGACGTCCAGCGGTTCCACGACTACGGGGTGCAGATCTACCACCCCAACTACGAGGTGTGGGACCGGCGGCTGTTCGAGCTGTACTGCCCGGGCAAGGAGCGCTACGTCGGCCGTGACGAGTGGCACCGCCGCATCCTGGACTCCGCCGATGTCTTCGGCGCCCGCAACGTCATCCCGAACTTCGTGGCCGGTGTGGAGATGGCCGAGCCGTTCGGCTTCACCACGGTGAAGGAGGCCATCGACTCGACCACCGAGGGCCTGCGCTTCTTCATGTCGCGCGGCATCACCCCGCGCTTCACCACCTGGTGCCCGGAGCCGACGACCCCGCTCGGCAAGACCAACCCCGACGGGGCGCCGCTGGAGTACCACATCCGGCTCCTGGAGTCGTACCGCGCGACCATGGAGGAGTTCGGGCTCAGCTCGCCTCCCGGTTACGGCCCGCCCGGAGCGGGGAACGCGGTGTTCTCCGTCAGCTCCTTCATGGACAGCCTGCCGGCCGCGCCCGAAGCGGGGTGAGCCCTCACGCCTCCGCGGCGAGCTCGCGCACCACGCGGGCGAAGCCCCGTACCAGGGCCGTGTCCGCGCCGTCCGCCCAGGCCAGGACCACGCGCAGCGGCTCGACGTCGGTGAGCGGCACCCAGAACAGGTCGGGGCGCGCGTAGTAGCGGGCCATGCTCTCGGGTGCGAAGCAGATCGCGGAACCCTGCGCCACCTGCTCCAGCATCTCCTCGACGTTGTCGTTGGTCGGCCCCCAGACCGGGGCCGACCCGTCGGGGCGCGGGTTGACGGCCCACCAGTCCACCCACGGCCGGGGCGCCCGCCGCGTCCACAGCAGGGGCTCGTCCTTGACCTCAAGGATGGAGACGCCGTCGCGGGACGCCAGGGGGTGACCCGTGGGCAGGCCCACGACGCGGGGCTCGGTGTGCACCGGCTCGTACGTGAGCCCGGTCAGGTCGTTGGGCAGCCAGACGAACGCCACGTCCGCGAGGCCGTCCCGCAGCGCGTCGGCCTCCTGCCCCCAGTCGTAACGCTTGGGCGCCACCCGCACCCCGGGGTGGCGGCGCGCGAACTCCGCCCGCGCCCTGGTGGTCAGTTCGCCCGCCCCGCTCGCCTCGAAGCCCACCCGCAGTACGCCCGTCTCGCCCCGCGTGTGCCGCTCGGCCGCCGCGGTCACGCGCTCGGCCTGGCGCACGGTGAGCAGGGCCTCGGCGATCACATCGCGTCCCGCCGAGGTGGCCGAGACCCCGCCCGCGTGGCGGTCGAAGAGCCTCACGCCGAGCTCCGCCTCCAGGCTCTTGAGCGCGTACGAGAGAGCCGGCTGGCTGACGAAGAGCCTGCGGGCGGCCCGGCCCAGGTTCTCCTCCTCGGCTATCACCGTGAGGTAGCGCAGCTGGCGCAGTTCCATGGCGCGATCATAAGCCGTCTTTATCGCTCCGGAGAATCCATGTCTTGGACCGTTCGTGGGCGCGGATGACATAAATGGATCACCGCAACGCGCCGACAGAAAAACGGAGTTGGACATGAACACCGCACCCGCCACCCCCGCCCGCGACGACGCCCCGGGCCGCGTCTGGCTGATCACCGGCGCCTCCTCCGGCTTCGGCCGGTCCATCGCCGAGGCCGCCCTCGCCGCCGGCGACACCGTCGTCGCCACGGCCCGCCGCCCCGAGGCGCTCGACGCCCTCGTCGCCGCGCACCCCGACCGCGCGGTCGCCGTCCAGCTCGACGTCACCGACACCGCCCGCATCGCCGACGTCGTCGCGGACACCGTGCTCTGGTACGGGCGGATCGACGTGCTCGTGAACAACGCGGGCATGGGACTCATCGGCGCGGTCGAGGAGACCAGCGACCGCGAGCTGCGCGACCTCATGGACCTCCACTTCTTCGGCCCCGCGGCCCTGGTCCGGGCCGTGCTGCCGCACATGCGCCGCAACGGTTCGGGCGCCGTGGTCCAGATGAGCAGCATGGGCGGCCGGTTCACCTTCCCCGGCGTCGGCGGCTACTCCGCGACGAAGTTCGCCCTGGAGGGCCTGTCCGAAGCCCTGGCCGCGGAGGTGGCCCCGCACGGCATCAAGGTCCTCATCGTCGAACCCGGCTCCTTCCGCACCGGATTCGCCGGCGGCGGCGCCCTGCGCCAGTCCGCGCCGCTGGACGCCTACGCGGACTCCGTCGGCCCGGTCCGCAGCGGCCTGCCCGACTCGGACGGCAAGCAGGAGGGCGACCCCGCCAAGGCCGCCGCGGCCATCCTGACCGCGCTGGACGCCGGGGACACCCCGCTGCGGCTGCCGCTCGGCAACGACGCGACGGACGCCGTGCTCGGCGCGCTCGACGCATCCCGCGCCGAAGTGCTCGCCTGGGAGAAGGTCAGCCGCTCCACCGGATTCGACGCCTGACGATCGGCGGGCGCGTGCCCGCCCGCGTGTGTGTGCCGGAGCGTGCGCCCCGGCACACACGCGCATTCGTGCTTCAGGTGAGGGTGGGAAGCGGGCGATCAGGGAAAGTAAGCGGAACAGAGCACCCCGATTGTAAAGGCGGCGCCCATGCTGCACGGTGTCGATATCAGCGCCCATCAGTCCTCGTTCGACGCGAACGGACTGGACTTCGTCTTCATCAAGGCGACCGAGGGCCGTTCGTACGTCAATCCACGCCTGACCGACCAGACGAAACAGGCCCGCGACGCCGAATGCGTCGTCGGCTTCTACCACTTCCTGTGGCCCGGAAACATCGCGGCCCAGGCCGAGTACTTCCTGAGCAAGGCGCCCGAGAAGGCCGGCGACCTGCTCGCCGTCGACTGGGAGCAGAACGGCGAGGGCACGCGCGCGAGCAACGCCGAGAAGGACCGTTTCATCCGCGAGGTCAAGCGCCTGCGGCCGCACCACCGCGTCCTGCTGTACTGCAACCGCTACTTCTGGCTGAACCACGACACCACGTCGTACGCCGGGGACGGGCTCTGGATCGCCGACTACGTGAAGGCGGGCAAGCCGCGCATCAAGGCTTCCTGGCGCATCCACCAGTACACCGACCGGCCGCTCGACAAGGACGTCGCCGACTTCTCCTCCCGTTCCGCCATGCGCGCCTGGGCGCGGAAGTGACGTCCACCGGCACCGCTCAGTAGGACTGCAGCTCCACGAGATTCCCCTCCGGGTCGCGGACATGGGCGGTGCGCAGCCCCGGCCCCCACTCCGGGCGGTCGCACGCGGGCGCGGCCGGCTCGGCGCCACGGCCGAGGCAGAGGGCCAGCCCCGCGTCGACGTCCGCCACGCGCAGGACGAACATCGACCGGTCCTGGGCCGGTGGCGGGTCCGCGGGCAGGTGGGTCGTACCGGCGACCGCGGCCATCGCGCCCCGGTCGAACAGCACCAGCACGCCCTGGCCCTCGACGTCCCAATGGGCGTACGGACCCGAGGCGTTGCCGCTGGCCCGTACGGCACCGATCAGCTCCGGCAGTACGGCGTCGTAGAAGCGGAAGCAGTCGGCGAACCGGTCGACCAGCAGGCGGGGATGCAGCGCGTCCACGGAGTCTCCTTCAGTAGGTGCGCACCCATCATTGGGTTGGCCCTACGATATACCGGATGAACGAAACCCCTCCCAGCCTCCTGGGCCTCACGACCTACCTCATGTCCAAGACCGGCAAGGCGGCGCGCGGCAGGCTGGCGGACCGGCTGGCCGAACGAGGTCTGAGGCTCTGGCACATGGCGGTGCTCGCCGCGCTGGCCGACTTCGGCCCCCATGTGCAGCGCGAACTCGCCGCGCGGCTCTCGATCGACCGCAGCGACGTCGTGAAGATCGTGGACGGGCTCGGTGCGTCCGGCCTGGTGGAGCGGGCCCGTGACACCGCCGACCGGCGCCGCGTCACGGTCACCGTCACACCGGCCGGCCGCGCCCTGCTGGAAAGCCTCAAGTCCGAGGCGCGGGCCGTGCAGGACGATGTCCTCGCCCCCCTGACATCCCGCGAACGCGCCCAGCTGACCGCCCTGTTGCTCCGCGTCCACGACGGGGCACGGGAGAACGGACCGGCACGGCCAGGTCGCTGACCCGATCGGGGCACCGGGTGCGGCAGAATTCCCCGGTGACCACACCCGCGGCCCAGCCGCCTCGTGACCGTGCGCTCGGGCGCGGCATCACCACCCTCATCCCGCAGGCCGCGCAGGCCGCGCCGGCCACACCGGCCGAACAGGCGGCGGCCGTGCTGACGGCCATGCGGTCCGTTCCGGTGCGCGTCGGCGTACTCCAGGCGGCGGTGGTGCTGCTGGAAGAGCGGGTGCGCGCCACGGAGGACGAGGCGGAGCGGGCCGCGGCGGCGACCACCGTGGCCATGCTCCGCAGCGCCATCGGACAGGCCGGCTGACCAACGCCTTGATCATTTCCGTCGAATTCGCGTCGCGCCGACGCGGGAAGTGAGCCATCCTGATCGTCGCTCCCGGCCCGGGAGCGACGATCGAAAGGCAGTTGGGACGCGTTGACGGACAGCGGTGTGTATGAGACGGCAAGCGGTCGGGTACGCGGACGCGCACCGCACAGAGACGTCGTCGCCGTCCTCGGAATCCCCTACGCCGCGCCTCCGTTCGGCGAGCACCGTCTCCGGGCCCCACGCCCGCGTGCCCCGTGGCCCGGAGTCCGCGACTGCGCGGAGTTCGGGCCCGTCCCGCCCCAGTCCGCCGAACTGCCGGGCGCCCCCACCTGGTCGCCGGGTGACGAGGACGTCCTGAGCCTCAATATCTGGAGCCCGGCGACGGCAGCGGGCCCGCTCCCCGTACTGGTCTGGATCCACGGGGGCGCCTACACCTTCGGATCGAGCGCGCAACCGGACTTCGACGGAACGGCGCTGGCGCGCACCGGCCTCGTCGTCGTCACCCTGAACTACCGCGTCGGCTTCGAGGGCTTCGGCCATGTCCCGGACGACGCCTGCCCGCCCAACCGGGGTCTGCTCGACCAGATCGCCGCCCTCGAATGGGTGCGCGACAACATCGCCGCGTTCGGGGGAGCCCCGGACAACGTCACCCTGGCCGGACAGTCGGCCGGAGCGACGTCCGCGGTCTGCCTGATGGTGATGGACGGCGCCCACGGGCTGTTCCGGCGGGTGATCGCGCACAGCGCGGTCGGTCCCGTCTTCGCCCCGGAGCTCGCCGAGCAGGTCGCGGCGCGTGTGGGCGCCGCTGCGGGGAGGCCGCTGACCGCAGCCGCGCCGCAGGACCTGCTGAAGGCGTCGAACCGGGTCGTCGGGGACTATCGCGAGGACCCCGGCTCCGGGGCGCTGCACTGGGACCCGGTCATCTACGGACCGGTCGCGGACGGGGAGATCCTGCGCGACGACCCTCTCGCCCTCGTCGCCGCCGGGGTCAGCCGGGACGTCGATCTGCTCGTCTGCCACACGACCGAGGAGTACTGGCTGATGGACGCCGTCGGCAGCAGTATCCCGGTCCCCGCGGAGGAGCGGCTGCACCGCTTCGCCGCCGACTTCGGCCTGCCCGCCGGGCTGGTCGAGGGGTACCGCGCGCTCATGCCGGGCGCCGGACCGCACGACATCCACCTCGCCGTGTACGGGGACCTGATGTTCGGCGAGTACAGCACCCGGCTCGCCGAGGCCCACACGGCGGCGGGCGGCCGCGCCCACCTCTCGCGGTTCGACCGCAGGGGTGGGGGAGTGCGTGCCTGGCACTGCGCCGACGTGCCCTTCGCCTTCGGCAACGTGGACGACGAGCGCACCCGGTTCCTCATCGGCGGCGTCGCTCCGACGCCCGACGACCGGGCCCTCGCGGACCGGATGACCTCGGCCTGGGCCGGGTTCGCGGCCACCGGCGACCCGGGCTGGGAGCCGGGCGCCGGCCACGCCAGGGTGTGGGGGACGCCGGACCGCGCGGCGGCCTCCGGACACTGGCGGGACAGCGACGCGGTCCGGGCGCTGTGGGACATGTACACGTACCGGCCCGCCCGCTCCTGACGCGGCGGGGCCGCGAGGGGTCACCTCGGGGGCAGCCGCAGCGGCCCCCGGCCCTGCCCGAAGCCGGTCCTCGACGGCCCTGTGGACGGTGGCGGCGGACTTCTGCCGTTCGGCGAACGGGCGGCCGTACGTCCACCCCTGTCATTGGCATGGACCTGCTAACGATTTCTCCGCTACAGTCCGGAGCGGCACACTCTGAGAGCGCTCTCACGGAGGACGCCTCGGACGCCTGCTGTTCCTCCCCCACCCAGCCGGAACAACAGAAGGGCCAAGACCTTGAGACGCTCCACAGCCTTGAGGACCGCACTCTCCGCCGTACTCCTCCTCGGAGCCTGGGCGGGCGCGGGCTTCCCCTCGGCCTCCGCCGCCGACGCTCCCACCGCCGCTCCCGCGCCCGCATCCGACGGCCTGCTCACCGCCATGCAACGGGACCTCGGCCTGACGGCGAGTCAGGCAAAGGTGCGGCTCTCCCAGGAGAAGTCCGCCACCGAGCTCCAGCCGAAGGCGCGCCACGCCGCCGGGGCGGCGTACGGCGGCTCCTGGTTCGACCCCGCGACCGGTGGTCTCACCGTCGCCGTCACCGACGCCGAGCAGGCGGACGCCGTACGGGCCACGGGCGCCGCCGTGCGGATGGTGACCCACACCGAGAAGCGCCTGGACTCGGTCAAGGCGAAGCTCGACAAGCTGGACGCCCCGCAGGGCGTCAGCAGCTGGCACGTCGACCCCCGCACCAACTCGGTCGTCGTGGACGTCGTCGCCTCGCAGCGTACTGACAACGATGTCCAGGTATTCGTGCGCAAGGCGAAGGCGGCCGGGCCGGTCACCGTCGAGCAGACCGCCGAAGCACCGCGCACCTTCTCGGCCGGGACCGTGGGCGGCGACCCGTACTACACGGGGAACGTACGGTGCTCCATCGGCTTCTCCGTCTACGGCGGCTTCGTCACGGCCGGCCACTGCGGCCGGGCGGGTGCCGGGGTCAGCGGCTGGGACGGCTCCTTCATCGGCAACTTCCAGGGCTCGTCGTTCCCCGGCGACGACTACGCGTGGGTCAGCGTGGGCAACGGCTGGTGGACGGTCCCCGTCGTCCTCGGCTGGGGCACCGTCTCCGACCAGCTGGTCCGGGGCTCCAACGTGGCCCCGATCGGCGCCTCGATCTGCCGCTCCGGGTCCACCTCGCACTGGCACTGCGGCAATGTGCTCGCCACCAACGACACGGTCAACTACGCCCAGGGCGCGGTCTACCAGATGACCAAGACCAGCGTCTGCGCGGAGGGCGGCGACTCCGGCGGCTCCTTCATCAGCGGTGACCAGGCGCAGGGTGTCACCTCGGGTGGCTGGGGCAACTGCAGCTCCGGCGGCGAGACCTGGCACCAGCCGATCAACGAGATCCTGAACCGCTACGGGCTGACGCTCCACACCGCCTGACCGCGTTCCGCGCAACCCGGGGCCCGCCGAGCCGGACGGCGGGCCCCGGGTTGCGCGAGCGCCGGGGCGTCAGGCGAGCCGGAGGTCGATGAACGGCACGGTGTCGCCCGGAAGGACGTACCGCTCGGTCTCCACGAAACCGTTCCGCGACGCGAACCGCAGGCCCTCGGGGTTCGACCCCAGGACACACGTCTCGATGACCTCGGCGCCGAGCCCCCGGGCCAGCTCCAGCCCGTGCGCGTACAGCTGCCCGCCGAAGCCCTGGCCCCGGTGCTCGGGCAGGACGCGGGCGATCACGGTCCCCACCGGGCTGTCCGCGCCGGGCGGGCGCACCGTGGAACACCCCACCAGGACGGCCCCCGCGTACGCGACGCACAGCCGGTTGCGCCCGGCGCGCTCCGTCACTTCCGCGAACGACAGGGCAGCCGTCGGGATGATGGCGTTGTGGACGAACTGCCAGTCCAGGAGCGAGGCGTCACCACCCACGGGCTGGATACGAAGATCGGTCATCGCGTCAGGAAAGCGGTTCCCGGGGCCCCGCGTCAACCGGTGCCTGCCCCGCCTCCCGTTGGAAATGCGTTGCCCCACCAGGGACCGCCTGCCAGGCTCGACGCCATGTCCGACCAGCAGACCACCAGGCAGCCCGCCGGCAGCCGCAGCGTGCACGCCCTCTTCTCCCATGGCCGCCTGACCGCGATCCCGCGCAAGCCGGCGCGACGGGAACAACTCCTCGTCCACCTCGCGGAAACCCTGTTCGACCCCGGACGCACCTATACGGAACGCGAGGTGAACGAGGCCCTGCGCACCGTCCACGACGACTGCGCGGCGCTGCGCCGGTACATGGTCATCGGGGGCCTGCTCAGCCGCACGAAGGACGGCGTCAGCTACCGGACGGTCCCGCAGCCGGCTGGGTGACCCGCGGCAGGACGGGGCGGGCCGACCGGATGCGAACCGGCGTGCTCCCACATGCGGTGAAGGCGCGACGACCACTGCGCTACGGCCCACCCCGCCGGGCAGCCCAACGGCCGCGCGGCCCCGGAACTCCGGCGGTGTCACATCCCGGGCTCCCCGCACACCTCATGGGGTGGGAGACACCCGAGGAGGCCCAAGTGACCACAGTGACCGGAACCGGCTCCGCGCAGCCCGTCGCCGCACCGGCGCCCATCCGAAGAGTGCGCGAAGTGCCCGTCTTCCGCAGCCGCTTCGGCACCTTGTTCAACGACGACGTCGTCGCCCCGTCCGGGGCCACCGGACAGTACCTGCGGTGGCAGGCGCACAAGGAGGGGGCCGTCGTCGTCCCGGTGGGCCCGGCCGGCTACGCCTTCGTGACGAGCTACCGCTACCCGATCCAGGCCGCTTCCCTGGAGTTCCCCCGGGGGTCGAGCGAGGGCGGGGAAGGGCTCGCGGCGGCGGCCGCCCGTGAACTGCGCGAGGAGACGGGGCTCGTCTGCGCGTCCCTGCGGTCCCTCGGCATCATCCACGCCGACACCGGCATCCTCGCCGCTCCGATCCAGGTGTACGTCGCGGAGGTGGACGTGGCGAGCGCGGGTCCGGCGGAGCCCGAGGCGATGGAATCCCTCACCGAACCCGTCTGGGCCACCCCCGGAGAACTGCCCGGGTGGCTGGCCGAGGGACGGATCACCTGCGGCATCACCCTCGCGGCGCTCGCGCTCCTCCAGGCCCGCTACCCGACACCGGCGGACATCCGCGCGAGCGGGCGGTCCTGAGCGGCCTTCACCCGGGCCCGGCCCGCTCAGGCGGTCCAGGTCCCGCGCAGCGCGGCCGTGGCGAAGCCCGGTCCGTAAGCGACGGTGATCCCGTCGGCGCCGGCCGGCGGCGGTTCGGCGTGGGTGCGTTCGAGGATGCGGAGCACGGAGACCCCGCCGAGGTTGCCTTCGTCGGCGAGGGTGGCGGTGGAGTGCCGGGTGTCGTGGGCGTCGAGGCCGAGCGCCGTCGCGGTGTCGCTGATGATGCGCGCGCTGCCGGGATGAATGACCCCGAAGTCGACGGAGGGCCGGCCCAGCCAGTCCAGCAGACTGGGCAGCACGTCGTCCGCCGCGCTCAGCGCCTCCTTCGTACTGTCGAAGTGGAATCCGGCCGGATCGACGCGGCCGGCGTACCTGGTGAGGCTGTCCGGCAGGACGTGCTCGTAGGTGTCGGCCGGGGAACCCACGCGGAAGCCGGGGCCCAACGGGGCATCGGTGACGAGGGTCGCCGCCGCGCTGTCCCCGAACAGCACCTTGTAGATCATGTGCTCGACGGCATCGTCCTGATGGTTGTACACGGCGGAGATGACCTCGGCGGCGACCACCAGGACGGTCGCCCCGGATCTCGCGGCCACCAGGTCGACGGCCCGGATCAGCGCCTGGGTGCCGCCCGCGCACGCCAGCGTCGTCAGGGCGATCCTGCGGACGTCCGGCCGCAGGCCCAGCCGGTCGATGAGGTGGATGTCCATGTTCGGGACGGACCAGCCGGTCGAATGCGTCGTGATGATCGCGTCCACATCACCCGGCCCCAGCCCGTATGCCCGGAGCACACCCCGTGCCGCCTGTTCCGCCATGTCCAGTGCGTCGGCGAACGCCGCCTCGGCCCGGGCCGTGACACCGGCGTCCCCCGACACGGTCGGCGCCGCCAGGGGCCGGGTGAAGTACCTGCTGCGCACCCCGGTGTTGGCCACGATGCGGAGGATGGCGGCGAGCCGCGGGTGGTCCGGGTGATGGGCGCGGATATCGTCCGCGATCTCCCCGGTGGTCACTTTGTGGGCGGGGAACACGGTGGTGGGGCGGGCTATGTAGGCGGGCACGACATCCTCCGGCGGGCACGGTGCGGCGGCGATGTGGGGGTGGGCACAACCTAAGCCACAAACGGCCGTGCCGCCCTGATCACAACACCGCGGAACGCAGGAGGGACGTGTTCACGGCGCGCGCAGGACCGGGACGCGTGTGTGCGCACGCCGCGCACCCGCGTGGAAGACGAGAACGATCATGCGCGCGCCGGGGGCCGCCATGGGCTGCGCCGCGCACATCGTCACCCACCCCGGACCGTCGACGGCGTGCCGGATGGGCCGTTCGTCGCCGTCGGGGTGGATGTGTGCGCCGCCCGACTCCCAGATCTGCGCACACTGCGGGTCGGCCAGCACGTCCTTCTCGAGCCGGCGGAGCACCTCGTCGTCGGGCCGGCTGGCGAGCGCGGCCCGCAGCTGCGGCACGACGAGCGGGGCCCAGGCGGTGTCCCAGTCGATGAGCATCTCGCGGCCCTGCGGTTCGAGCAGCATCCACCGCATGGTGTTGGTGGGCACATTTCCGGTGGGGAACAGCCGCGCGAACTCGTCGTTGTGCGCGATGAGCTCCCAGGAGGCGTCGGTGACGTATGCCGGGTGGGTCATCCCGTCGATGGCCTCCTGCCACACCCCCGGCACCTCCTTGCCCGAGCGGGCGGTGAGCGGGCCCGGCGGGTCGCCTATCCCGGCGTACCGGCACAGCGACACCCACTCCTGCTCGTTGAGGGCGAAGAGCATCGCCACATCACGGAGGAAGCCGGTGTCCGGCCTCGGCCAGGCACCGGACTCCAGCCGGCGGTAGGTGCCGGGGGTGCGGTGCAGCAACTGGTCGACCTGGTGCTGGGACAGTCCGGGCGCGCGGCGCCCCTGGCGCGACGAACGGTGGAAACCGTGTCCGGTCGGGTCGATCAGTGCGCGACGGACTCTGAGCAGTGTCCGCAGTGCCGTCTTGTCGGTGTTGGTCATGCGATCAAATCCCCCGCGTATGGGCCCGGTTGCGCGGGCGTGAGCCTAATTGGCGCGACGTGGCTTAGCGCTAAAAACTGGACGTAGAAAACAGTCTGTTTACCTTCCATGCTGGACCGCGTGAGGCAGCGGACCGCGGCTCTTCGGGGCAGTGGGCCCGCGCCTGACGTGCGGTCTTCCTGCTGTCCTCTCCTGGCAATGTTCGCAGCCGGAATTCCGCACCCGTTCAGAACGGTGGCGGGAAGGGCTTGACCAGCAGACCGTATGTCGCCCCCGGTGGGGCGGACTGCACAGCACGGTCCGCTGATCTGGCTCTTTCCGTCACCCACCTCGGTCTCCCGGGCCGAGGCGGGGCGGTACTCGGTGCGGTCGGCAGCCCCCCTGCCGGCCGCACCCTTTTCATCCCGGCGGTCACTGCTCCATCCGGAGCCGGGTCGTCCCCCTCCGGTGCTCCGGTACGGTGACGCCGCGGCGGGCGTCCGGCTTGCCACCGCCCCCCGGTTTCCCGTGAGTACGGCCCCATCAGCGGCTTTCCCCGGCATCCGGCGCGACGCGAAGTCGTTGCTCTCTGGTGGAGAGGGGTTTCGCCATGTAGCGTCACTGCCGGAAGTCGTGGTTCGCCGAAACCGCCCGTGCTCCGGCGCGGGCGCCTTGCTGTGCAGGGGGCGGACCAGGACGCCACTGGGACCGCGTGGTGCGGCTCCCGATATCGACTGAGAGGCACCGGCATGGCCAGCGGAACCGTCAAGTGGTTCAACGCCGAAAAGGGTTTCGGCTTCATCCAGCAGGACGGCGGCGGGCCGGACGTCTTCGCTCACTACTCGAACATCAACGCCACCGGCTTCCGTGAGCTCCAGGAGGGCCAGGCGGTGACCTTCGACATCACGCAGGGCCAGAAGGGCCCGCAGGCGGAGAACATCACGGCCGCCTGACGCCGCGGTACCACCGTCCGGCCCCCGGGGAGCGTGCTCCCCGGGGGCCGGACGTGTGAAACGGCCTCGTGCCGCTCAGCCGGCCACCGGGGCCTCGCCGCCCTCGGGCGCGGCAGGCGCGGTCGCGGTGTACATGGCCGTCCCCTTCTGGATGCCCTTGCCGACGACCCCCCGCTTCACCAGGATCTCCAGGGTGTTGCGCACCACCTGCACCGAGGTGCCGCGCTCCGGGTGCGCCTTGGTCAGATCCGCGTGCACCTCGCGTACCAGGCGCGGTTCGCCCAGGGGCATCAGGGCGCGGATGAGCTGGTGCAGAGGTGCGCCCGCCGTGGGCGCCGCCTTCTTGCCGCTCGCCCTCGCCCGGGACGGCCTCGCCTTCGCGCGTCCGGCGGGCCGGGGCCCCGGGACGGGGGTGCCGGCGGGGGCGTCCCCTTCAGCCGGCTCCACCCCGGTGCGCGGCGCGCGGCGCGGCCGAGGGGGTGCCGTCTCTCCAGGCAGCGCGGCCTGCATGCCGGTCAGCCAGGTCTCGTCCACCCTGAGCTGTTCCAGGCGGGCCCGCAGCCGCTCGATCTGCGCGGTGAGTTCTTTCTGTTCCGCACGGTTGTCGGTGAGATCGGTGGCGAACCGCTCGGCATACATCGTCTGTACGCTCTGCGACGCACTGTCCGTGTTGTTCATGATGGTCCACGCTCCTCGGGCCGGGGGTTTGCTGTCGCACGCCCCCATTCACCCCCCGGAAGGACGCGAAAGGCGCAATTTGCGCCCAAGATCCAGCCGAAGGGATGAATGCCCGGCCGGAGACGGAGACGATCTCATCGACCGGGCGCATACGAAGGTCGGATTTCCCAACTCCGTTTGTGTGTACAGGTCTTGCATTGACGGACGCGTGTGCTGTTCATAACATCGCAACACCTGAAGCCGTGAATGACCGGATCTCGCCGGTGGCGAGACCGTTCGGCCGCCGCGGTATCCCCGTGCCGTCGCGTCCCTCCGTCCCCCACATGCTCCACACGTCCCCAATGACCTGAAGCAACCGCACACCACGCCGCTCGGCGTGCGCGCCGAGGGAGTCGGATGAGTACCCAGGTCGTCCAGTCGAACCTGACGCATGGCCAGAAACGTCTGTGGTTCCTGCACCAGATGGACCCCGGCGACGCCTCGTACAACATTCCGCTCGTCCTGCGTCTCTCCGGAGAACTGTCCGAGCCGGCCCTGCGTGCGGCCTTCGACGCGGTGGCGGCCCGGCACGAGGCGCTGCGGAGCCGCTTCCCCGCCGAGGACGGCGCACCGGCCGCGCTGGTGGCCGCGCCGGGCCCCGTGGACGTGGAATGCCGCGACCTGCGCGGTGCGGGCGACCGGCTCGAACCGCTCATCGCCGAGCGCACGAACCGCGCCTTCGACCTCGCCCGGGGCCCGTTGCTGCGCGTCTCCCTCTTCCGTACGGGAGACACCGAGCACGTCCTGTGCGTGGTCCTGCACCACATCGTCGCCGACGGCTGGTCCCTCAACGTCCTGCGTGAGGAGCTGGCGGCGCACTACACCGCACACCTCCGGGGCGGGACCGCCGAGCTGCCCGCCCCGCCCGCGCACCCGGCCGTGCGGGAGTGGGAAGCGGACGAGGCGCAGGCGAGCGAAGCCCTCGCCTACTGGCGGGAACGCCTCGGCGGCGCACCTCCGCTGGAACTGCCCCTCGACCGCCCCCGCCCCGAACACCCCTCGCCCGATGGTGCCTTCCACACCCAGCTCCTCACCGGCGCCGGACCCGTGATCGACGCCCTGGCCCGGGCCCGGCGCTGCACCCCGTTCATGGTGCTGCTCGCCGCCTACCAGGCGACCCTGCACCGCTGCACCGGGCAGCGCGACTTCTGCGTCGGCGTTCCCACGGCGGGCCGCTCCGGCCCCGAATCCGAACAAGCCATCGGCTACTTCTCGCGGACCCTGGTCCTGCGCTCCGACCTGTCCGGGACGCCCACCTTCGCCGACCTGCTCCGCCGCGCCCGCACCACGGTGCTCGGCGCCTTCGCCCACGACCGCATCCCCTTCGAGGAACTGGCCGAATCCCTGCGCCTGGACCGGGACCCCGGCCGCACCCCGCTGTTCCAGACGATGCTCACGGTCCACACCCAGGACGCCGGGCTGCTCCGCGACGCGTCCTTCGCCGGTCTCGGCTGCACCGAACTGGACCCCGGCATGCGGGCCTGCAAGTTCGACCTCACCCTGGATGTGCGCCGGGACGGCGAGGACGTGGTGGCCGTCTTCGGCTACCGCACGGACCTGCTCGACGGGGACCGGGTCGCCCGCCTCGCGCGCTGGTTCGAGACGCTGCTGCGCGGAGCGGCGGACGGCCCGGACACCCCGGTCCACCTCCTGCCGATGCTGGACGAGCCGGAGCGCACCGCCCTGGACGCGGCAGGGCGGGGCCCCGCCCTGCCCGGGGGCGCGTCCACCGTGCACGACGCCATTGCCCGGACCGTCCGCGACCGCCCCAGTGGCGAGGCCCTGCGCGGGCGGGACGACTCGCTCTCGTACGCCGAACTGTGGCACGGCGCTGGGAGGCTCGCCGCACGCCTGACCGCCGCGGGGGTCCGGCGCGGGGACACCGTGGGCGTGCTGCTGCCGCGCGGTCCGCACGCCGTCGTGGCGATGCTCGCCGCCTGGCGCGCCGGCGCCGCCTACCTGCCCCTGGACCCCGACTACCCACCCGCCCGGATCGCGTACATGGTCGCCGACAGCGGCGCCCGCACCGTCCTGACCTCCCGCGACACCACACCGCCCGAGCTGCCCGGGAGCGTCCGGACCCGGTACGTGGAGGACGCCGACGACACCGGCCCGGCGGGGGAGGGCTGTACCGTGCCCCTCCCCGACGACCCCGCGTACCTCGTGTACACCTCCGGCTCGACCGGCAGGCCCAAGGGCGTCCTCGTCCCGCACCGGGCGCTGGCCGAGCGGGTGCGCTGGATGCGCGACGGGTACGGCATCACCGCAGAGGACCGCGTCCTGCACTGCGCCTCGCTCAGCTTCGACACCTGCGCCGAGGAGCTGTTCCCCGCGCTGGCGGCCGGTGCCACCCTCGTCGTGGCCGACCCCGGCGCGACGCTGCCCGACCAGCTGACCGAGGACTTCACCGCCGACGTCACGGTCATGGACCTGCCCACCCCGTACTGGCAGCACCTGGTCGGCGACCCGGACGTCGTCGCCTGGCCGGTCGGGCTGCGGCTGCTGATCCTGGGCGCCGACCAGGTCCAGGCCGCCGCCGTCGGTGCCTGGCGCGAGCGGTTCGGCGACCGGGTACGCCTCGTCAACTCCTACGGCCCCACCGAGACCACCGTCATCGCCACGACCGCCGGCCTCGGCGACGCGGACACCCGCGCCCGGCCGCCCATCGGCACCCCGATCGGAGGCGTCACCGCCACCGTCTGCGACGAATACGGCGGCCCGGTCCCGCCCGGCACCCCCGGCGAACTCCTCCTCGGCGGTACGGGGGTGACCTACGGCTACACCGGCCGGCCCGGCGCCACCGCGCGCGCCTTCGTTCCCGACCCGTACGGCCCGCCCGGCTCCCGCCGCTACCGGACCGGCGACCTCGTGCGCCGGAGGACCGACGGCGCCCTGGAGTTCCTGGGACGGCTGGACGACCAGCTCAAGGTGCGCGGCTACCGCGTCGAGCCCGGCGAGACCGAGAGCGCGCTCCGCGCGCAGCCCGGGATCGCCGAGGCGGTGGCCGTCGCGCACCGCGACACCCTGGTCGCCTACGTGGTCCCCGCCGCCGCGGAACCGGTTGATCCCGCCGGCCTGCGGAGCGCCGTGGGAGCGCTCCTGCCGGCCCATCTCGTGCCCGCCGCCGTCCTCGTCCTGGACCGGTTGCCGCTCACCCCGAACGGCAAGCTGGACCGCGCGGCCCTGCCCGCTCCCGAGCAGCGCCCCGAACTCCGCGCGAGCTATCTGGCCCCGCGCACCGAGGCGGAGGAGCTGGTCGCCGAGATCTGGCGCGAGGTGCTGGACATCGACCGGGTCGGCGCCCTGGACGACTTCTTCGACCTGGGCGGCCACTCCCTGCTCGCCACCCGGGTCGTCGCCCGCGTCCGGGCCACCGCCGAACTCACCGTCCCCCTGCGCACCCTCTTCACCCATCGCACGGTCGCGGCGTTCGCCGAGGCCGTGGAGGCCGCCCTGATGGCCGAGATCGACGCCCTGTCGGAGGAGGAGGCCGCCGCACTCCTCGCCTCGGACGGCGGCACCCTGGAAGGAACCGGTACGCCGTCATGAGCGACACCACCACATCCCCCGCCGGCCTCTCCGACGCCAAGCGCGCCCTGCTCAGCCGCCGGCTCAAGGCCGGCCGGGCTGCCGCCTCCCGCCCGGCCGTCCCCCGGAGACCCGAGGGCGCCGTGCCGCCGCTCTCCTTCGCGCAGGAACGCCTCTGGTTCATGGAGCAGTTCGCGCCCGGCACCGCCGCGTACAACATCCCCGTCGCACGCAGGCTGCGCGGCGAACTGGACCGGGAGGCGCTGGCCCACGCCCTGGACACCGTCACCGCCCGGCACGAGACGCTGCGCTCCCGCTACCCGGTGACCGACGACGGCCGTCCGGTGCTGGAGATCGCGGAGCCCGCGCCCGCGCCGCTGCCCCTCGTCGAGGCTCGGGACGAGGAGCACGCGGCGCGGCTCGTGGACGAGGCGGGGGCCGAGCCCTTCGACCTGGCCGCCGGTCCACTGCTGCGCAGCCTGCTCGTACGCGTGGCCGACCGCGACCACATCCTGCTGCTCGTCGTCCACCACAGCGTCAGCGACGGCTGGTCCAGCGAAATCCTGATCTCCGAGATCCTGCGCTGCTACACCGCCCGCATCGCGGGGGACGACGACCCGCTGCCCGAACTGACCGTGCAGTACGGCGACTTCGCCCAATGGCAGCGCGACCGGCTGAGCGGGGACGCGCTCACCGCCGAAGTCGCCTACTGGGCGGACGAGCTCGCCGGCGTGGAACCGCTCGTCCTGCCCACCGCCCGGCCCCGCCCGGCGCGGCAGACCTTCGACGGGGCCGGCTACGGATTCCAGGTCGAGCGTGACCTCCTCGACCGGCTCGCCACCCTCGGCAAGGCGCACGGCGCCACGATCCACATGGTGCTGCTCGCCGCCTTCCAGGAACTCCTGTCCCGGTTCAGCGGCCAGCGCGACTTCGCCGTCGGATCGCCCGTCGCCGGCCGGCCCGAACCGGAACTCGAGGGCCTGGTCGGCATGTTCGTCAACGTCCTGGCACTGCGCGCCCGGCTCGACGGCGACCCCACCTTCTCCGAGCTGCTGGAGCGCACCCGCGAGACCTGCCTGGAGGCTTACGCCCACCAGGAGTTGCCGTTCGCACAACTGGTCACCGAGCTGCATGTGGAACGCGACGTCTCCCGCTCCCCGGTCTTCCAGGCGGTGCTCGCCGTCCAGAACTACGCCACCGGACGCCAGGCCGCCGCAGGCCCGGAGCTCGATGTGGAGACCTACGGCCTGCGCGCCTCGGGAACCCGTTTCGACGTCGAACTCTTCCTCATGGAGTGGCCGGACGGCCTGCGCGGCGCCTTCAACTACAACACCGACCTCTTCGCCGAGCAGGACATCGCCCGGCTCGCCGCCCACCTCGACCGGCTGCTGCACGCGGTGGCCGACCGCCCGGACGTGCCGCTGTCCGGAGTCGACCTGCTCACGGACGCCGAACTCGGCCTGGAGATCGAAAAATTCAACCGTACGGAGGTGCCGGTACCGGCCGACGCCACCCTGGTCTCCCTCATCGCCGAGCAGATCGCGCGCACCCCCGACGCCACCGCCGTGACGGCCGACGACCGCAGCCTCACCTACGCCGGACTCGACAGCGCCGCCGACCGCATCGCCGCCCGGCTCGTCGCGGCGGGCACCGGCCCCGGGGACGTCGTCGCCGTCGCCGCGGAACGCTCCCTCGAACTGGTCGCCGCGCTCCTCGCCGTCCTGCGCACCGGTGCCTGCTACGCCCCGCTCGACACCGAATACCCGCCCGAGCGGCGCTCGTTCATGCTGGACGACAGCGGTGCGCGGGTGCTTCTGACCCAGCGAACCATCCCCGTTCCCGAGAACTGCCGGGCTGCCGTCCTCTTCCTCGAAGACGACGATCCGCTTCGCGGGAGCGCTCCCACGCCATCGGGAGGCGCTCCGGCACCCGACGATCCCGCCTACCTCATCTACACCTCCGGCTCCACCGGCCGGCCCAAGGGTGTGCCGAACACCCACCGCGGCATCGTCAACCGCTTGTTGTGGATGCAGCGGAGCTACCCCATTGGCCCCGAGGACTCCGTGCTCCAGAAGACGCCGACCGGGTTCGACGTCTCCGTCTGGGAGTTCTTCTGGCCGCTGATGACCGGCGCGCGTCTTGTGCTGGCCCGTCCCGGGGGCCAGAAGGACGCCGCCTACCTGACCGAACTCATCCGCTCCGCGCCCGTGACCGTCGCCCATTTCGTCCCCTCGATGCTGCCGCTCTTCCTCGCCGAGGAGGCGGTGGGGCGGTGCACGGCCCTGCGCCGCGTCGTGTGCAGCGGCGAGGCGCTGCCGCCCGACACGGCGCGCGCCTTCCGTGCGGCGCTGCCCGGCTGCGCCCTGGCCAACCTGTACGGGCCCACCGAGGCGGCGGTCGACGTGTCGGCCTGGGAGTGCGAGGGGCCGTCCGACGTGGTCCCCATCGGCTTCCCGGTCGACAACATCCGCCTCTACGTCCTGGACCGGGCGCTGCGGCCGGTGCCCCCGGGCGCACCCGGTGAAATCCACATCGCCGGGACCGGGATCGCGCTCGGATACCACCGGAGACCGGGGCTCACCGCCTGCCGGTTCGTCCCCGACCCGTACGGCCCGCCCGGTTCACGGCTCTACCGCACCGGTGACCTGGGCAGACGCCGCCCCGACGGGGCTCTGGAACACCTGGGCCGCATCGACCAGCAGGTCAAGCTGCGCGGCCTGCGCATCGAACCCGGAGAAATCGAGTCCGCCCTGCGCGACCTGCCCGCGGTGAGCGAGGCGGCCGTCGTCGTACGTGAGGACACCCCGGGCGACAAACGGCTCGCGGCCTACCTCGTCACCACCGGCGGGGCACCCGCGCCCGACCCGCAGGACCTGCGCACCGCGCTCAAGCGGGTGCTGCCCGATTACATGGTGCCCGCCTCCTTCACCGCACTGCCCGCCCTTCCCCTCACGCCCAACGGAAAGCTGGACCGCCGGGGGCTGCCCGCCCCGCAGATGCACCGGACGAGCGGCGCGACCAGCGCGCCCGGGACCCCGGCGGAGCGGGTGCTCGCCACGGTCTGGGCCGATGTGCTCGGCCTCGACGGGGTCGGTGTGGACGAGGACTTCTTCGACCTCGGCGGCCACTCGCTCCTCGCCACCCAGGTCGTCGCCCGCGCCCGCAAGCTGCTCCCGGAGGCGGGCGCCCGGCCGGTCAGCGTGATGGACCTGTTCACCTGCCGGACCGTCAGGGACCTCGCCGCGCTGGCGGACACACCCGAGGACGCCAGAGGTCCCCGCAGACTGCTGCACCGCCTCACTCCGGAGGCCCCGGCCGGACGCCTGCGCGCCACCCTGGTCTGTGTCCCGTACGGCGGGGGCAGCGCGGTCGTGTACCAGCCCGTCGCCGATCTCCTGCCCGAGGGCTACGAGTTGTGGTCCGTCGCCATCCCGGGCCACGACGTCGGTGTGACGGAGGAGTACCTGCCGTTCGGGGAACTCGCGGAGAGCCTGGCCGCCGAGATACGCGAACGGGTCCGGGGCCCACTGATCGTGTACGGGCACTGCGGTGTCGGCACCGCGCTGGCCGTGGCGACCGCACGGCTGCTCGAAGCGTCGGGCCGCGAGCTCGAAGCGGTGTACGCGGGCGCGCAGTTCCCCTTCGCCAAGCCGCGCGGACGGGTGCTCGGCGCCCTCTCCAAGGTGGCGTCGCTGGAGTCGCTGCTCGGGAACCGGGTGTACGTCAACTGGCTCACGGGCATGGGAGTGGACACATCCCAGCTCGACCGCGAGCAGACCGAGTTCATCGTGAGCAACATGCGCCGCGACAGTCAGGCCGCCGAGGAGTACTTCACCGGGGCGATCGCGGACGTCGAGGCCGGCGCCCCGAGGCTGCGGGCCCCGCTGGTGTCGCTCGTCGGCGACCGCGATCCGGCCGCCGACTTCTACCAGGAGCGCTACCGGGAATGGCTGCTCCTCGCGGAGCGCTCGGCGGTCGCGGTCATCGACCAGGGCGGCCACTTCTTCGTGAAGTACCGGGCCGCCGAGGTCGCCGAAGCCGTGACGAGCGTCCATGAGGCGATCCGCGCGGAGACCACCGCGACCCTGCCCGCGCGCTCCCCGGACGCGGCCTGGTGGTTCCACGCGGAGACCGGGCCGCCGGGTGACGCCGAGGCCGACCCGGTGGACGGCGGTGAGGCGTCGGCCTCGGGCGCCCCCGCGCCGGGTGCCACGCGCTTCCTCGCCGTCGTGCTCGGGCAGTTGGGGTCGATCGTGGGTTCCGCGCTCACGGAGTTCGCCCTGCCCATCTGGATCCTGCTGGAGACCGGTTCGCTCGCCCGGTTCGCGCTGTACTCGGTCGTGGCGATGCTGCCCGGCATCCTCGTCGGCCCGCTGGCCGGTGCCGTCGTGGACCGGTTCGACCGGCGCAAGGTCATGCTCGCGGGCGACCTCACGGCGGGGCTCAGCCAGGTGGCCATGCTGTGCCTGCTGCTCGGCGGTGTACTGGACACCTGGTATCTCTACGTGCTGCTGGGCAGCCTCTCGGTGGCGCTCACCTTCCAGCGACTGGCGTACAGCTCGGCGATCCCGCAACTCGTCCCCAAGCGCTATCTCGGCCACGCCAACGGGATCGTCCAACTCGCTTTCGGGGCTGCGCAGTTCGTCGTACCGCTGATCGCGGTGGCGCTGATGGCGGGCATCGGACTGCGCGGCATCCTGATCCTCGACATCGCGAGTTACGTGGTCGCGGTCGCCGTACTCGTCTGCGTCAGGTTCCCCCGCACCCTCCCCTGGACCCGCCGGGAACCGGTCATGGAGGAGATCAAACAGGGTTTCGCCTACACCTGGAGCCACCGGGGCTTCCGATCGATGCTCCTGTGGTTCGCCGCGCTCAACCTCTTCCTGTCACCACTGTTCCTGCTGGTGACGCCCCTGGTGCTGTCCTTCGACACCCTCGACGGGGCGGCTGCTGTGGCCACGGCGGGCGGCGCCGGAGCCGTCGCGGGCGGGCTGATCATGGGGGTGTGGGGCGGGCCGCGTCGACACCGGGTGCGCGGCATGCTCGCGCTGGCCGGGGTGTTCGCCCTGGCCGGGGCGGTGACCGGGCTGCGGGCCGACCTCTGGGTCATCGGAGCCGGGGCCTTCGGGATGTCCTGCGCCATCGCCCTGGTCAACGGGGTCTACTCGACCATCGTCCAGGTGAAGGTCCCGCAGCGCTTCCACGGCCGCGTCTTCGCCCTGAACACCATGGTCGCCTGGTCCACCCTGCCCATCGGCCATGGACTGGTCGCGCCCCTGGGCGCCCGGCTGTTCGACCCGTTGCTGGCCGACGACGGGGTGCTGGCCGGGAGCGTGGGACGGGTGCTGGGCACGGGGCCGGGGCGCGGGATCGGGCTGATGTACCTGCTGTGCTGCCTGGTCATGCTGGCGCTGGTGGCCCTGGCCCTGCGGCTGCCGGTCCTCGCCCGCTTCGACCGCGAGGTGCCCGACGCCGAACCCGATGACCTGATCGGCCTCCGGGAACGCGCGGCCACCGCCGCCGCCGCCGCGCCCGTTCCCGCCGGGGCCGACCGATGAGCCCCGCCGCGCCCCCGCGCTCCCTGATCGAGCTGCTGGTGCACCGCGCCGCCCTCCACCCCGACCGCGTCGCCCTCCGCAACGGTCCGCGCGCCCTGGACTTCGGGACCTGGCGCGACCGGGCCGCCGCCCTCGCGCACGGCCTGCGCGCCCGTGGCCTGCGCCCCGGCGACCCGGTCGGGCTGCGCTACGGCAGTACGGAGTGGACCGACTACGCGGTCGCCTACTGCGGGGTGCAGTGGGCAGGCGGCATCGCCGTACCCCTCTCCGACCGGCTGGCCCCGGCCGCCTCCGCGCACATCGTGGAGGACAGCCGGTGCGCGGGCGTCCTGCACGGCGGGGGCGGGCCACCGGACCGGCTGCCCGCAGGGGCGTGGCGGGCGTCCACCGAGGACATCGAAGACATCGGGACCGGGGCGGGGGACAGGCTGCCGCTGCCCGAGCCGTCCGCACCCGCGCAGTACCTCTACACCTCCGGCACCACCGGCCTCCCCAAGGGCGTCCGGGCCGCCCACGCCAACCTCGCCCATGGCTGCACCCTCGACGAACGCCGCCGCCCCCTGCGTCACTCGCGCACCTTCCTGCACAGCTTCCCGATCGGTACCAACGCCGGACAGACGATGCTCGTGAACTGCCTGGACACGGCGGCCACCGGTGTCGCCGCCCCGCAGTTCACCCCGCTGCGGTTCGCCCGGCTCATCGAGGAGCACGCGGTCGGCAGCATCTTCCTGGTGCCCGCCACCGCCATCGAACTGCTCGCGTCCACCGCCCTCACCCGCCGCGACCTCAGCACGGTCAAGCTGGTCGGCTCGACGGCGGCGGCACTCCCGCAACCCGTCGCGCTACGGCTGTCGCAGGCGTTCCCCGGGGCCCAGATCGTCAACTACTACACCTCGACCGAGGCCGCGCCCGCCCAGATCACCCTGCTCTTCGACCCCGGCCACCCCGACTCACCCGGCCGGCCCGCCTCACTCGACCACCTGCGCGTCACCGACGCCGAAGGACGCCCGGCGGACACCGGGGAACCCGGCGAGATCTGGCTCCGCTCACCCACCGCGCCCCGCGCCTACCTGGGCGCCCCCGACGCGGACGCCGAGGTCTTCCGGGGCCGGTGGGTGCGCATGGGGGACATCGGGCGGCTCGACGCGGACGGCTACCTCCACCTGCTCGACCGGGAGCGCGACGTCATCAAGTCCGGCGCCCACAAGGTGTCCACGATCCAGGTCGAGAACGCGCTCCACGCCCACCCGGACATCGCCGACGCGGCCGCCTTCGGCATCCCGCACCCCGTGCTGGGCAGCGTCGTCGCCGCCGTCGTCGTGCCCCGGCAGGGCGAACCGGACGTGCCCCGGCTGCGGGCCTTCCTGCTCGACCGGCTCGCCGCGCACGAGCTGCCGGCCCGGATCCTCTTCCGCGCCACCCTGCCCCGCAACGAGGGCGGCAAGGTCCTCAAACGTGAACTCCACCGGCTCCTGGACGACGAGGCGACCCCATGACCCCCTCCTTCGAAGCACCGGCCCCGCTCGACCCGGCCCAGCACGGGCTCTGGGTCACCGAGCAGACCCTCGACACCGGTTCGGCGTACCACCTCGGCCTGGCCCTGTACTTCCGAGGACCCCTGGACCCGGCGGCCATGGCGGCGGCCTGGGACGCCTACGTACGGGCCACCCCCCTGCTCACCTCCCGGACCGATCCGGCCGGGCCCGGCCTGCTCCCGGGCGATGCACCGCCCCTGCGGCCGGTCACCGCCGCTCCCGGCGACCTCGGCAAGCTCCGTGACGAGGAGACCGCCGCCCGCTTCGGGCCGGGCGAGGCCCTGATCCGCGCCACGCTGTTCACCACCGCCCCGGACCGGCATCTGCTGCTCGTGGTCGCCCACCACCTCGTCTTCGACGGGGAGTCCAAGGACCTCCTGGTCACCGGACTGGCCCAGGCGTACCGGGCGGTGACGGGGGAGAGCCGGCCGCCCTCCGCGGCCGAGGCGCCGACACCCCCACCGCCCGTCTCCGGGACGGCCGTCCACGACGCGACCCGGTTCTGGGCCGGCCGCTGGCGCGACAGCTCCGCGCCCGCCCTCCCCGGCCTCACCGCCCACCACGCGGACCCCGTCGCCCCGGCCCCCGGCAGCGCCTGCGGATTCCGGCGCGACGGGGAGTGGCACGCCCGCCTGGTGACCGCCGCCGCGACGCTCGGCGTCACCCGCTTCGAACTCATCACGGCGGCCTGGCACGCCCTGCTGCTGCGTTACGGCAACACCGCCCCCGCCACCGCGATCGAACTGTCCACCCGCGTGCCCGGCGCGCCCCGGCAGGTCGGCCTGCACGTCAACGAACTGCCCCTCTTCGCCGACCCGCGCCCGGAAGCCGCCTTCGCGGACTTCGCCCACGAGGTCCGGGCCGAACTGCGCGCCCTCTACCCCCACCGCTCCGTCCCCCTCAGCCGTGCGGTGCGCGGACTCACCCCGCGCACCGCCCTCTGCCCGGTCTCCCTCAGCTACCGCCGGCGCGACACCTCCCGGCCCGCCGACTTCGGCCCCGGTCTCGACGTGCGCACCGAGTGGACCGGCTTCGCGCACACCGCCCGCAACATCGCCCACCTCCAACTGGTCGACGCCCCCGACAGCCTGGAGGGCAGCCTTCAGTACCGCACCGCCGCCTTCGAGAGCGAGGCGCCCGCCCGCGTCCTGGACCACTTCCTCACCCTGCTCGACGGTGCCCTGGCCGCACCGGACACCGCCCTCGGCCGCCTGCCGGTCCTGCCGCCCGGGGAACGCACGGCGCTGCTCGCCGACACCGCCCACGCCCCGGGCAACGCCCGCGCCACCCTGCCCGCGCTGTTCGCCGCCCAGGCCGCCGCCACCCCGGACGCCGTCGCCGTCATCGAGGGCGACACCACCCTCACGTACGCCGAACTCGACGCGGCCGTCCGCCGCCGCGCCCACCGGCTGCGCGCCCAGGGGGCCGGTCCCGGTGCGCTCGTCGGCATCGCCCTGCCCCGCTCGGCCGCCCAACTCGTCGCCGCCCTCGGCACGCTCACCGCCGGTGCCGCCTACCTGCCGCTGGACCCCGACCACCCGGCGGAGCGCCTGGCGTTCCTCCGCACCGACTCCGGGATCACGCTGGAGACCGTCACCGACCCGGGGCGCGAGGACCTGGACCGGCTCCCCGACGCCCCGCCGGCGCCCGCCCCGCCCTCCCTCACGGACCCCGCCTATGTGCTGTACACCTCCGGTTCCACCGGTGTGCCCAAGGGCGTCGAGGTCTCGCACGCGGCCCTCGCCAACCTCCTCGCGGCCCTGCGGGACACCACCGGCACCGGGCCCGGCAGCCGCTGGCTCGGGCTCACCTCGCTCTCCTTCGACATCTCCACCGTCGAACTCTTCCTGCCCCTCATCACGGGCGGCACCGTCGTCCTCGTCCCCGAGGGCCACCACCGCGACGGCACCGCGCTCACCGCACTCGTCGCACGCCACCGCCTCACCCACGTACAGGCCACCCCCAGCGGCTGGCGCACCATGCTCGCCGCCGGGCTCCACGCACCGGATCTGGTGGCCCTGACCGGGGGAGAGGCCCTGCCCGACGCCCTCGCCCGCGAACTGCGCACCGCCGTCGGCCGGCTGGTCAACGTGTACGGGCCGACCGAGACGACGGTCTGGTCCACGGCCGCCGAGCTCGGACCCGATGACCCCGTCACCATCGGCCGCCCGCTGGCCAACACCCGCGCCTACGTCCTGGACGCCCGCCTCGAACCCCTGCCGCAAGGGCTGACCGGCGAGCTGTACCTCGGCGGCGACGGTGTCGCCCACGGCTACCGGGGCCGCCCCGGACTCACCGCCTCCCGCTTCGTCCCGGACCCGTTCGGTCCGCCCGGCGCCCGCCTCTACCGCACGGGCGACCTGGTCCGGCTCACCGCCGACGGCCGCATCGCCTTCGCGGGCCGGTCCGACACGCAGGTGAAGGTGCGCGGCCACCGCGTCGAACTCGGCGAGATCGACGCAGCCCTCGGCAGCCACCCGCGGGTCGCGCAGGCGGTGACGGTGCTGCGGGACGGCCCGGACGGTGAGCCCGGACGGCTGGTCGGCTATGTGGTGCCTGCCCCGGCCGGCGTACCGCCGACGCCCGAGACCCTGCGCGATCACCTCGCGCGGAGGCTGCCCTCGGCGGCCCTGCCCGACGCCTACGTGACGCTCGACGCGATGCCCCTCACCCCCAACGGCAAACTCGACCGGGCCGCCCTGCCCGAACCGCCGCGTGAACGGGCCACCCGTGAAACCCCCGCGCAGGCGGCCGACGAAGACATCACCGCCACCGTCCTCGCCATCTGGCGCGAGGTGCTGGACCTCGACGACCTCGGCGCCGACGAGGACCTGTTCGACCTCGGCGGCCACTCCCTCACCATCACCGCCATCGCGGGCCGCATCCGCAAGGAATACGGCGTCTCCGTGCCCTTCGACGTCTTCTTCGACAGCCCCACCGTCCACGGCGTCGCCGCGTGCGTCGCCGCACTCATCGAGGAGAACCAGTGAACACACCCGCCCTCCGCTATCTGGTGGCGGTCAACGACGAGGAACAGCACGCCCTCTGGCCCGCCGACACCCCCTTGCCGGCCGGCTGGCGACCCGAAGGGTTCAGCGGCACCGAGGAGGAGTGCGTGACCCACGTCGATCAGGTGTGGCCCGACATCAGGCCCCTGAGCCTGCGCCGCCGACTGGCCGGCGAGGGGGGCAGTTGAGCACCGCCCAGGACCCGGCCACCGAGGAACGCGCACGGCTCGCCGGGCTGATCAGCGACGCCATGGACGGGCAGCTCACCGCGGCCGAGATCCTCACCGCCCGGGGCACCCTTACCGAACTCGGCGTCACCTCCCTCGCGTTGCTCCGGCTCGCCGACACCGTGGAGGACGAGTACGGCATCGAACTCGATCTGGCCGACCCGGCGTTCTACCGGGAGAGCATCGACAGCCTGGCGGCCAGGCTGGTGACCGGATGACCGGCCTCGCCACCGCCCGCACCCTGCACATCCCCTTCGCGGGAGACAGAGCGGGCACGGCACCCCTCACCTGGGGACAGCGGGCGATCTGGCACGCGATCCTGCGCACCGCGCCCAACGACGTCTACTTCAACATCGGGCGCCTGCTGCCGCTGGGGGAGCGCGGACAGGTCACGGACCTGCGCGGGCTCGCCACCGGGCTCGCCGCCCTTCTCGAACGCCACGAGGCGCTGCGCACCCGGCTGTACGACGGCGAGGACGGCGCCCCCCGCCAGTCGCTCACCGACTGCGGTGCCCTGCCGGTCACCGTGGTGGACGAGCCCGACGCCGACCGGACCGATGCCACCGCAGGAGCCCTGCTGGACGAGATGACCGCCACCCGCTTCGACTACGCGCGGGAGTGGCCGCTGCGCGTCGGCGCCGTCTGCCACCGGGGCCGGGTGACCCACGCGGCACTGGTCCTCTGCCACCTCGCGGCCGACGGCCACGCCGCCGAGCAGGTGGTGCGCGACCTGCGGCTGCTGGTGCGCCGGGGCTCGGCCGGGCGGTCCCCGCGCACCAACCCCCTCGACCTCGCCCGGTACCAGCACGGGCCGGCCGGTGTACGCCGCAGCGAGCGGGCCCTCGCGCGCTGGGAGAGCTTCTACCGGACCATGCCGCCGACGATGTTTCCCCGGCAGGCCGCCGCACCCCGCACTCCCCGCTTCTGGAGCGGCCGGCTGGTGTCCGAGGCGCTGATGAGGGCGACGGACACGCTCGCGGCCGCGCACCGGATCAGCGGATCGACGGTCCTGATGACCGCCCTGGCCGCCCTGGTCGCCGCCGAGGGCGGACATCCGGCGGCGGCCATGATGCCCATCGTCGCCAACCGGGCCGCGGAGGACCGGCGGGACCTGGTCGCGATGCTCTCCCAGGACGCGCCGTTCCTGCTCGACACGACCGGAGCCGAGCGGTTCACGGACCTCCTCCCCGTGGCGTGGCGCGCGGCCCTGGCGGGCTACCGGGCCGCGTCCTACGACCCGGTCGCCTGGGAGGCCCTGCGCGAACGCGTCGGCCGGGAGCGCGGCACCGCCGTACACCCGTACTGCTGCTACAACGACCAGCGGTTCCACGTACGCCCACCGGACGAAGGGCCGCCGCCGAGTGCCGCGGATCTGCGCGCGGCGCGGTCCCGTACCGAGTTCGGCTTTCCGGCCACCGAGGAAAAACTGGGCTGCCGGTACTGCGTCCACGTCACCGAGGAGGAGGGCGTCCTCGCCGTCATGCTCACGGCCGACACCGCCTACCTGCCGCCGCCCAGGATCAGGGCGCACCTGTGGGCGCTGGAGGAGATCGTCGTCGCGTCGGCGTGCGGCGAGGCCCCGCTCCTCTCCGGCCTCCCGGCTCTCCTGGCGCGGGCGGAGGCGGCCGCCTGACGGGCCGCAGCCGGGTCACGGCCGGTGCGGGCGGCGCCCCCACGCGGAGATCATCGGCGCGGTCGCGAGGTCGAGGCGGCCGGTCCCGACGTTCGCCAGATGACGGTCGATCTCCTCGTCGGTGGCCAGCCCCGCAGCCACCAGACGGCCCCGGATCTGCCGCACCGTAGCCGCCTCCAGGACGGTGCACGCCGGCGAGGTGACCGGGAAGTACGCGTCGGCCCGGACGTCTTCGAGACCCGACTCGCGCAGCAGCCGGGGCAGGGTCCTGCCGTACTCCAGGTCCGCGCCGCGCCCGGCCATCAGCGACCGGAAGCCCGAGCGCAGCCGGTTGGCGAGCCGCTGCTCGGGCCCCGACTCGTCCGGGCACAACAGCGGCTGGAGCCCCGGGTCCGCGTCCTCCAGGAGCAGCACGCCACCCGGGCGCAGCGCCCGCACCATCCGGCGCAGCGCCTCCGCGCGGTCGGTCACGTGCACCAGGACCAGCCGCGCGTGCACCAGGTCGAAACCGCCCTCCGGCGGCGGGTCGGCGGCCACATCGTGCTCCCGCACCTCGATCACCCCGCCGGCGATCCCCTCGGTCCAGGACACATCGATGTCGGTAGCGACCACCGCCCCGTCCGGGCCGACCCGCTCGGCCAGACCCAGCGGCACCGACGGCCCGCCCGCACCGACCTCCCAGCACCGCATGCCGGGCCCGATCCCCAGCCGGTCGACATGGCGGAACGTCACCGGGTCGAAGAGTTCGGAGAGCGCGCCGAAGCGGATGCCCGCCTCCGACTGCTGGTTGTCCAGGAGATAGCCGTGATCCGATTCGTGCTGAGCCATGGCGTGATTCTTACATCTGGCCGGAAATGGCTGCTCAAGCCCGGGCCCCGGCCCGGAAAACGGCTCGACAGCCGGACGCGCAACGCCGTGTCATGGTCCGGACCGCCCGCCGCACGCAGTGGGCCGAGGACAGGGAACCGCCGTTGGCATCCACGAGTGACCGCCCCACGATCGACACCCCACTGGTCAGGCGGCTGGTCGACAGCCAGTTCCCGCAGTGGGCCGGACTGCCGCTGGAACGGCTCGCCCCGGCCGGCGCGGACCATGTCATCCACCGGCTCGGCCCCGAACTCTCCGTGCGGCTGCCGCGCTACTCCGGTGCGACCGGGCAGGCCCGCAAGGAGCTCACCTGGCTGCCCCGGCTCGCCCCGCACCTCCCGCTGGCCGTCCCCGCGCCGGTCGCGGTGGGGGAGCCGGGCCTCGGATACCCGTGGCCGTGGGCGGTGACCCGCTGGCTGGACGGCGAGCCCGCCACCGTCGAGGCCCTGGGCGACTCCCACGACGCCGCCGTGGCGCTCGCCGGATTCCTGACGGCCCTGCGCCGCTTCGAGTCCGGCGGCCTCCCGCTCACCCCCGACATCGACCGCACCACGGATTCCCTGCACGACCGGGACCCCGCCACGCGTGCGGCGATCACCGCGCTGGACGGCGTGTTCGACGCCGGGGCCATGACGAAGGTGTGGGACGCGGCACTGGACGCGCCCGCCTGGGACCGGCCCCCGGTCTGGGTGCACGGCGACTTCCACACCGGCAACCTGCTGATGCGCGGCGGCCGCCTCAGCGCGGTCATCGACTTCGGCGGGCTCGGCCTCGGCGACCCGGCCTGCGACATGATGATCGCCTACACCCTGCTGTCGAGGGGTAGCCGGGCCGCCTTCCGCGCCGCTCTCGGCCCGGACGACGCCACCTGGACGCGGGGGCGCGGCTGGGCCCTGGCCACCGGGCTCAACGCCTACACCTTCCACGCCGCCACCGACCCGCGCGTGGCCGCGCAGACGACCCGCCAGATCCGCGCGGCCCTCGCCGGCTGAACGCCCCGTACCCGCTCCGACGCGGCCGTCGCGGCCCCGGTCGACCGCGCGGCTCACCGGCAGGCAGACTGGGTGTCGTGACGACACTGAGCAAGGGCGCCAACATGCCGGTGGCTGCCTCCGCCGTCCGAGCCGTACTGAGCTGGACGGCCGGGCCCGGCGTGCCCGACGTCGACGCCTCCGCGCTGGTGCTGGGCGCGGACGGGCGGGTCCGCTCGGACGGCGACTTCGTCTTCTACAACCAGCCCCGGCACGCCTCCGGGACCGTCCGCCACCTCGGCAAGGGGGCCGGCTCCGACGCGCTGGAGGCGGATCTCGCCGCGGTGGGGATCGACGTGGAGCGGATCGCCCTGTGCGCCTCGGCGGACGGCGGCACATTCGGCCAGGTGCCCGGTCTCCATCTGCGGCTGCTGGACGCCGTGTCCGGTACGGAGCTGGCCCGCTTCGACATGGCGGCCGGCCCGGAGACCGCCTATGTGTGCGGGGAGCTCTACCGGCGGGCCGGCGGATGGAAGTTCCGGGCCGTGGGCCAGGGGTACGCGAGCGGGCTCGCCGGCCTGGCGACGGACTTCGGCATCAGCGTGGACGAACCCGGTACGCCACCGGCGCCCGCTGCTGCCGGCGGGGGAGCGCCGCGCCTCACCAAGGGCGAGGAGCACCTGCCGGTCGACATGCGCAAGCGGCTGTCGCTGCGCAAGCAGCAGGTGGCCGTCAGCCTCAGCAAGCACGGCCTGGACCGGCTGACCGCCCGGGTGATCCTCGTCCTCGACGCCTCCGGCTCGATGAGCGGCCTCTACACGCGGGGCACCGTCGCGGGTGTCACCGAACGCATGGCGGCGGTCGCCGCACAGCTGGACGACGACGGCGAGATGCAGGCGTGGACCTTCGCCTCGAACCCGGCCCGGCTGCCCGACCTGACCATCGGCGCACTGCCCGAGTGGCTGCGGCTGCACGTGCGGGTCGGCCAGGTCAGCCTCTTCGGGCGGAAGAAGCCCCAGAAGGGACTGGTGCCCGGGCAGGTCGACATGCGCGCCGTTGGCATCCAGAACGAGGAGCAGAAGGTCATCGCCGAGGTCCGGGACTTCGTGCGCGCCCACCCGGTGCCCGCACCGACGCTCGTCCTGTTCTTCTCCGACGGCGGTGTGTACCGCAACGAAGAGATCGAGCGCGAACTGCGCGCGGCGGTCGAGGAACCCGTCTTCTGGCAGTTCATCGGCCTCGGCCAGGCGCAGTACGGCGTGCTGGAGCGGTTCGACACCATGCCCGGCCGCCGGGTGGACAACGTCGGTTTCTTCGCGGTGGACGACATCGAGCAGGTCTCCGACCAGGAGCTGTACGACCGCCTCTTGTCCGAGTTCCCGTCCTGGCTGCGGGCGGCCCGGCAGGCCGGCATCCTGCGCTGAGCCGTACGGGTCATGAGCTGCCGGACGGCCGGGTCACGGCACGTGCGGCCGGGATCCCGGGGCTTACGGTGGCGGCCGGCCGCACCCGGCGCACGGAAGGCTCGTCCATGAAGATCACGGTCATCGGCGGTACCGGACTGATCGGCTCCCAGCTCGTGTCGAAGCTGCGCGGGGCCGGACACAGGGCGGAACCCGCCTCCCTGTCGACCGGCGTCGACCTGCTCACCGGGAAGGGCCTCGGTGAGGCGCTCGCCGGCGCGGAGACGGTCGTCAACGTCACCAACTCGCCCACGTTCGACGCGGCGTCCCCCGACTTCTTCCGCACGACCATGGGGAACCTGCTGACGGCCGGTGAGCAGGCCGGTGTACGGCACCAGGTCGTGCTGTCGATCGTCGGTGTCGACCGGGTGCCCCAACTGGACTACTACCGGGCGAAGACGCTCCAGGAGGAGCTGCTGCGCAACGGGCCCACCGCGTACTCCATCGTGCGTGCCACGCAGTTCTTCGAGTTCATGGACGCCGTCATGTCGTGGACCTCCGACGAGGACACCGTCCGGCTCCCCGCCACGCGCGTCCAGCCCATCGCGACGGCCGACGTCGTCGCCGCCCTCGCGGACACCGCCACCGGCGCGCCGCTGAACGGGACGGCCGACGTGGCGGGGCCCGACGTCTACCCCCTCGACGAGCTCGGGCGCCTCACCCTGGCAGCCCGGGGCGACCGCCGCACCGTCGTCACGGACGACCGGGCGGGGATGTTCGCGGCCGTGGAGGGCGACGTGCTGATCGCGGGGCCCGGGGCGCACATCGCCCCCACCTCGTACGAGGACTGGCTCGCCGGGACCCGCTGAGACGGGAGGGCGGCCACACGGTGCGGGCCGGAAGCCCGCACCGTGTGGCCGCCCTCATTCGGCCGGTGCCTCAGGTGTTGTTGGCCAGAGCCAGCAGCCGGGTGGCGTCACCGTTGAACCGGTCGCGGTCCACGGCTCCCGAAATGCCGCCCACCGAACCGGAGTCGGTGTACTGCCAGAAAGTCCAGTACGGGAAGCCCTTCGGGATGGTCGGGCTCGCCGCGCTCGTCCAGTGCGCGGTGAACAGCGGGCTGCGCGCCGACATGCCGCTCCAGCCGCCCGTGCACGAGTTCCACCAGTTCGCGCTGGTGTAGATGACGACGTCGCGGCCCGTCTTGGCCTTGTACGTGTTGTAGAAGTCGAGGATCCACGACTGCATGGCGGAAGCCGACTTGCCGTAGCAGCCGCCTTCCAGGTCGAGCATCCCCGGAAGCGTCAGGTTGTCCCGCGACCACGCGCCACCGTGGCCGGCGAAGTAGGTGGCCTGGGCCGCTCCGCTGGACAGGTTGGGACGCGCGAAGTGGTACGCGCCCCGGATCACCTTCGCGTTGTAGGCGTTGAGGTAGTTGGTGTTGAAATTGGGGTCCTTGTACGTGGTGGACTCGGTGGCCTTGATGTAGGCGAACTTGATGCCCGCCGACTTCACCGATGACCAGTTGATCGAGCCCTGGTAGTGCGAGACGTCGATGCCGGGAAGCGTCGTCGCCTGGAGGGAGGCGCTGCTCTCCGGGGTGAGATCGACGTGCCGGTTGTCCGGGGCGAACGTGTCGCCGTCGGCGAGGTAGCCGGCACCCATGTACCCGTCACCGAGCGGGATGGACCCGCTGGACGAGGTGGGCGGCTGCGGCGACGCCGAGGCCGGCACGGCGGTCACGGTGGGCACCGCCACCATGCCGAGGCCGACGGCTCCGAGGGCCACCAGCTTGCGGAGTGCGGATCTGCGGCCGCGGATCGATAACACGGGAGCCTCCTGGGGGGAGCGGCGCGAAGGGGGGTCTACTCGCGTAGCATGTGAAGCGTTTCCGAGCGTAGCGGCGGGTCTGGGGGATGGCCTGTCACAGAGGGCGGGGAGACCACTCTCTTGATGAGGGCATGCCACGAGTGACGCATGAACACCGCTGTGCCGTAAAGGGTGTTGGTTCGGTCTCTGTGGTCCAGTCCAGTGAAGAGTCCACCGAGCTGGGGTGACACCGCCAACCGGGTGAGAACTTTCACTCCGCTGAAACCCCGGCGCGCGCCCGGCGGCCCGGGAGGCGGACACCGTGACGCCCGGCCGCCGGCGGCGGGACCGCGTGGACCGCCTGCTCCGGGCGCGCAGCCCGGAGCACTGAGGTCCGGCCCTCAGCGTTCCGGGGACGGGCCCGTCAGCTCGGGCTCCAGGCCCTCCGCCATCTCACTGCGCCCCAGGCCGGATTCGGCCCGCCACGCCTCGAAGGCCCAGGCGGTCCACGCCACCACGGCGAGCCCGAGCAGCCAGCCGCCGACCACATCGCTGAACCAGTGGACACCCAGCGCGACCCTGGTGAAGCCGACACCGAGCACCGACAGCACCGCCACCGCCCAGCACACCACCCGGCCGCGCCGGGGCACCAGCGGCAGCAGGACCAGCAGCAGCACCGCGAACGTCGTCGTAGCAGTCATCGCGTGCCCCGACGGGAACGAGAAGCCGGGCGCCCGCGCCACCGGATCCTCCAGCGAGGGCCTGGCCCGCTCGACCACCACCTTGACCAGAAGGCCCGTCAGACCTCCGGCCACCGCCGTGACGGCGGACCAGGCCGCCAGCCGCCAGGCCCGCCGGTACAGCAGCCAGCCGGTCAGCAACGCGACCACGCAGCGCAGGGTCAGCGGGTCCCAGACCCAGTCCGACAGGAACCGCAGCGCACTCGTCCAAGCCGGGTGGTCGATGGCCGTGCGGTGCAGCCGGCCGGCCGCGTCCGAGTCCAACGCCCGCAACGGCCGCCAGTGCCCCTCCACGAGGACCAGTACCAGTGCGAACGGCACCGCGGACACCGCGGCCACGGCAGCGGCCCCGAGCAGGCGCACGCCGAACGCGCGGTCAGCGGCCCGCCGGCGGTGCTCCCGCAGCAGACGTGTGGTGGCTCGTACAACCATTCATGCTCCCGGATCGGCTTGTATCGGACCGGGCCGGCGGGCGCGGGCAGCCTCCAGCTGCGCCGCGAAGGACAGCCCGAGGAACAGGGCTATGGAGGTCAGATAGGCCCACAGCAGCAACGACATGAAAGCGCTCAGCGGGCCGTAGACCGTGTCGAAGGAGCCGCTGAGGGAGAGGTACTGGCTCAGGAGATAGGTCAGCGCCGTCCACAGCACCAGGTACAGGGCCGCGCCGAACGCGAGCCAGGTGTATCCGGGCTGATTGCGGCGCGGGGAGCGCCGGAAGATCGCGCTCGCCGACAGGAGCGCGAGGAGCAGCCCGCACGGCCAGCGCAGCAGGTCCCAGGCGGTCCGCGCCGTGTCACTGAGGTGGTACACCGTCGCGGCGGCCGTGACGAGGTCGCCGCCGACGACCATCAGGATGAACCCGAGCCCCAGCGGGATGCCGGCGGTCAGCGACATCACCAGGCCCCGGAAGTACTTCTGGTGGAAGGGGCGGTCGCGCTCGACCCCGTAGATGCGATTGGCCCCTCGCTCTATCTGGCACATCGCCGTCGTCACGTTGACCAGCGAGAACAGCAGCCCGAACCAGAGCGTGAGCTGAGACCCCTCACCGGCACGCCGGCGGCTGCGGTCGAGCGCGTCGTCCACCACATCGGCGCTCGGCCCCGCCGCGATCCGATGGATCGTCAACTCCGCCAGACGGCCCACGTTCTCGGTGTGCAGAGAGGCCGAGAGCCCGACAAACGCGATCACCAGCGGTATGACCGCGAGCACCGTCTGGAGCGCCAGCGCCCGCGAGTGGCTGAACCCGTCCGCGTAACGGAAGCGGACGAACGAGTCACGCACCAGCGGCCAGCGCCCGTAGCGGCGCAGTGAGGCGAGCGCCTCGTCGGCGGTCAGCTCGTCGCCCGCCATGTCACGGGTCTGCGGGACCCGGGTCGCGGTACCCATCACTGACCGCCCGACGGCAGCAGGACGGTGAGCGCCCCCGGACGCACCTCGGCCACGAGCCGGCGGCCCTTGCCCACCGGGTCGCCGTCCAGCTCCCTCGACTGCGGTGAGGCGAACCGGAGTTCGGCGCGGCGGAAGGTGAAGTACTCCACCGGCGTGTCGGCCCGGCCGCCCGGCTCCGGACGCCCGCGCAGCACCGTCCCGACGGCGCGCAGCCAGCCGCCGGGCCCGTGCGGGTCGAACACCGCCAGGTCCAGGAGCCCGTCGTCGGGCTCGGCGGACGGGACGAGCGTGGCCCCGCCCTGTACGTCCCCGATGTTGGCGAGCAGCACCATCCGCGCCGTACGACGCAGCACCGGCCCGTCGTCCAGCCGGACGGACACCGACATGCGCGGCGCCCGGAGCCCGCGCAGCCCGGCGACCACGTACGCGGGCCAGCCGATCGCGGCCTTCGCCGCACTGCCGGTGTTCTCCAGCATGGCGGCGTCCAGGCCCGCCCCGGACATCGCGGTGAAGTGGGTGACGGGCAGGCCGTCGCCCTCGATCCGGCCGAGGTCGATCCGGCGCTCGGTGCCCGACAGCGCGGCGGCCAGCGCTTCGGCGGGCGCTACCGGCAGGCCCAGGTTCCGGGCGAGGAGGTTGCCCGTGCCGCACGGGACCACGGCCAGCGGAACCCCCGTACCGGCCAGCCGGTCGGCCGCCGCCCGGATCGTCCCGTCGCCGCCGCACACCACGACGAGCGACGCGCCCGCGCGTACCGCTGCCGCCGCCTGCCCGCCGCCCGGATCGTCGGCGGTCGTGTCGACGAACTCCGCCGCATGATGCCCGTGCTGCTCCAGGACCAGCCGCAGCGTCTCGCGCTGCACCTCGTCGGTCACCGTCGGATTGACCACGACCACCGTGCGGCCCGCGATCTGCTCGGCACGCTCGGCGGCCGCTTCCTGGGCGATCTCCATCGCGTTCTTCGGGACCGGCGCCGGGCTCGTGCCCTCGGCCAGCAGCGCCCGGCCCGCCACCAGGAGGGACAGGGCTCCGTTCAGCATGCCGCCGAGCACGTCGGTGGGGTGGTGCATCCCCCGGTAGAGCCTGGCAAGGCCCACGAGCAGCGGGATGAGCAACAGCAGCCCGGCGAGCACCTTGCGGCGTCGGCCGCGCCCGCCGGGAAGGAGGGCCAGCACGGCGAGGCCCGCGTAGAGGGCCGTCGCGGCCCCGGTGTGTCCGGAGGTGTAGCTCGCCGTCGGCGGTGACGCGTCGAGCCGGTCCACATCGGGCCGGTCGCGGTCCACGCAGATGGTGATGACCAGGAACACCAGGGACTGGAGCGAGACGCCGACGGCGAGGAAGACGGCCTGCCGCCACCTCGGGAGCCGGGGGAGCACCACCAGCCCCAGGCAGACCAGGACGGTGATCACGATGATCGTGAGGGTGTTGCCGGCCTCCGACGCGACGAACGACATATCGGTCAGGGGGCCGGTCCGCAGGTGCTCGAACCCCTCGTTGACCTCGTCCTCGACGCTCAGCGGCCAGATCGTTTGCGCGGGCCCGGTGATCAGGAGTCCGAGCCCCACCATCAGCGCCGCCTGCCCGACGGTGAGAGCGGCGAGGCGCAGGGCCGCCGTGCGGAGGCCGGTCGTCAGGGCGGGGGAGCGGCCCGGGCCGACGGGAGCGCGGGATCCCGCCGGCTGGACGGGTCTCTCGGGCTGAGTGGCAGACATGGGTTCCCCCTGTTCGGTGGTGGGGAAGGTCGAGGCCCTTCCGGTGCACCGCCGTCTGCCCCGTAATCCGTCCGGCAGGCATGCCATCGGCATCGGCCGTGGATCCGCCGGTGACCGGGTGTGACCGGGAACAGTGCGGGTACGCGGAGCTGCGTCCGGAGGAACGAGGAGCCGCGAACAGGAGGACGGTCATGGCGGTGCCGAAAACGGGTCTGCTGGTGCTGGACTGCGCCGAACCGCAGGAACTGGCGGACTTCTACGCCGCCTTGCTGGGCGCCGAGGTCCGCCCCGGGTACGACCTCGACGTCATCGAGGTGGCCGGCGCGGCCGGAGTCCACCTCGCCATACGCATGGACCACGGCTACGCACCGCCGAGCTGGCCGAGGCCCGACGACTCGCAACAGGCCCACCTGCGCATCCTGGTGGCCCGGGAGGACATGGACGAGGCCGAACGGGAGGCGGTCGGCCTCGGCGCACGTCCCCTGGACACGAAGAACAACGGCGGCGCACGCGACGCCCGCCTCTACTCCGACCCCGCCGGACACCCCTTCACGCTGGCCACACGCCCCTGAGACGTGCCCGGCAGCGCTACTCACCCCTGTCTACGACTAGGAGTTCCCATGTCTTCCTCGATCGTCGAAACCGTCGATATCAAGGCCCCGATCGCCGTGAGCTGGGCCCTGTGGAGCGATGTCGCCCGCTGGCCCGCCTTCCTGAGCCACGTCCGTCGCGTGGACCCGCTGGACGCGCGCCGGTTCGCCTGGCAGCTCTCCCTCCCCGGTGCGGAGAAGGAGTTCGTCGCCGAACTCACCGAGGTGATCCCGGAGAACCGGATCGCCTGGAAGACCATCGAAGGGGTCCAGCACGCGGGGGTCGTCACCTTCCACCGGCTGGACGACGAGACGAGCCGGGTGGCCCTCCAGATCGAGTACGACCCGCAAGGGTTCGTGGAGTATCTGGGCGCCCTCACCAACCTGGACTCGGTGCTCGCCAATTACGACCTCGGCGAGTTCCAGAAGCTGGCCGAGCGGACCGCGCGCGGCGACTTCTGACCGCCCGGCGCTCAGTCCACGGGGTGGCCCGGCGGGATGTCGATGGCCCCGGTGACCGACAGGAACGGGAAATTCCTGTCCGCCGGGTGGTGCACCTCCTCCGGGGCCAGCAGATGCCCGATGTGGTCCCCGCCGTCGACGCGCTGCACGACACGGCCGACGAACCACGCGGGCGCCTCGTCCAGCACCGGCACCCCGGCCGGTCCGGGGTGCCAGGCGGCCCGCGCGAACTTGTCCGTGTGGTCTCCCGTCTCACCGCCGAAGAGCCGGGCCAGGGCCATCTGGTCGCGGCGGAGCAGATGGACGGCGAGCCGGTCGGCGCGGGCGGCGACCCGGCAGGTCCGGTTCAGCTCCGACAGCCACACCATGAACCGGGGTGGCCGCATCGAGCACTGCGATCCGAAGCCGACCAGACAGCCGGCCCGCTCACCGTCCGCCTCGGCGGTCACGACATACATCGGATAGTCCAGCGCGTCGGTGAACCGGTCGAATGCGTTCACGGCGGGTCGCTCCTTGCCGGGGCCTCGGGTCTCTGACGGCACCACCCCGCCGGTTCGCGAACCGGCGGGGTGGTGCGGCGTCATACGTTACCCAGGGACGCGGACGGCGGCTCAGGCCATCTCTGGCTGCGGCTCCAGCGTCGGAACGGCCGCCGCCTTCGGCTCCCAGTGCCGGATGGTCCGTACGTAGCCGTAGATCACCGAACCCATGGCCAGGATGAGCAGCGGTCCGAACAGCCACGGGTGGTGGGCCATCTCCAGCGACAGATAGCGGTACGACACCAGGAGCGCGGCGAAGACGACGGTGCCGTAGGCGACCAGGCCGACGGCCGGCCGGTCCCAGCCGCGTTCCAGCGCGCGCATACCCGTCTCGATCGTCAGCGTGAACACCACACCGGCGACGAGGTCCGCGCCGTAGTGGTAGCCGAAGCCCAGGGTCGCGGCGAGCGTGGCGACGAGCCAGAAGGCGCCGGCGTACCGGAGGAACTTCGGTCCCTTGCGGGAGTGGATGAAGATCGCGGTGGCCCACGCGGTGTGCAGGCTGGGCATGCAGTTGCGCGGGGTGATCTCGTCGAACGGCATGTGGTGCGGGGTGCCGATCGGCACGGTGGTGTCGGGCCACAGGTCGCCCACGGCCCAGTGGCCGCCGTCGGAGCCGAACGCGAAGATCGGGCCGACCACCGGGAAGATCATGTAGATGGCCGGGCCGAGCAGGCCGATCACCAGGAAGGTGCGCACCAGGTGGTGTCCGGGGAAGCGGCGGTCCGTCGCCACGTTGCGCAGCTGGTACAGAGCGACGCACACCGCGGCGACCGCGAGCTGTGTGTAGACGGCGTCGAGGAAGTGGGCACCGGCCGAGCCGGTCGCCTCGATGAGCCGGCCCACCACCCAGGACGGGTTGCCGAGCGCGTGGTCGGCGTTGGCCATGTACTGGTCGAGCACCTCGGGGCGGGTCTTGGACGTGATGACCAGCCAGGTGTCACCGGTCTTCCGCCCGGCCACCAGCAGCAGACCCAGACCGACACCCTTGAGGAGCAGCATGCGCTCCTGCCCCGTGCGACGGGTGAGGGCGATGACCGTGACCCCCACGATCACCCACAGCGCACCGTTTCCGAACGGGTGCCCCTCCTTGACCGGGGCGTCGGCCACCCACCTGATCAACGCGATGACGATGTCGATACCCGCCGCCACACCGACCGCGATGAACCGCTGCCGCCAGGTGAGGACCACCATCATCAGCCCCATGCTGGCGTACAGCAGGAAGCCCGATTTGGGAGCGACCACCACTTCTTGCACCTGAGTGGTGACCGGCCCCGGCAGACTGTAGTGGCGCGCGGCGATCTCCAGCGCGACAAGGAACGCGAGTGTCACCACCGCCGCCGCAGTCCATAGGATCGCTCGTGGCCGGCGCCACGCGGCGAAGGGTATTCGGCGGTTTATTCGCGAAAACACCCGCGATGCTATAGATATCAATTCTCTGGCCGATGTCCTGGGTTTTGGTCAAATAGGTCGCTTTTCATGCCACATGGCATGGTGTGCGGGCGATGAGGGTGGTCGCCGGGGTGGGATCATGCTAGCCGAGGGGTTTCGGCGGTTATTTCGGTGGTCGTGCCCGCGTTCGATAGAGGTGTCCCGAATGCGGTGTAGCCCGCCACGAGGGGCGGGCTACAGTGCTCCCTTCCGGAGCGGATGGGTCGGACGGGACGGTCAGGAGAGCGTGCAGCTCACGGTCGGCACGGCTCCGGCGGCCGGTGTGCCCTGGAAGCCGAAGCCGGTGTGCGCACCGGCCGCGAGCGCGCCGTTGTAGCCGGTGCTGGTGACGGTGACGGCGGCGCCGGTCTGCGTGTAGGCGGCGTTCCACATGTTGGTGATCTTCTGGTTGCCGCCGTAGGTCCAGGTCAGCTTCCACGAGGTGGCCGGCGCCGTACCCGTGTTGGTCACGGTGACGTCCACCCCGAAGCCGCTGCCCCAGTCCCCGTTCACCGTGTAGACCGCCTTGCAGCCGGTGTTGCCGCCGGAGCCCGCGGTGGTGGCGGTGACGGACGCGGAGGGGGCGGAGATGTTGCCCGCTGCGTCGCGGGCCCGGACGGTGTACGTGTGCGAGGTGCCGGACGTCACACCGGTGTCGGTGAACGTGGTGCCGGTGGCGGTGCCGGCCTTGGTGGAGCCCCGGTAGACGTCGTAGCCGGTGACTCCGGTGTCGTCGGACGCGGCCTTCCACGACAGGGAGACGGAGGTGCCGGTGGTGCCGGTGACGGCGAGGCCCGTCGGGGCCGTGGGCGCCTGGGTGTCGTCATCGCCGCCGCTGCCACCGCCGCTGCCGAAGTCGGGCGCCTTGATGCTCGCGAGGTAGCCGTCCTTCACGGTGTCGACCGAGGTCCAGTCGTCCTTGAGGATGCCACCGGTGTCGCCGGAGTTCGGGTTCCAGGACCAGAAGGTCCAGGAGAAGCTGTCGGCCCCGTACTGGCTGGTGGGCCGCAGATAGTCGGCCAGGGCCTTCAGCCACTTCTGGTCGGTGGTGGACTGGAGCGTCGTACCGAACTCGCCGACCCACACCGGGGCGATGTTCTGCTTGAAGATGTAGCCCCAGTACTTGTCCCAGACGCCGGGCATGTTGTCCGGGAACGAGGAGTCGGTGAACCACGGCTGCTGGGCGACGCTGGTGGCGTAGTCGTGCGCCGAGTACACCACCTTGTGCGGCACGCTCAGCTCCACCGGATACTGCCCGACGCCCATGAGGTTGCCGCCCCACCAGCCGGACACCCCGTCGAAGGTCTGCACGCCCTCCACGAAGATCAGCAGATCCGGGTTGGCCGACAGCACCGCGTCTCCGCCGCGCTCCGCCGCGAGCCGCCAGTCCTTCGTGGTGTCGCCGCAGCCCCAGCAGGCGGGGTCGTGGGGTTCGTTGTGCAGGTCGATGCCGACCACCGCGTCGTTGCCCGCGTACCGGGCGGCCAGCGACTTGAGGTTGGCGAGCCACGTGGACTCGGGGACGGCCGAGGTGTACCAGAGCGGCGACTGGCCCGCCGAATCGGGGCGGTGCCGGTCCAGGATGACCTTCATGCCGATGCTGCCCGCGTGGTCCACGATGCGGTCCATCACCTGGAGCGAGTCGAGGCCCGCCAGGTCGGTGTTCATGCCGGCGGAGAAGTTGATGCTCGCCGGTTCGGTGCCGGCGAAGATGTCGTCGCTGTAGGGCAGCCGGATGGTGTTGTAACCCAGCGACTTCATCTGGTCGATCATGCTCTTGTAGTCGCGGGACCAGAGTCCGTGGGGCACGTAGTTGGCGGTCTCGAAGCCGAACCAGTTGATGCCGGCGATGCGGACCGGGTGGTTGCCCGCGTCCAGGATCTGCCGCCCGCTGGTGTGCCAGTAGCCGGAGCCGGCGGCGGTGGCCTCGCCGGCCGATGCCGTGTGGGCGCCGGCGAGGGGCAGGAGCAGAGCCGCCGCGGCGACGGCGACGGTCCTGGCGGCTCTTCGGAAGGTGCGGAGAGGGTGAAGCATGGTGCTGGTTCCTCTCTCGGGGGCGCGGGGCACGGCACGAGAGAGGAGTGGGAGCGCTCCCATCTCGCGCCGCGCGCCGCCCCGCCTGTGACATGGGGGACGAGGGTGCGGAGGTCGCCGCTCCCGCTCGCTCGCCCGAAGCCGGGCGGGGGCGCGACCCGGCGCAATAAAAGCGATAAAGCAATGAGCATGTCAATGGACGCGCGGCGTTCATGTCTTGAACGCGGGTGGCGGGCCGGTTCCAGCAGTTGCACCCCGTCGCGTAGAAGGCGAGGAAGAGGGTCACCCCGGAGGTGAGCACGAGGAAGCTCGTCGTGACGGCGGCGACGCCTTGCCGCGGGGCACCTTTCGGCCGGGTGCGAAGTGCCGCCCAGGCGCCGTGGGTGAGGGCGACGCCGGCGAGTGCCTCACCTGCCACGGTCAGGCGGGGGTTGGCCGCCCAGCTCAGGTGGGCCACCCAGAGGAGGGTGCCGAGCAGTATGCAGGCGAGGACGGTCAGCGCGGCTTCGCCGACCGCCTCCACGATGAACTCCCGCAGGTGCTCCCCGGCGGTGCTCATGACTCTTCTCGCGCCCATGACGGCTCCCTCTCCTGCGAGTTGTCCGGCCCGCATGGGAGGACTCGCGAGACGTCGCCAAGGTTGTCCGGCTGTGAAATGGGGTGGACGCACAGACCTCCGTGCTGCAAAGATATGTGACATGACGCATGATCATGCATTCCCAATGAATGACAAACTGGCCTGGCCCACCGGCTTTCGCGGGTACACCGGTCACGGCGGGTTGCGCGAGCACGGCGACGACATCTCGATCGTCGCCTCGGACCGGCCGGCGACCAGCGCCGCAGTGTTCACCCAGAGCCTCTTCGCGGGCCCGGCCGTGCTGCTCAGCCGCGGGCACGCCGCAGGGCGCAGTCTCCGCGCCGTGACCACTCTGGCGCAGAACGCCAACGTCGCGACCGGCCGCCAGGGCGAGGAGAACGCCGCCGAGGTCGTCCGGCGCGTCGCCGGAATCCTCGGCGTCCCCGAAGGCGAAGTGCTCATCGGCTCCACGGGTGTCATCGGCCGACCCCTGCCGATGTCCACCATCCTTCCGCACTTCGAGAGGACCGCGGAGCGGGGCATCGCCGCGTTCACGGCCGCTCCCCAGGACGTGGCCCGCGCGATGATGACCACCGACACCCGCCCCAAGACCGCCTCCCGCACCGTCGGGCAGGCGCGCATCGTGGCCGTGGCGAAGGGCGTCGGCATGCTGGAGCCCAACATGGCCACGATGCTGGCCTACGTGTTCACGGACGCCGAAGTGCCGGCGGCCGACCTGGACGCCGCGCTGCGCGGGGCCGTGGACCGTACGTTCAACTGTCTGAGCGTCGACACCGACACCTCCACATCCGACACCGTGGCCGTCATCGCCAACGGAGCCGCCGGGCCGGTCGACACCGTGCGCTTCGCCGACGCGCTGGCCGATCTCTGCCTGGACCTCACCCTGCAACTCGCGAGCGACGGCGAAGGGGCCACCAAGCTCCTGCGCGTCACCGTGAGCGGCGCCCGCGACCACGCGCAGGCCAAGCGCGTCGCCAAGAGTGTGGTCAACTCGCCCCTGGTCAAGACCGCCGTCCACGGGGCGGATCCCAACTGGGGGCGCGTGCTCATGGCCATCGGCAAGAACACCGACGACACCGACATCGTCCCGGCCCGCGTCACCGTGAAGTTCGGTGACGTCGAGGTGTATCCCGACGAGCCCGAGGCGGACACCTTGGGCAAGCTCGCGGACCTCATGCGGCGGGACGAGGTGGACATCGCCGTCACGCTCGGCATCGGTGAGGGTGAAGCGACCGTGTACGGCTGCGACCTGTCGGCCGACTACATCCGGGTCAACGCCGACTACACCACCTGACCGACGGCTCCGTCGCCGCGGTGCACGCGTACACCGCGGCGACCGGCCGGGTCACACCCGTACGAAGGACCCCACCAGCACCGCCAGTGAGACCACCAGCATGCCCAGGCAGTTCACCCAGAAGGTCACGTTCAGGGCCCGCGCGCGGAGGTGTGCGGCGGCGGCCGCGAGGAAGTAGACCACGATCGCCGCGGTCGTCGTCATGGCCACACCGGGCACCCGGAAGCCGACGACGAGACCCACGACCGAGGCGGTCTTGGCTGTGGTCAGCACCCACCACCACTCGCGCGGCAGCAGTACGCCCTCCAGGCAGTCCACGATGAACTTCGGCGGGCGCAGCATCATCGCCGCGTCACCGGCCTGGATGACGAGCAGAACCACCACCGGCCATACGGGGGAGGGGAGTTCGAGGAGTGACATGGGTCAGTTCCCTTCCTGCGCGGTGACGAAGGCGGCGATGGTCCTGAGCCTCGCCGCCGTCTGCCGGGGTTGGGTGGTTCCGCCGGCGAGCAGCATCAGTTCCCCCAGATAACCGGCGAACATCACCTGTGCGCCGAGCCGGGCGCGCGCCTCGTCCATCCCGTCGTCGACCATCGCGGCCGCCAGGTTGTCCTCGGAGAGCGCCCGGAGCGAGCCCAGGGCGGCGTTCTCCGGCCTGCCCCGGGCCAAGGTCCGGAAGTAGGCGCGGGCCAGGTCGTCGTTCTCGGCGAACAGGGCCAGGAACGGGTCGAAGTAGTGCGCCAGGTAGTCGACGGCGGGCGGTGCGGCCCCGGCCTTCGAGGGGCTGGGCGGGGCGGGAATCCGGTCCGCGATGGCCTGGTCGTACACCAGGCTCAGCAGGGACTCCTTGTCCCCGACCGCCATGACCGCGCCCACCGAAACCCCGGCCCGGCCAGCGATCTGACGCACCGTCGTGCTCTGGAATCCCCGCTCGCGGAAGAGCTGTGCGGCGGCCTGGACGACGCGGGCGGCGGTCCGCCGCTTCTGCTCCGCACGGGTTGAGTGAACGTGTTCACCGAACATGTTCACAATGTACGAGGGCGGCTCCGCCCATGCAAGAGCCCCGGCCCACGGGGTCGCGGACCGGGGCTCGGATGTTTCGGTTACAGCTCGTCGCCGAACGCGTCGGCGAGCTCGCGGTACTCGGCCAGCGGCAGCCCCGTCCTGCCCCCGTCCGCGGTGACCACCTGGAGCGCCACGTGGTCCGCGCCCGCGTCCACGTACTCGCGCGTCCGCGCCTTCACCCGCTCGGCGTCGCCCAGCGCGAAGAGGTCGTCCAGCAGGCGCGCGCTGCCGCCGCCGTCGAAGTCGTCCTCCGTGAAGCCGAGGCGCAGCAGGTTCCCGGTGTAGTTGGGCAGCTTGAGGTACATCGCCAGCATCCCGCGCGCCGTGTCGCGGGCCCGGTCGAGATCGGTGTCGAGCACGACGGACAGCTCGGGCGCCAGCAGCGCGTCCGGGCCGAGGGCCTGCCGCGCCTCCGCCGTGTGCGCGGCGCTGACCAAATAGGGGTGCGCGCCCAGTGCCCGGTCGGACGCCAGCTTCAGCATCTTCGGGCCGAGCGCCGCCAGCACCCGGTGCCGGGCGCCCACGGCCGGGTCTGCGGTGTCCAGGGCGTCGAGGTAGTCCACCATCGCGCTGTACGGCTTCGCGTACTGGGGGACCAGCGCGTCGTGGCTGACACCCAGCCCGAGGACGAAGCGTCCCCGGGCACTCGCGTCGATGGCGGCGATGCGGGCGGCCACCTCCTCGGCGGTGTGGCTCCAGATGCTCAGGATGCCGGTCGCGACAGTGACGGTCCGGGTGGCGTCGACGATCGCGGCCGCGTCGTCGGGCGAGGGGCTGCCGCCGAGCCACAGCGTCCCGTATCCCAGCGCCTCGATCTCGGCCACCGCCTCGGCGATCGCCTTCTTCCCGTCGGCGTCCACCCGCGAGCTGTGCAGGGCGCCGCTCCAGATGCCGATCCGGCCGAACGTCTCACGCTTCTCAGAAGTCATGCCGGGGACAACAGCGCCGGGCCCGCTCTATTCCCGTGGCTGCTGCGAACGGGTGGTCCGCAGTCCGGCGCACCGTCGGTGGACCGTGTGCGCGACCCATCTGGCGGAGTCGCCGCGTGTGCGGGGGCGGCGCCGGGGCAACTGGCGGATATTGGATGCTCTGCGGCTCCGCAGGACGCACCGGCCCGACGAGGAGGTAGCAGCCGTGACGACCCCCGCCGCATCGGAGACACCTGGTGACAGGGAACAACGCTCACCTGGGGGAGGGGGCCGGGGGCGCGATACGCGCGACCAGGCGGCGGCGCCCGGGGACTCCGGACGCGGTACCGTCACCACCGCCGTCCCGGCCAGACTCGACCGGCTGCCGTGGTCGCGCTGGCACTGGATGATCGTCATCGGCCTCGGCACGGTGTGGATTCTCGACGGCCTCGAAGTCACGACGGTCGGTAACATCGCGGGCCGGCTGTCGGAGGACGGTTCCGGCCTCGACATCACGTCCGCCCAGGTCACCGGGCTCGCCGCCGCGCTCTATGTGGCGGGTGCCTGTACGGGGGCGCTGTTCTTCGGCTGGCTCACCGACCGCTACGGCCGCAAGAAGCTGTTCATGGTGACGCTCGCGGTCTACCTCGCGGCGACCGCCATGACCGGTCTGTCCTTCAGCGCCTGGTGGTTCTTCCTCTTCCGCTTCCTCACCGGCTTCGGCATCGGCGGCGAGTACGCGGCGATCAACTCGGCCATCGACGAACTCATCCCCTCGAAGTACCGGGGCCGGGTCGACCTCATCATCAACGGCAGCTACTGGCTGGGCGCGGTCGGCGGCGCACTCCTGTCGATCGTCATGCTGAACACGGACATCTTCCCCAAGGACCTCGGCTGGCGCCTCACCTTCGCGCTCGGCGTCGTCCTGGGCCTGGTGATCCTCCTCGTACGCCGGCACGTCCCGGAGAGCCCGCGCTGGCAGTTCATCCACGGGCACGGCGAGCAGGCCGACAAGCTCGTCGATTCGGTCGAGCGGGAGGTCGAGGAGGAGAAGCACGAGAAGCTGCCGCCCCCGGCCGGCGAGATCACGATCCACCAGCGCAAGAGCATCGGATTCGGACTCATCGCCAAGACCGTCTTCCGCAGTTACCCGAAGCGCGCGGTGCTCGGCCTCTCCCTCTTCATCGGCCAGGCGTTCCTCTACAACGCGATCACCTTCGGCTTCGGTGCGATCCTCACCAAGTTCTACGACGTGCAGAGCGGCCACACCGGCTACTACTTCGCGGTGATCGCGGCGGGCAACTTCGTCGGCCCGCTCGTGCTGGGCAAGCTGTTCGACACCATTGGCCGGCGCGTCATGATCGCCACCACGTACATCCTGCCGGGCATCCTGCTCTTCGTCACGGCCTGGCTGTTCGACCGGGGCTCGCTGACCGCCAACACCCTCACCGCGTGCTGGTGTGTGGTGCTGTTCTTCGCCTCGGCCGGCGCGAGCAGCGCGTACCTCACGGTCTCCGAGGTCTTCCCCATGGAGACCAGGGCGATGGCCATCGCCTTCTTCTACGCGATCGGTACCGCGGCCGGCGGGATCAGCGGCCCCCTGATCTTCGCCGACCTCACCGAGTCGGGCGTCCCGGGCGACACCGCCCTCGCGTTCTCCATCGGCGCGGCCCTGATGTGCGCGGCGGGCCTGGTCGCCGCCTTCCTCGCGGTCGACGCGGAGCAGCGCTCCCTCGAGGACATCGCCAAGCCGCTGTCCCAGGCGACGTAACGCCCCCGGACGCACCCCTCAGGCCGGACCCGGCGTCGCGGACGCGGGTCCGGCCAGTCCGTGCAGCAGCAGCCGGGTCAGCGTGTCGATGATCTCCTCGTCGGAGACCTCCGGCCGTCCGGGCCCCGCCGTCGTCACCGCGAAAGCGAGCTGCGAGACCATCGCCCCCATGGCGGCGTACGCCGAACGGCGGGCCGGGTCGGCTCCTTCCTGAGCCTCGCGTCCAACGGGCTACGGGTGCTGCGTGCCCTCGGCGTCCTGGAACAGGTACGGCGCGCGGGTGTCGACGTACCGCGTCAGCGCATGTGGGCCGGGTCCGGCAAGCTGCTCGGAGACGTACCGCGGGGCCGGCTCGGCGGCGACGACCTCTACCGGCACGAACGGATGCCGTCCGCCGTTCTCGCCGCCACCACCGCACTGCACCGCCCCACCCTGACGCACACCCTCGACGCGGTGACGGTCCGGCACAACGACCGCATCGTCCTGCTCGGCGACGCCGACCACCCCGTGGGCGCCGGGCAGGGCGCGTCGATGGCGCTGGAGGACGCCCTCGTGCTCGCGCGATCCCTCGGCACGGAGACCTCCGTACCGGCTGCCCTCTCGGCGTACGACGCGGCGCGCTCGGACCGGCTCGCCCGGATGGCCAAAGCGGCGGCGGGCAACGGCGACTCCAAGACGGCGGGTCCGCTCGGCCGTTGGGCGCGGGACCTGATGATGCCGGCCGGCATCCGCCTCTTCTACGAGAAGGCCATGGCCTGGCTCTACACGTACGACTGCGGCGAACTCCCCGCCGCACCGGCCGGCATGCTCCGGGACTGACGTACGGGAACAGCCCCGGAAACCGGATGCGGCCCGGCCGCGCGGTGGTGTGGGATCGGGGCATGACGATCGCACTCGGCACAACGGACACCGGGGGACCGACCGCGGCGGCGGACGCGCTGCGGGGCTGGCAGACCGAGGGCGCCCCGATGCAACTGCACCCGGGCGACCTCGGCTGGTACGGGCGCAACGGCCCCCGGGCCGCCGCCGAAGCGGTCAGGACGTGGAGCCGGGCCGGGCGGATCCTCGCCGTCGGACTGCTCGACGGCCCCGGCCTGGTCCGGCTGACGACCGCGCCCGACGCCCGCCGGGACGAAGAGCTCGCGCGACGGCTGGCCGACGACCTGTCCCGCCCCGCGCACGGGGTGCTGCCGACGGGCAGGGCGGCCGTCGAGGCGCCGCAGGACGCGCTGGTCCGGGAGGTGCTGGGGGAGCGGGGCTGGGGCATCGACGAGCCGTGGACGCCGCTGCGCCGCGACCTGACGGGGCCGGTGCCCGCACCGGATCTGGCGGTCGAGGTCGCCGGTCCCGACCGGGCCCACCAGGTGGCGGCCGTCCACCGCTCCGCGTTCCCGGGCTCGCGGTTCACGGAGGCGCGGTGGCACGCCATGGCCGCGGGAGCGCTGTTCACCGACGCCCGCTGCCTGCTCGGGCGCGACGAGCGGGGCCACCCGGTGGCGACGGTGACGGTGTGGTCCGCCGGCCCGGGACGGCCGGGGTTCCTCGAACCGATGGGCGTGCACCGGGACCACCGCCGCCGGGGCCACGGCCGGGCGATCACCCTGGCCGCGGCGGCGGCGCTCCGGGAACTCGGCGCGTCGAGTGCGCTCGTGTGCACCCCCGGCTCCAACACCGGTGGCGTCGCTGCGTATGTGTCGGCGGGCTTCGAGCGGCGCCCCGAGATCCACGACCGGTACCGGGCCGCCTGAACGCGGACGCCGCTCGCTGATCATGGAAGGCGCGGCTCGGGGCACATGGCGGACGACGACATACGCGACCCGCCGAAGGAGACGCCGGTGCCGATACGCAGAACGAGAGGCGTCACGCCCCACCCCCGGGGCACGGACGCACTGCGGAGCCCCCTGCTCACCCTCGCCCTCGCCGGTGCCCTGATCGGCGCCGCGGCGCTGCTGTTCCTCCGCTTCGCGCACTGGGCCGGCGCCCACCCGGTCACCGCCGTGCTGCTGGCGCTGCTCGCCCTGCCCGTGCTCTACGTCCTGTTCCGGGCCATGCCCCGCGCCCGTGAGCTGCGCCGGGCGGCCCGCGCGGGCATGGTCCCGCCGGCCGGGGAGGAGGCCGTCCCCGAACCGGCTCCCGCCCCGGAGGTCCTGCCCGCCCCCGCCGGGGCCCACGACGGGCTCACCGCCGTACTCCCGCCCCCCGCACCCGACTTCACCGCCCTCGATCCGGACGGCTTCGAGGCGGCGGTGGCCGCGCTGTGCGAGCGGGACGGCTGCCAGGAGGTCGAAGTGGTCGGCGGAGCAGGCGACTTGGGTGCCGACGTCCTCGCCACCGCCCCGGACGGCCGCCGCGTCGTCGTGCAGTGCAAGCAGTACGGCCCCGAGCACAAGGTGGGCTCCCAGGACCTCCAGCGTTTCGGCGGCACCTGCTGGACGGTCCACGGCGCGCAACTGGCCGCCGTGGTCACGACCAGCGAGTTCACCGCACCCGCCCTGGAGTACGCGGAGGCGTGCGGCATCCGCTGCGTGGACGGCACCGCACTCGCGGCCTGGGCGGAGGGCTCGGGCGCGGCCCCCTGGGGCCCGGCGATGCTGGACACGGCCTGAGGGGCCGCACGGCGGGGCGGGTGGGTCGGCCCTGAGGGGAAGGACACGTCAACTGTCCTTTGCCAGAGCTTAGTTGTATGTGGAGGCGGTGTGAACTTCGATCGCGGGGGACAAGGCCCTCCGTGACCCCGGGAGTACACAGCCATGCACAGTGGAGTCGAGGCGACCGCCTACCTCGTCAACGAGTCCCGGGCCCGGCGGCCCGATCTCTCCCAGGACCCCTTCGCGGGTGCCTGGATACCCGACCAGGAGCGGCCCGCCGTACGCGGGCTGTGGAACAAGTACGCCGAAGTGACCTACGAACACGACGACCTGGTCGTCTCTCTGCGTGGCAGATACATCGCGGACACCCTGGCCGCCCAGGTGCGCAAGGACCCCGACACGGTCCTCGTGAACTGCGGCGCCGGATTCTCCTCGTACCCCTGGCTCCTCCCCTTCGCGGGGGCGCTGGAGGTCGACCTCCCCGGCATGGCCGAGGCCAAGCGGGAGCGTGTGGCGGAGCTGACGGCGGCGGGCGTGCTGCCGGAGCGCGACGTACGGCACCTGCCGATGGACCTCAACAACGCGGCGGCACGTGCGGAGCTCTCCTCCCTGGTACGCGAGTGGGCCGACGGGCGGCCTGTGGCCTACGTGGCCGAGGGTGTGGTCTTCTATCTGCCCGCGCACACCGCGCGTGCGGTGGCCGGCCTCGGTGCGAGTTTCGGTACGTGCGCCGTCAGCGCGGTCAGCTACTGGCCGGCCGCGTCCGCCGGCAGCCAGGTGCTGGCCGATCAGCGCGACTGGTTCCGCAGCCGGTCGGTCCCCGAAGAGGCGTCCTTCCTGACCCACGACGAGCTGGTCACGCTGTTCGGCATGGAGATCGAGGACCGCGGCCCCGAGGACCTGCAACGTCTCTACCTCGACCGCGTGATCGTGTCCGAAGCCGGACTGATCCCTGAGTACGTCGCCGTCGCCTGGACCTAGGGCCCGTCAGCCGTCTTCCTCTGCTCCGTCCCCGTCCTGTTCTCCGACGCTGATCAGCCCCGTCTCGTACGCGACGATGACGGCCTGAACCCGGTCGCGGAGGCCCAGCTTGGCCAGGATGCGGGCGACGTGCGTCTTCACGGTCGCCTCGGCCAGCTGCAGGCGCGCCGCGAGTTCCGCGTTGCTCAGTCCCCGGGCGAGCAGGCCCAGGACCTCCAGTTCGCGCGGGGTGAGCGCGGCGAGGTCGCGGTGCGGGGCGTCGGCGTCGCCGCCCCGCCGGGTGAACCGCTGCACGAGGCGTCGGGTGATGGCGGGTGCCAGGAGTGCGTCACCGGTGCGGACGGTGCGCACCGCGGCCGTCAGCTGCTCGGGTGTGACGTCCTTGAGCAGGAAGCCGCTGGCCCCGGCCGACAGGGCCGCGTACACATAACGGTCGAGGTCGAAGGTGGTCAGGATGATGACGCGGGGCTGCTCGGCGGCCCCGGTGAGGATGCGGCGGGTGGCCTCCAGACCGTCCATCTCGGGCATCCGGACATCCATCAGCACCACGTCCGGCCGGGTGCGGCGCACCGCGTCGACCGCCTCCGCCCCATTCGTGGCCTCGGCGACGACATCGATGCCGTCCGCGCCGAGGATCAGCCGGAAGCCCGTGCGTACCAGGGTCTGGTCGTCGGCGATGAGTACACGCGGCGGCTCGGTCACAGCGCCTCCAGGGGGATCAGGGCCTCCACACGGTAACCGCCGCCCGGCAGCGGCCCCGCGCTCAGGGTTCCGTCGTGCACGGCCAGCCGCTCACGCAGTCCGATCAGGCCCCGGCCGCTCCCGGCCCCGGCGCCCGGTCGCCCGCCGGTGTCGGTGACCTCCACCCGCAGCCTGCGGGACCCGTACGCGACGGACACCGCCGCCGACGCGCCGGAGGCGTGCTTCACCGTGTTCGTCAGGGCCTCCTGGACGACCCGGTACGCGGCGAGTTCGATGCCGGGTGGCAGCGGGCGGGCCCGTCCCGTCACCGCCAGCCCGACCGGAAGCCCCGCGTCCCGGACGCGCCCCACGAGCACATCCAGCTGGTCGAGCCCCGGCTGCGGAGCCGGCACCACCGCATCGGGACCCGTCTCTCCGTCCTCGGTGGTCGTGGTCAACAGGCCCACCACATGGCGCAGTTCGGTCATCGCCGCCCGGCCGCCCGCCTCCACCGCGAGCAGCGCCTCGCCGGCCAGTTCGGGTGAGGACTTCATGATCGTGCGGGCGGCACCCGCCTGGATGATCATCACGCTGACGTTGTGCGTGACGACGTCGTGCAACTCGCGGGCGATTCTGGCCCGTTCCTGCTCCACGGCGCGGCGCAGCGCCTCCTCCTGCTCCCGCTCCAGGACGGACAGCCGTGTCCGCCCCTCGTCGGACCGCAGCTTCCACGTCCGCAGGCCAACGGCGGCCACGGCCATCGGAATCAGGATCAGCAGCGCGATGTACTCGTTGGGGACGATCGGCGTCACCGAGTTCCCGGAGGTCCCGACCAGCGCCACCGACAGCGGCAGCGCCGCGAGCGTCACCACCCGGTGCGGGCTGTACACGGCGGCGCCGTACACCGCGATCACGAATGCGTAGAACGTCAGGCGCATCACGCTCTGCGGGGTCGCCAGCGTCGCGGCCGTCACCACGCACAGTACGGCCAGGGGGTAGCGGCGGCGCAGCACCAAGGCCCCCGAAGCGACGGCCGCGAGCATCACCATGAAGGCCATCCCGCCGGTCCCGGACGGGCGCTCCAGGGCATAGGCGGTGCCGCCCACCACCCGCACCACCACGTTGTCCGCGTTGTCCACGCCGTAGTACACGGTGGCGGCGCCCAGGACCAGCGCCACCAGCGCGTCGAACCGCCAGGCGCGCGCGGTGGGACGGGGCGGCGGGCCGTCTGCCCGGACCGTGTCCTCCCACAGCCGGCCCAGCTTCGTACGTACGTCCGTCACCGTTGCATTGTCCCGGCGGCGCGGATGCCGGGGAATCCGCCCCCGTACCCATTCCGGCGACGGCGCGTACATCGCCCGCCTACATCGCAGGGACGACGAGCGCGCCGCTCATCCCCGCGCCGGACCGGGAAGGGGGCCGGGCGGCCGACGCGCCCGGGCCCGGTTCGCTCCTAGCGTTCACGACACCGGACCGCACATCACCGAGGAGCCCCGCCATGACCACCCCGCTGATCGAACTGCGCGAGGTGAGCCGTCGCTACGACGACGGCCCGCCCGCCCTGCACGAGGCATCGCTGACCGTGCTGCCGGGGGAGGCCGTCGCGATCCTCGGCCCCTCCGGCAGCGGCAAGTCGACGCTTCTCAACCTCCTCGCCGGTCTCGACCGCCCCGACACCGGCACGGTCACCGTCGACGGCGTGCGCGTCGACCGGCTCGGCGAGGCCGCGTCTGCGCTGTACCGGCGCGCCCGGATCGGCATGGTCTTCCAGTTCTTCAACCTGCTGGACGACCTGACCGTCGCCGAGAACGTCGCCCTGCCCGCCCGCCTCGCGGGGATGTCGCGGGGCGAGGCGGCTCGCCGGGCGGCCGAACTCCTCCAACGGCTGGGCATCGACCGGCACGCCCGCGCCCACCCCGGCCGGCTCTCCGGCGGCCAGCGCCAGCGCGTCGCCGTGGCCCGGGCGCTGATGAACCGCCCGGCGCTGCTCCTGGCCGACGAGCCGACCGGGGCTCTCGACTCCGCCGCCGGACAGGACGTCAGCCGGCTGCTCACCGAACTCAACGCCGAGGGTCAGACCGTCGTCCTCGTGACCCACGACCTCGCGCTCGCCCGCTCCTGCACCCACCGCACGATCGGCCTCGCCGACGGCCGCATCACCCACGACCTGCCCTCGGGATCCGTCGCCCCGGAGGCCGTCCGATGAGCGCGCTCGGCCGGGTGGTTCGCTCCGGAGCGGGGCGGCGCCGCGTGCAGACGCTGGTCATCGGACTCGCCGCGATGATGGCCGTGGCCGCGTCCGTACTCGCCGGATCGCTGCTGGTGGTCTCCGGCGCCCCCTTCGACGACGCGTTCGCCCGGCAGCACGGCGCCCACCTGTCCGTGCGGTTCGACGCGGACAAGGCGAGCGCCGCGCGGTTGGCGGGGAGCGCGCACGCCGGCGGTGTACGCGCGGCGGCGGGCCCCTTCCGCACCGCGACGGTCACCCCGCGCGCCGACGCGACCGGTCCCGGCTGGCCCATGACCGTGACGGGCCGGGCGGACCCGGGCGGCGACGTGGACCGGGTGACCCTGACGGAGGGCCGCTGGGCCGCGCGCCCCGGCGAGATCGTCCTCTCCGCCGGCTCCTCCCTCTTCCCCGTCCTGGGCAAGGAGGTCCGTTTCACCGGACCGACCGGCGACCGCGCGCTGACCGTCGTCGGCGTCGCCCGCTCGGTCACCGGGACCTCCGACGCCTGGGTGGTCCCCGCCCAGATGCCGGCCCTGACGCCGCACGGCGACGGTGGGTACCAGATGCTCTACAGGTTCACCGAGGCGGACACCGCCGCGCGGATCTCCGCCGGCGGCAGGAGCGTCAAGGCATCCCTGCCCACCACAGCCGCCACCGGTGAGCAGTCCTGGCTGACCGTCAGGAAGAACGCCGAGCAGGACACCGCCCTGTATGTTCCCTTCCTCTTCGCGTTCGGCGCCCTGGGCCTGGTGATGTCGGTCCTCACCGTCGGAAACGTCGTCGCCTCCGCCGTCGGTACGGGGACGCGTCGCATCGGCATCCTCAAGGCCGTCGGCTTCGCCCCCGCCCAGGTCGTACGGGCGTACGTCGGCCAGGCGCTGATCCCCGCGTCCGCCGGCACCGTCCTCGGTATCGTCGTGGGACACCTGCTCGCCGTCCCCGTGATGGCCGAGACCGAAGAGGCGTACGGCACCGCGTCCCTGGCCGTCGCCCCCTGGGTTGACGCGGTGGTGATCGCCGGGGCGCTCGGCCTCGTGTCGGCGACCGCGTGGGCCGCCGCCTGGAGGGCGGGCCGGCTGCGTACGGTCGACGCGCTCGCCGTGGGGCGCACGGCGTCGGTGGCGCGCGGCCGGTGGGCGGCCCGCCTCGCCGGACGCCTGCCGCTGCCGCAGCCCGTCGCGCTCGGCCTGGTCCGGCCTTTCGCCCGGCCCGCCCGCGCGCTGGCCATGGGCACCGCGATCCTGTTCGGCACCGTCGCCGTCACGTTCACCGTGGGGATGGCCGCCTCCCTCGGCGAGGTGATGCACGCCAAGGCGCACGACGCCGCCGACGTCGTCGTGCCCGCGCCCCTGCCGGACTTCGGGCCCCCGGGCGCCGAACGGCCCGCGCGGCGCGAAGCGGCCGACGCGGTGGCCGTGACGGCGGCCATCGAGGCGGCGCCGGGCACGGGGAAGTACTACAGCGCCTCCACGGTCCGCGCCACGGTGGACGGGCTCACCGGCACCACGGACGTCGTAGCCTTCACCGGCGACGCGTCCTGGGGCGGCTACACCATGGTCGCCGGCCGCTGGATCGCCCGGCCCGGTGAGGCCGCCGTCCCGTCCCCGTTCCTCACCGCCACAGGCACCCGCATCGGCGACACCCTCACCCTGGGCGGCCTGGGCGCGCCCGTCACCGTACGGATCGTCGGCGAGGTCCTGGACCCGCGCAACGACGGCATGCAGGTCTTTACCGACGCCGTGACCCTGGAGGCGGCCCACCCGGATCTGACGGAGACCAGCCACCACATCGCGGTCGCACCGGGTACCGACGTGCGCGCCTACGCCGACGCGCTCGACCAGACCCTCCGACCCCTGGGTGCCACGGCCAGGGCCGGCGGGCGGGGCGCAGGGGGCGACATGGTCGCGACGCTCAACGCCCTGTCCGCGATCCTCACGCTGATGCTCGTCGCCGTCGCCGCGCTCGGCGTGCTCAACGGAGTGCTCCTCGACACCCGCGAGCGCGTCCGGGAGATCGGCATCCACAAGGCCCTCGGTATGACGCCCCGCCAGACCGTCACCATGGTCCTCACCTCGGTGGCCGTCACGGGCCTTGCCGCAGGCGGTCTGGGCGTCCCGCTCGGCATCGCCCTGCACCGCCGCGTACTCCCCGCGATGGGGGAGAGCGTGGGGCTGCGCCTCCCCGACTCCGTCCTCGCGGTCTATCCACCGGCCGGGCTGCTCCCGCTCGTACTCGGCGGCCTCGTCATCGCCACCCTGGGCGCGCTGCTCCCCGCGGGCTGGGCCGCCAGGGCCCGCACCGCGGTGGCCCTGCGGACCGAGTAGACGGCATGCCGGTCCCTACGGAAGGCCCGGGGGTGATCGAGCGGGTAGCGGCGGTGCGCCGAAAATGAGGACCTGTCGCCCGCGGCGGCCATCGCGTACGTGCGCGCCCCGCTGGACGGCCGGCCGCCCGCGTACCTGGTGGCCGTCGCGACGGCGGAGCTGGTGGAGCCCCTGAACCCGGTGCTCAGTGTGGAGACCGTCCGCCCCGGGCGGCCTCCCGCCGGTCCAGGCGCCGGATGACCGGGGTCGCCGTCGCCCCGTGCAGGAGCACGGAGACCAGGACCGTGAACCCCGCGACCGCCCACAGCTCGTCCGCGTACGGCGTGAAGGGCCCCTCGCCGAGCGCGTACGCCAGGTAGAAGAGCGAGCCGATGCCCCGGATGCCGAACAGGGCCGTGACCGCCCGCTCGCGCCGCCCGGCCGGGAATCCCAGCTGGGCGGCGGCACCGGCGGCCGGGCGGATCACCAGGATGAGGGCGAGGCCGAGGAGCGCCCCCTGCCACGGGAGGTCCGCCAGCCCGCCGGCGACCAGATATCCGCCCAGCAGGAACAGCAGCACGGCGGTCAGCAGCCGCTCGATCTGTTCGCTGAAACCGTGCAGCACCTGGTGGTAGCCGTGACTGCGTTCGGCGGCCCGGATGGTGCACGCCGCGACGAACACCGCGAGGAATCCGTACCCGTGGAGCAGCTCGGTCAGCCCGTAGGCGGTGAACGTGGCACCGAGCGCGGTGAAGCCCTCCATCTGCTGCGAGAGGCGCACGTGCCGGGAGCGGAAGAACAGCCGGCCGAGCAGCCGCCCCACCGCCACCCCCGCGACCAGTCCGACCGCCGCCCGCACCAGCACGTCGGCCAGCAGCCAGTGGCCGATCCATCCCGCCGACCAGCCGTCGCCCGCCGTCGCCGCCAGCGCCACGGCGGCCAGCACGAACGGCATCGCGAGCCCGTCGTTGAGACCGGCCTCCGAGGTCAGCGTGAACCGCACCTCCTCCTCGTCCTCCTCGTCGTCCCCGCTGGTCGGCTCCCCGACCCGCACCTCCGCCGCCAGCACCGGATCGGTCGGCGCCAGCGCGCCTGCCAGCAGCAGGGCCACCGCCGGCGGCCAGCCCATGAGCCACACGCCGAGCAGCGCCACACCGGCGACGGTGAGCGGCAGGGCAAGTCCCAGGAAGCGCCAGGCCCCCGCCCAGGTACGCCATCCGAAGGGCCGGTCGATCGCGAGCCCGGCCCCCATCAGCGAGACGATCACGCAGACTTCCGTCACGTGCTCGACCCATGCCCGGTCCCGTACGGGGTCCACGACGGGCACATCGAGCGGCAGCAGGGCGATCGCCGCACCCGCTACGAGGAACACCATGGGTATCGAGAAGGGACGCCGCCGGACGAGCGGGGGAAGGACGGCGGCCATCAGGATGCCGATCCCCGCGGCCGCGTATATGCCGTGCACCAACGTCATCCGGTACCGAGTCCTCCATCGGGTCGGCCGCGGCCGGCCACACTGGCCTCGTACGCGGCGGGAGGAACCACGGGTACCCGGCGGCCCGGCTCCCATACCCCCGGATGCATGGGTGCGGGCACCGCGGCAACGTGAGGGACATGACGACGAACCTCGGTGCATTTGTTCTCGGCACGCCCGATCCCGCCGCCCTGGCTGATTTCTACCGCGCCCTGCTCGGCTGGGAGGAGGTCGAACGGGACCCCGAATGGGTCCGGCTGCGGGCTCCCGAACAAGAGCGCCCCAGCCTCAGCTTCCAGCTCGAAGCGGACCACACGCCTCCGGTGTGGCCGCAACTGCCGGGGACCCAGCAGATGCAGGCGCACCTGGACCTGGAGGTGGACGACCTGGAGGCGGAGACGCAGCGGGCCTGCGCCCTGGGGGCGAAGCTGGAGGAGCTCCAGCCCCAGAAGGACGTACGGGTCCTCCGCGATCCCCACGGCCACCCGTTCTGCCTTTTCCTCCCTGGGGCCTGACGCTCCGGCGGCCCCGTGCCGTCACACGTCCGGCCGTCGGCACCCCGGATCACCCGGGGCGCCGACGGCCGGATCCACGCGCTGCGCGTACCTCAGACGGGGACGGCCCCCGAGTGGTCGGGCCGGCCGGCCTCCACGGCGAGGGCGCCGCGGCTCAGAAGGGCGTCGGCGGTGCTCAGGGCCTCGCGCACGTCACTGACACCCGTCATGACACACAGGGTGTACGCGGTGTCCTCCCGTTGCCGGAGGCTCTCCGGGGTGGAACGGCGCTCGTCCTCGATCACCGCGTCGGCATAACGGGACAGCGCGGCACGCAGGTCTGCGGGCGTGGGAAGCAGCACAGCCAACTCCTCCTCAACTGAACTGACCCTCCCGGGCCGATGGGGCGGCCGGGGCAGGGGCGTCGCTCACGACGATCATCGGATTCCCCGTCACACGCAGACCATTCCCACCGTTTTCAGCCGAAGAAGAAATCCCGCGCCACCGTTGGCCGCGACCCCACGGGGTACACGTGCTCCATGGCCGGGGCGGCCGCCCTGCGGATGTGGACACCCAGCCCCGCACGGCAGGCCGCCCGGTCATCCGTCCTTCCCGGCCGGCACGGGCTCCGCCGACGACCCGGTGACGGCCGCGGCCGGGCCCTCGTGCGGGAAGCCGAAGCGTGCCAGGCAGTGCCACACCTTCTTGACCGCCTGCGGGTCGAAGCGCCCCGTGCGCGCCGCGTCCCCGACGATACGGGGGTCGAGGACGCCGCCCTCGGCGATGGCCGCGCCCAGGTCGACATACTCCTGCCCCCGGTAGCCCGGGTGCCGGCACAGCTCATCCACCGTGAGGCGGAACCCGGGGTGCCACTCCACCGGACAGCCCAGGAGCCCGGCGGCCGCCTCCACACCCGTGCCCCGGTAGCAGGGGTCCAGGACCAGCGCCTCCACATGGCGGTCCGGGCGGACCGGCCCGTGCACCTGCGCCTCGATGTAGTCGTCGAGGACATCCTGCTCATCGGCCAGGGCGAGGGCGATCAGGTTCATGCGCGCGACGACGCCGAAGTCCGTGGGTTCGACGGAGCTGTCCGGATAGCAGAAGGTCGTACGCTCCAGCGCCCCGATGCCCAGCCGGAAGTGCGCCGAGCCGAACCTCGGCGCCCCGCCGACCGCGTACCGGCGGAAGTTCAACGCCCCGTACACGGGCCGCTCCGCGGCCGGTGCGCCGTCGTACGCGCCGCCGAACATCCTGCTCTCCCAGCGCCACCGGTCACCGCCCGGACGGGCCGTCAGGCCGCCGTTGCTCGTGCCGGTGACGAACTGCGAGGCGTAGACACCGGTCGCTGCCATCGCCTCCAGCAGCGGCGTGCCGTCCAGCATCCGGTCCGGGTGGAAGTTGAGGGTCACGCGCAGGTCCGGATCCGCCGCCGGACCCGACGCCAGCTCCGCGACATGGGCGAGGGCACGCCGCTGGGGAGGGGAGAGGGAAGGTGCGCTCATCGGCACAGTGTTCCCGTAGGCGGCCGGAGACCGCAGGGAATTATCCACCGTACGGCGACCGGTGCCGCGCCGGCCCGTTATGGTCTTTCCGCCGTGCACAGGACCGATCGGGGGGCCTTCGTGAGTCTGACCGCACAGATACTGCCGCTCGCGGGTGTCGCCCTGGGGGCCGTCACCTCGTTCCTGGTGACCGGCGCCAACGAGCGTACGAGATGGCGCAGGCAGCAGTCCGTCCGGTGGGACGAACGCCGCCTCACCGCCTACGCCGACTACGCCCACGCGGTCAAGGAGCTGGCGGCGCGCTACCAGATGCTGGCCGCCGGGCGGGGACTCACGACCGGCCCCATCCCCGTGGAGGCGACGCCCGAGGTCCTGGCCGAGGTGGGCCAGCTGGAGTCGCGGCGCTCCGCGCTCTCGGAGACGCTCGGCCTGCTCGGCGACACGGAGGCGAACACCGCGTCCAAGTCCGTGGACCACTGTCTGTGGCGGCTGGAGTCCCTGGCCCGGGGCGTCGAGACCGCGGTCGAGCAGGACTGGGACCAGGCGTACCTGCAGTTCCGGCGGGCCCGCGACCGTTATGTCGACCGTGCACGGGCCAGTCTCGGCGTGCCGGGGGCCGCCGCCCGCGCCGTGCCCTGGCCGGACGACTGGCGGCCCGCCGCCGGCTGAGCGGTGCCGACGCGTCGTGCGCTACCTTCCTGGGGCTATGGACGACGACGCCGAGGCACCCTTCATCGACCCGGAGCCGGACTACCCGTGCTGCTGGTTCTGCCCCGCGCTGCGGCTGCCCCGCACCGGCTTCCTCGTCGCGGACCGGCCCAGCCGGGACTGGCCGTTCGACGCGGCTGACGGCTTCCGGTACACCGTGGAGACCCGCACCCCGGTCTGCGTGCACCCCGGCCGCGTCGGCCTGGCGGCGGAGCTCACCGCGCGGACCTATGCGGACCCGCCGCCGCCGGACCCCGAGGGGGAGGTCCCGCATGGGCGTCCGCGCCGGTGGTGGCGGCTGCGGCGGCCCGGGTTCCGGCCCGTACCGGCGCGTCGGTAGCCTGGGGCGCCATGATGCGTGCCTGGTTGCTGCCGATCGTCTTCCTCGCCGTCGGAGCGGCCGCCGGGGCCGGGTCGATCGTCCGGGGGAGCACCCCCGAAGGCGTCGTCTTCCTGGTGGCCTTCGCGCTGCTCGGGGGGCTGAACTCGCCCCTGGTCTTCCCCAGGTCGGTCAGCGCGGCGGAGGCCCGGCGCCGCAGCGCGGCCGACGGCCGGCCGGTCGTCTTCTGGCGGCCGGGCTGCACGTACTGCCTGCGGCTGCGGTTCCGGCTGCGCCGGCAGGCCCGTCGGCTGCACTGGGTCGACATCTGGCGCGACCCCGAGGCCGCCGCCGCGGTGCGGGCGGTCAACGACGGCAACGAGACCGTGCCGACCGTCTTCGTGGCCGGTCGGCCCCACACCAACCCGGACCCGGCGTGGGTACGCGCCCAGCTCGCCTCCACGGACCGGCCCGGACCGCATGGGAGGCCCTAGCCCTCGACCCGCAGCCCCAGCCGGTCCGCCACCGTGCCCAGGGCCGCCCCGAGCGGGAGCCCGATCCGTGTGACGGCCTGGCCGTCGCCCCGGGTCGGCTCGCGGTTGACGATGAGCACCGGCTTCCCGGCCTGCGCCGCCTGCCGGACGAAGCGCAGCCCGGACATCACCGTCAGCGAGGACCCCAGAACGAGCAGCGAGGTAGCCGTACGGACCAGCTCGCGGCAGTGCTCGACCCGCGCCGGGGGCACCGACTCGCCGAAGAACACCACGTCCGGCTTGAGGATGCCGCCGCAGACCTCGCACGGCACCACCCGGAAGTCCCCGACCTGCTCGTCGGTGAGGTCGGCGTCGCCGTCCGGATTGACCCCGGCCGCCACCGGCTGGAACCCGGGGTTCGCCTCCTCAAGGCGCCGGGCGACCTCGCGGCGGGCGACCAACGTCCCGCAGGTCAGGCAGACGACCCGGTCCAGGCCCCCGTGGAGCTCCACCACGTCCTCGCTGCCGGCGGCCTGGTGCAGGCCGTCGACGTTCTGGGTGATCACCCCGGCGAGCGAGCCACCGCGCCCGAACGCGGCGACCGCCCGGTGACCGGCGTTCGGGAGCGCGCGCCGGAACGTCTTCCAGCCGAGGTGGCTGCGCGCCCAGTACCGCCGCCGGGCCTGGGCGCCGGACGTGAAGTCCTGATACGTCATCGGCGTGTGCCGGCTCAGGCTTCCGCCCTCGCCCCGGTAGTCCGGGATGCCGGACTCCGTCGAGATACCGGCTCCGCTCAGCACCAGCACACCGCCCCGGCCGAGCGCATCGACAACGGGTTCCAGGTCGGTGGTGGCCGGGGGCAGCCCTGTGGTGGGAGTCCAGCTGAGAGTGGGACGCATGCGCATCCCTCCAGGGTACGGAACCGGCCCCCCACCGCCCCGCCGTCAGGACAGCAGCTCGATGTACCCGTCGGTGCCGTGGACGCGGATGCGCTGCCCGTCCCGGATGCGCCGCGTGGCGTGTTCCACGCCCACGACGGCCGGCAGCCCGTACTCCCGGGCGATCACCGCGCCATGGGTCATCAGCCCGCCCACCTCGGTCACGAGCCCCGCGATCCCGACGAACAGCGGTGACCAGCTGGGATCCGTGAAGGTGGTGACCAGGATGTCGCCCGCTTCGAGATCCGCCTCGCTCACGTCCAGAATGACCCGGGCCCTTCCCTCGACGGTTCCGGCGGAAACCGGCAGGCCGTTCAGCGCGCCCTCCGGCACGTCGTCCCGCCGGTACGCCCCGTTCACCGCCTCGCCGTCCGAGGTGAGCACCCGGGGCGGGGTGAGCGCGCTGTACGCCCGGAACTCCTCCCTGCGCCGCCGGATGAGATCCCGGTCCACCGCGCCGGAGCGCACGGCGTCACCGAGCTCCTCCAGCGTGAGGTGGAAGGCGTCGTCCCGGTCGGCCAGCACCCCGGCGTCGACCAGGCGGTCGGCCTCCCGCACGAGGGCCTGCTTGTACAGGAAGTAGCGGCAGACGATCGCGTACTTCGGGTACTCGCGGTACCCGATGAACGTGCGGACCCGGTCGATCATCCGCTTGGTCTCCTCCGCCTTCCGGTCGCCGTCCGGAAGGGCCCGCAGCCGTGCGAGCACGTCCCGCTCCTTCGCCAGGGCCTTCCGGCGGCCCTCCTCGAAGCGCCGCGCGGCCGCGCCCGGCCCGAAGAGCCGTACGTTGTCGAGGATCACCGGCACGAGCGCGGTGGGGCGCTCGCTCCAGCGCGGCCGGGTGATGTCGATCTCGCCGACGCACCGCATGCCGTACCGGTCGAGATACGCCTCGATGGCCTGGCGGGCCTCGGCCCCGCCGGCGACCTTCGCCAGGCCGTCCAGGAAACCGTCGTCGTCCCCCACGCCCCGCAGATACGCCACCGCCTCCGGATGCGGGCGGATCGCGTCGGCGACATCGAGGAGCGCGAGGCCCATCTCCGAGGTCACGTTGTCGGGGGCGGACAGGGTGAGCGTGTCGGCCGCGTTCTTCTCGCCGAGCCATTCCAGCAGCGTGTCGTTGAGCCACCAGGTGGACTCCATGCCCGCCATGATCGCCTGCATGCTCACGGGGTCGCCGAGCACCCGCTTGTGCTCCTCGAAGGCCCTCGGCAGGAAGTCGAACAGCGCCGGCCCTGTGTGCGTCCGGATGTCCCGCGCCAGGGCGGCGACGGACGCCTCGCTGCGCGCGATCAGCTCGGCGACGACGGCCGGGTCGGTCGCGATCGGGGCGGGCGCGCCACCGGCGGGTGGCGCGGCGGGCGCCGGGTCCGGGAGCTCCGGGACGAAGCCGGGGTGCGCGAGCACGGTCTCCAGGGCGTCCCTGACCAGCGGATCGCCCTTGCCCATCATGTCCAGGAGCCCGGCCCGGACCGAGGGCGCCGCGAGGCGCCGGGTGACGTCCACGAACAGCCGCCCGCCGGCCTCCAGCATCGGAGCCATCGCCGTCAGCCGCCACATCGACAGGCCCAGGGGCTTCATCGCGTCGGTCATCATCTGCTGGTGCCCCACGGAGACGTAGACGTGGTTCCCGTCGTCCGCCACCTCGGGGACGGGGAACAGCGTCGTGATCGGCCGGCTCTGGACGATCCGGAATCCGTCGTCGGACAGACACCACTCGATGTCCTGCGGCCGGCCGAAGTGCGCCTCGATCCGCCGCCCGAGCTCCACGAGTCCGAGGACCTGCTCGTCCGTCAGCGCCGGTTCCTCCCGCCGCCGTGCGTCGACCGCCACCTCCCGGGTGCCACCGCCCTCCAGGGCCTCGACGGCGCGCTCCTTGGCGGCGATCGACCTGGCGGTGATTTCGCCGTCGCGCACGGTGAAGACGTCCGGGTTGACCAGGCCGGAGACCAGGGCCTCGCCCAGCCCGAAGCCGGCGTCCACCGTGGCGTCCTTGCGGTTGCCCGTCACCGGGTCGGCCGTGAAGAGGATGCCCGACGCCCGTGGGAACACCATCCGCTGCACGACGACGGCCATGTGCACGGCACGGTGGTCGATGCCGCCCCGCCGGCGGTATGTCACGGCCCGCTCGGTGAACAGCGACGCCCAGCACCGGCTGAGGTGACGGAGCACCGCCTCCGGACCCACGACGTTCAGATACGAGTCCTGCTGGCCGGCGAAGGAGGCCGTCGGCAGGTCCTCCGCTGTCGCGCTGGACCGTACGGCGTACGCGGTGTGCACGCCCTGCCGGGCGAGTGCGCCGGTGACCGCCGCCACCATGTCCTCCGGCAGGGCAAGGCCCTCGATGGTCCGCCGGATCTCCGCGCTCAGGGTGCGCACGGCCTCCCGGTCGTCCGGGTCCACGACCGCCAGCCGGCCGAGCTGTTCGGCGACCGCCGGTTCCGAGGCCACGACGCGCCGGAAGGCGTCCGTGGTCACGCAGAAACCGCCCGGCACCCGGACGCCCTCGATCCGCGACAGCGTGGCCAGGTGTGCGCCCTTGCCGCCGACGGCCGCGACCGGCGCCCCATCGGCCTCGTTCAGATCCCACACGTAGCGCTCGCGCACGCAGCGTCCTCATTTCCGCAGGTCGGGGTGGTCAGGCCGATGATTCTGCGGCACCCCCCGGCCCTTGCCGCAAGCCCCCCGGTGCGCTATATGTTGGTTACGGCAGGGAGAGGGTTCTCCCTGCTTCTTGTTTTTTGTACGCCGTGCCGGGCGGTCCGTCCGCCATCGGCACGCGCCCCCGGCCACCTCATCGGGTCACGAACCGGACCTGCCCCTCCGCAGGAGGACCGGCCGCAGCCGGTTGTAGCCGCGCACCGACACCGGACGCAGCGGCCTCAGCGTGTACGCCGCCACCCCCGCGAGCTCCCCGGCGAGCGCGGTGTTGACCAGGACGGACGCGGGGCGGGCCACCGCCGTGAGCCGGGCCGCGATGTTGACCGCCGCCCCGTAGACGTCACCGAAGCGGCCGATCACGGGGCCGTGGGCCAGCCCGGTCCGCACCTGCGGCAGCTTCGGGTCGGCCTGGGCCCGGGCCGTCAGCTCCAGGCCGATCCCGGCGGCGTCGGCCGCCGACTCGCAGACGAAGAGCACCTCGTCACCGATGGTTTTCACCACCTGACCCCGGCCCTCGGCCACCACATCGCCGGTCATGGTCTCGAACCGGTCGAGCACGCCCACCAGTTCGGCGCCGTCCAGACCGCGGGTCATCCGGGTGTAGCCCACCATGTCGGTGAACCCGACCGCGCGTTCCCGGACATGCGCGCCGTCACCGGCCACGGCGCCGTCCTCCCGCTCCTCGGTGAGCAAGTGCCCGGCGTGCGCGACGAGATGGCGGCGCCAGACGTACCGCTGGACGCGCTCGATCTCCGGCAGCAGCGCCGCCATGTGCTCCAGGAGGGCTTCCCGGCCGGGCGAGGGTTCTCCGCCGCGCCCCATCCAGTCCCGCAAGGTGTCCACCTGCCAGTCGGCGAGCCGGGAGAGGTGGTGGCCCAGGGCCCGGGCCATCATGGTCTCGCTGTGCTCGGTGATCAGCCCGGCCGCGATGAGGCGTTCCCCCGCGCGCAGGGCCTCGACGTCGGCATCGGTGAACACCTCGGCCTCGTCGTCCACCGCCGGGAACCCGAGCGCGCGCCACACCCTTACGGCACGCTCGAACTCCACCCCGGCGCGCGCGGCCACGTCCCGCCGCGTCCAGACCCGGCCCCCACCGAGCAGCACCTCCTCGACGGATCCCGGGCCCGCGCCGTCCGGCCGCCCGCTCACGTGGTGTGCACGATCAGGACGTCGAGGCCGGCCTTCCTGGCGACGTCCGCCGGCACGGAGCCGAGGAGCCGCCCCGCCAGCGACCGCAGCCCCCGGTTGCCGACCACCAGGAGGTCGGCCGAGCACTTCCGGGCCGTCCGCACGAGCGAGGGGACCGGCTCGCCCTCCACGGCGACCGTGCGTACCTCGGCCGCGCCCTGGAGGCGGGCGCGGTCCTTCGCGGTTCTCAGGGTCTCCTCGGCCGGCGCCGAGCCCACCACCTGGTACGCCTCCGCGCCCAACTGATCCTGCGCAGCCGCGAGTTCGGGACCGCGCATGGGTGCGTACGCGCAAGTGATGACGAGCTCGGCACCGCACACGGCGGCGAGGCGTGCGGCGGCCTCGACGGCCGCGTACGACGATTCGGATCCGTCCGTGCCGACCAGCAGGGTCCGATAGGCGGTCAAGGCAAACTCCTTACTCCGAAGTAAACTTACTTCTGGGTAAGGTACGGGCCGTGGCGAACCCGGGCAAGAGTGCGGTGGGCCCGCCCGGGACAGCTAGCTCGCGAAGTCCTTGCCGCGATGGATCAGCCGTACAGCGTCGCCGCCCCCGGGCTGCCGGCCGCGAAGCGCTGACCCGCGGCGATCTCGTCGGCGACCACCGACCACACGGACTCCTCGTCCCCGAAGGGCAGCGGGTCCACCTCGCTCGTCGTCCGCCGGATGTGCTCCACCTCGCGGTCCAGACGCTCGAAGTCGGCATCCTCGTCGGCGCCTGCACGGCCGAAGGCGAACTCCTCCAGCAGCCGCTGGAGCCGCAGGGTCACGTGGACGAGGGAGGAGACATCCGTGTGCAGCGCCCGCACGGTCTCCTCGTCCGGGTCGACGGCGTACACCGTGCCGGAGTCCGGATCGAGTGCGAGGTGCGCGTTCAGCAGCCAGCCGATCACCGGCCACTCGCCCGCGCCCTCGGCGTCGGCCACCTCCCGTACGAGGGGGAGGCGGCCCGACTCCGGACCGGGGGCCCGGAGCGAGAGCGTCCCGGTGGGCACGCCCACGGTCCGCAGAAGCCGGGCGCCCTCGGTGCGGGCGGCATGGGGCGGGAAGCCGGCGGCGGGCAGGGTGGCGATCCTGTCCTCGCCGAAGAGGGCGACGAGTTCGGTACGGGTGATGGCGAACAGCACGAGTGGGGCTCCGGGAATCGGCGGCAGGCGGACGAAGGGCCGGGGGACAGCATCACCCACAACGGTAGGTGCGGCGCCACCCCGGGCTCGCGACGGCCGTGGGGGTAGGTTCCCGGCCATGGTTGAACCGAGCTTTCTGCCCTGGCCGCCCCCGCCGATCCATACCGCACGGCTCGTGTTGCGCGAATCCGAGAGCCGGGACCGCCCGGCGTTCATCGAGCTGTTCGCCTCACCGGAGGTGAACAGCTACCTGGGCGGCCCCCGCCCGCGCGTCGAGCTCGACCACGAAGTGCCCGAGACACCGGGGAGGCGCCCGGGGCACTTCGTGGTCGAGCTGGACGGAGCGATGATCGGCACCGTCGAGCTCAAGCGCCGCGACCTGGAACGTCCGGACGCGGTCCGCCCGGACGCCGGGAGGGCCGAACTGGGCTACCTGCTGCTGCCGGAGGCATGGGGCCAGGGGTACGCCGCGGAGGCGTGTGCGGCGGTCCTCGGCCGGTTCTCCGATACGTGCCCAGGCGAACCCGTGGTGCTCTTCACCCAGACCGCCAACACCCCCTCCATGCGCCTCGCCGAGAAGCTCGGCTTCACCGAGGTCCACCGCTTCGAGGCGTGGGGTGCCGAACAGTGGATGGGCGTACGGCCCCCGGCCGCGTAACCGCTCACCCCACCGGTGTCAGGCGTCGAGCACCGCGGCGACCGCCTCGATCTCGACCAGCTGGTCCTTGTAGCCCAGCACGGTGACGCCCATCAGCGTGCTGGGCACGTCATGCTCGCCGAAGGCGTCCCGGACCACCTGCCAGGCCGTCACCAGGTCCTCCTGGCGGCTCGACGCCACGAGCACCCGGGTGCTGATGACGTCCTGGACCGACGCACCGGCGGCACGGAGGGCGACCTCCATGTTCTCGACGGCCTTGAGCGCCTGGCCCGCGTAGTCCCCGACCGCCGCCGTCGAACCGTCGTCGTTCAACGGGCACGCCCCGGCGAGGAAGATCAGCCGCGATTCGGCGGGCGCGGTGGCCGCATACGCGTACTCGGCGACATCGGAGAGGGCGGCCGAGCGGATCAGGGTGACGGCGCGGGGCATGATGCGGGTCCAATCGCGTAGAGAGCCGAACCCGGACATCCTGCCAACGAACCACGGATCGGTCCTCTTCTTTTTCGCCACCGCACCGGACTGTCGGAGGCAGGCCCTACGGTGCCGCCCATGTCGTTCACCCTGCCCGACGGTCTGCCCCACGGCCGTTTCCATCGCTCCGGCAGGGCGGAAGTGTGGATCTCGGACGCGTTCCCCCACGATGTCGCCCAGCTGTGGCCCAGCCTCGTGGACCGGACGGCGGCCCCCGGCCTGGTTCCGCTTCTCTGTTGGCCCGCAGTCATCGGGGCCCCGCTCGGCCTCAAGCACGTCGACGCCGTCCGCCTGGAGGAAACGCTGGCCGAGGACTTCAACGCGTACCGGCGTGAGCGGCTGCGCCGGTGGACCGACACCACACCCGCCCCGGTGCCCGAAGGCATCGAACCGTGGCCCCACGACCCGGGTCCGCCCTTCGAAAGGTGGCCGGGCCCGGCGCCCGGGGCACCGCCCTCGGCCGCGCATCCGGAGCCGGAGCAAGCCGCGGCGGGGCACTCCGGGCTGGGGGAGTGCCGGCTCGTGCTCGTCCCCGCCCGCCGCGGCAGCGACGCCCTCGCGTCGATCGGCTGGACGGCCGACGCACCGCTCCCGCTCCTGTGCGCGCTCCTGCGCAGCTGGGAGGAACGCTTCGGCGCCCAGGTCGTGGCCGTGTTCGGCGGCGAGCTGCACGTCGCCGTCGCCCGGCCGCCGGCCGATGCGGACCACGCCGACCTCCTCGCCCTGGAGCACGTGCTGACGCGGGCCGCCAGCATCGTGGACGACCCGCCCACCCCGTTCCCCGAATACGCCACGGACCTCGTGGGGCGGACGGCTTGGGCGTTCTGGTGGGACTGGCGGGGCCTCAGCCCGCCGCCCACCGCAGCCCGCCCAGCAGGTGGGCACGGAAGGCGGGGTCGGTGTAGGCGGCCTCCGCGTGTCCCAGGGACGTGTAGAACGAGCGGCCCGCGTCCGACTCCCGGCACCACACCAAGGGGTGATCGGCCCCCATGCCCCCGCCCTCGTAACCGGTCTCGGCGATCGTCGCGAGGACCCGTACACCGGGGAGGTGGCGCGGGTTGCTCCGGAAGTCGTACCACTCGTCGTCCCAGTCCCAGCGCGGCGGCAGATGGCGTGTCGCCGGATGCTCCCGGTCCTCGATCAGCAAGGTGCCGGGCTGGAAGGGGGGATGCCCGGCGAAGCGTGTGCCGATCAGCTCCCCGTAGTACGGCCAGTCGTACTCGGTGCACGCGGCGGAGTGGACGCCCATGAAACCGCAGCCGTCGGAGAGCCGGCGCCGGAGCGCGGCCCGCCCCTCCGGTGTGAGCACGTCCCCGCTGGTGGACAGGAAGACCACCGCACCGCGTCCCGCCAGGGACGCGTCGGTGAAGACCGAGGGGTCCTCGGAGCACTCCACCCCGAACCCGTGCTCCTCGCCCAGCTCGCGCAGGGCCGCCCGCCCGGCGGGGATCGAGTCGTGGCGGTAGTCCGTGGTGCGGGTGAAGACGAGAACGTCCGACAGGCGGCCGGTACTAGGCATGCTGCGACTCCGGGTCCAGGGGTGTGCGCGGTGGTGACGGTCAACGGCAGTGTGCCCCGGAGGCCGGGCATCCGGCGCGTACGTACCGGTTGGGCAACCGTTCACCACCGGGGGGCCACCCCGGCAGGGGGCGGTCCCTAGACTCGCCGTATGAACAACCTCACGTGCACCCACTGCGGAACCGTCGGCCTGGAGGACGGCTTCATCGAGGACGCCGGCGAGCACTCGCGCGGGTACGCCCGCTGGATCGAGGGCGCGCTGGAGCGCGGTGTATTCGGCGGCGCCAAGCGCATGGGCCGGCCGCGCCGGCAGATCGAGGCGTTCCGCTGCCCCAAGTGCGGCCACCTCGACCTGTTCGCCACCGGCCAGGTGTAGGGCCGGTCCGGCGGACGCCCGCCGTTTCGGATACGCCCACGATATGCGGCGGCTCGTAGCATGGCCGCATGCGTGTGCTGATCGTCGAGGACGAACCGTATATGGCGGAAGCCATCCGCGATGGTCTGCGCCTGGAGGCCATCGCGGCCGACATCGCGGGCGACGGCGACACCGCGCTCGAACTGCTGAGCATCAACAGCTACGACATCGCCGTCCTCGACCGGGACATCCCCGGGCCCTCCGGCGACGAGATCGCCAAGCGCATCGTCGCCTCCGGGAGCGGCACGCCGATCCTGATGCTCACCGCGGCCGACCGTCTGGACGACAAGGCGTCCGGCTTCGGACTCGGCGCCGACGACTACCTCACCAAGCCCTTCGCCATGCGGGAGCTGGTGCTCAGGCTCCGGGCCCTCGACCGCAGACGCGCGCACAGCCGGCCACCCGTGCAGGAGGTCGCGGGCCTGCGCCTGGACCCCTTCCGCCGTGAGACCTACCGCGACGGCCGCTACGTGGCGCTGACCCGCAAGCAGTTCGCGGTGCTCGAAGTCCTCGTCGCCGCGGAAGGCGGCGTCGTCAGCGCCGAGGAACTTCTGCGACGGGCGTGGGACGAGAACGCCGACCCGTTCACCAACGCCGTACGCATCACCGTCTCCGCCCTGCGCAAGCGACTCGGCGAGCCGTGGATCATCGCCACCGTGCCGGGCGTCGGCTACCGCATCGACACCGCGCCGGGGCCGGGCGACGGGGCGACCGACCGTGGCTAGACAGCCCGGTCTGAGCATTCGCCTCAAGCTCACCCTCAGCTACACCGGGTTCGTCCTGCTGGCCGGCATCCTGATGCTCGTCACCGGGTGGCTGTTCCTGACGCGCGTCCCGCACATCGGGCTGGTCTTCGTGCCCGACTACCAGCTCGCCGTCGCACGCGACTTCGCCCCGCTGGCCGCCATGACGCTGGCGTTCCTGCTGGTGTTCGGACTCGGCGGCGGATGGTTCCTCGCCGGCCGCATGCTCGCCCCGCTCAACAGCATCACGCAGGCCACCCGCACGGCCGCCACGGGCTCGCTGTCCCACCGCATCCGGCTCCCCGGACGCCAGGACGAGTTCCGCGAACTCGCCGACGCCTTCGATACCATGCTCGCCCAACTCGAGGCCCACGTCGGCGAACAGCAGAGGTTCGCCGCCAACGCCTCGCACGAACTGCGCACCCCGCTCGCCGTGACGAAGGCACTGCTCGACGTGGCCCGCGCCGACCCGGACCGCGGCACCGACCCGCTCATCGACCGCCTCCACACCGTCAACACCCGGGCCATCGACCTCACCGAGGCGCTGCTCCTGCTCAGCCGGGCCGACCGGCAGACCTTCACACGCGAGGACGTCGACCTCTCCCTCGTGGCGGAGGAAGCGACCGAAACACTTCTGCCGCTCGCCGAGAAGCACGGGGTCACCCTGGAGACCGACGGTGACATCGCGCCCACGACCGGCTCGCCGGCCCTCCTGCTCCAGCTGACCACCAACCTCGTGCACAACGCGATCGTCCACAACCGGCCCGAGCACGGCAGCGTACGGGTCACCACCGAGGTCCGCCCCCGCACCGTGGTGCTCACCGTCGAGAACACCGGTGACCCGGTCCCACCGGACCTCGTCCCCCGCCTCACCGAACCGTTCCAGCGCGGCACCGAACGCGTGCACACCGACCATCCCGGCGCAGGGCTCGGCCTGGCCATCGTCAGGTCCATCACCCATGCCCACCACGGCACGCTCACCCTCACCCCGGGTCCCACCGGCGGACTCCGCGTCACGGTCGAACTGCCCGCCGCCTCCGCGCCGCGATCCTGACCGCACATATCGTCCGCGTATCGGAATGCGCATACGCCCCCGCAACCGCCCCGCGTGTGGAGTAAGGGGCATGGACCAGAACACCGCACTGCCCACCTCGCCCCGCCGCGCCCGAAGAGTCGTCCGCCTGGTCGTGCTCACCGTCCTCGGCATCGTCGCGGCGGCCGTCGCCCCATTCGTGCTGCGCATGTTCGTGGTGTCCGTGCCCATGGTCGTGCACGGTGGCTGGTACGCCTGGTTCGGGACGTTCAACGGCGTCATGCTGACCATGGTGGCCGCGCTGCCGCTGTCCGCGCTGATCGTGTGGTTTCTGACGCGCAGGCGCAGGGCGGCGGGCGTGGAGCGGGCCCGGGCGCGGCGCGCGTCGTTGGCCGAGGTGGGCATGGTGCACGGAACGGTGCCGTGGGTGTGGCTCATCCTGATGCCGGGCGCGCACGCCGGTGAGGTCCCCGGCCGTGTCAGCCTGGTCCCGCTGGTGGACCTGGTCACGATGGGAACGCTCGGGCTGCTCGGCAATCTGCTGGTGTTCGCCGCGCTCGGCTTCTTCGCCCCGATGCGGTACGCCGCGCTGGCGTCGCTGCCGCGCGTCCTGGCGCTCGGGGCGGGCCTGTCCGTCCTGCTGGAAACCCTGCAGTACGTGCTCCGGCTCGACAGGGTCTCCTCGGTGGACGACGTCCTGGTCAACGCGACCGGCGCCACCCTGGCCGCCCTCGCGTCCACCCGGTGGTGGCTGCCGCGCGAGGAGGCCGCGAAGTGACCGGCCGCTCGGATACCGTGCGCACCCACCGGGCTTCGGTCCGACGGCGCCCCCGGGCAGTGGTCACCGCGCTGCTCCTGGCCCTCGCGGCGGCCGTGGCCTGGCTGTGCGCCGGCCACGGACTCCCGGGCAGGTCCGGCCCGGGTGCGACGCCCGCCGCCGCTGGGGAAACCCGCCGGGGGGAGCGCACACCCGAAGCGACCGCCCACGGCACCGCCTCCGTACCGGAGTCCGGACCTGGCACCTTCACCGTCGCGGCCGCCGACGCGCACCGCACCGGCGCGGGCCGGCCGTACCGGGTGGAGGTCGAGGACGGCATCGGTGTCGGCCCGGACGCGGCCGCCGAGCAGATCACCGCGATCCTCGACGACGAACGGGGCTGGGCGCACGGGGCCGGCGTCGCCTTCCGGCAGGTGGCCGACGACAGTGCCACGCTCGTCATCCGCATCGCCACACCGGACACGGCCGACGCCATCTGCGCCACCGGCGGCCTGGACACCGAGGGCGAACTCAACTGCCGGGTGGGGCGGACGGTGGCCGTCAACCTCAAGCGATGGCAGCTGGGTTCACCCCAGTTCGCCGGGCCGCCCGAGGAGTACCGCGCACTGATCATCAACCACGAGGTCGGGCCACTGGCTGGGCTACGACCACCGCGAATGCCCCGGTCCCGGCCGGCCCGCCCCGGTGATGATGCAGCAGATCAAGGGCCTGCACGGCTGTGTCTCGAACGCCTGGCCCTACGCGGCGGACGGCGGCTTCATCGACGGCCCCAAGGCGCCCTGAGCCGACAGGAGTTCACGCATAGGCGGCCAGGAAGGCGCGGACACCGCCGTCCGCGAAGCGGTCCAGCTCGGCTTCGGTGTGCTGGGCGCTGCCGTGGAACATGGCCTGGTTCACCGGGATCCACAGCAGCAGCCCGGAGAAGTGGTGGGCGGCCAGAAGCGGGTCGGGGGTCTTGAGGAGCCCCTCGTCGGTCAGACGTCGGAAGGTGTCCGCCAGCGTGGCGAGGACCCGCTCGAACCCTTGCTCGTACCAGGCCGCGCCGAGCTCCGGGAAGGCGTCGGCGTTGGCGATGATCAGGCGCCGCAGCTGGATCACCTGGGGCTGGGTGAGGCCCGTGAGGAACTGCCGGGCGAGCCGGGTCAGGTTCTCGTCGAGCGTTTCCGCGTGGGCGGGGATGTCGGCCACCAGGTTGACCAGGGCGTCGATGCGGTCCGTGGTGGCCAGCACGATGTCGGCGAACAGCTTCTCCTTGTCCGCGAAGTGCTTGTAGACGGTCTGCTTGGAGACCGCGGCCAGCTTCGCGATGTCGTCCATGCTCGTGCCCGCGTATCCCTTGTTCAGGAACACCTCGGTCGCGGCCTCCAGGATCGCCTGGTGCTTCCGCGTCGACCGGCTGTCCATCATCGGCTCCCTCTCCACGTCCGCTTCTGCGTAGCCGAAGAGTACTGGACTGATCAGTACTCAGGTGAGTACTGTACCGTCCAGTACCAGATCGCGGCCCGCTGCGGTCCGGAAACCATGTCAACCATGCATCTATGGGGGTATTTCGCATGAGCAGGACCGTGGACAAGGTCGTCTCCGCCGACGGCACGGCCATCGCTTTCGAGAAGCAGGGGACGGGTCCCGCTGTGGTGCTCGTCGGCGGCGCCCTGATGACCCGGGGCGCCTCGGCCGAACTCGCCGCGCTGCTGGCCGGTGAGTTCACGGTGATCACGTACGACCGCCGGGGCCGGGGTGACAGCGGGGACGGCCCCGCGTACGACGTGCGCCGCGAGATCGAGGACATCGACGCGCTCATCGAGGGCCCGGGAGGCGGCTCCGCCATGCTCTTCGGGATGTCCTCGGGCGCCGTGCTTGCCCTGGAGGCGACGGCCCGGGGGAGTGCCGTCCCGCGGCTCGCGCTGTACGAGCCGCCGTTCATCACGGACGACAGCCGACCGCCGCTGCCCGCCGATTACGTGGCACACCTGATGGAGCTGACCGGCCGCGAGGCTTTCGGGGACGCCGTCGCGTACTTCATGACGGCGGCGGTCGGTGTGCCCGGCGAGGTGGTCGCGGGCATGCGGCAGGCCCCGTTCTGGGCGGAGATGGAAGCTGTCGCCCACACCCTTTCGTACGACGGCCGGATCATGGGCGACACCATGTCCGGCCGACCGCTGCCGGTCGAGCGCTGGGCTTCGGTGACCGTGCCGGTGCTCGTCGGCAGCGGAGACCTGGGCGATCCGCACATGCTGACCGGCGCCCGCGAACTCGCGGCGACGGGCGACAACTTCACCCTCCGGGTTTTCCCGGGGGAGGAGCACGACATCGCGGCGCAGACCCTGGCGCCGGCCCTCACCGACTTCTTCGGCGGCACACAGGCGCGCTGATCAGCACGGCCACCATTCACCCACACCAGAAGGAGGCACCGCATGACCGCACAGGTCAAGGGACCCGCCGGCTACTTCCCCTCCATCGAGAAGAAGTACGGCCGCCCCGTCGACGAGTGGAAGGACATGATCCGCGCGTCCGACCTGACCAGGCACATGGAGGTCGTCGCCTGGCTCAAGACCGAACACGGCCTGGGCCACGGCCACGCCAACGCCCTGGTCGCCCACACGCTGGCGGAACAGAGCAAGTGAACGCGGCCCGCCCGCTCCGTGGTCCACGGAGCGGGCGGGCCGGCGCCGGGGGAGGCGTTCACGCCGGGTCGAGCGCACCGCCCTGGGTGGTCTCCTCGGCCGGGGCGGCCGCCCGCAGCGCCGCCTCGACGCGGCGGTTGTTCGTCATGGACGCGGTGACGGCCGTCATCGTCAGGAGCAGCGCCGCGGCCGTGTAGAGCGGGGTGCGGATGTCGTACGCGGTCGCCAGCCAGCCGCCGGCGAAGGCCCCGAGGGGCGCGGCGCACATCGCGAGCATCCGTGAGGTGGACGCGACCCGGCCCATGAGGTGGCCCGGAACGATCGCCTGGCGCAGGGAGGGCCCGAGCACCATCGTGGCGCCCATGGCCCCCCCGCAGACGGCGAGGGCCAGCCCGGCCACGTACGGGTTCGAGGCGGAGGCCAGACCCAGGATCGCCAGCCCTTCGATCGCGGCCGTGCAGGTCAGCGCGGTTCCGGTGCCGAGGCGCCGGCCCAGCTGGGAGGCTATGGCCGCGCCGAGCAGGCCGCCGGTGGCCTCGGCGGTCAGCAACAGACCGAAGCCGTACGTGCCGATTCCGAGGCGCTCGTGGGCGAAGAGGACGAGGACCGTCTCCACGGCGAGGAAGGCGATGTTCCCGACCGCCGGGCGCAGTGCCAGGCCGAGCAGCAACGGGTTGCGGAAGACGTAGGACGCGCCGGCCCGGGCCTGCTTGAGCAGAGACTCCCGGGCCTCCGGAACGGGCCGGGGCATGGCGGGCAGCGTACGCACGAGGAGAGCGGAGAGCGCGAAGGACACGGCGTCGGCGACCAGCGGAACCGCCCGTCCGAGTGCGAGCAGTGCGCTGCCCGCGGGTGGCCCCGCGAAGCCGGACATCGCGGTCTGGGCGCCGCGCAGGCGGGAGTTGGCGCGCTCCAGCTGCGCGGGATCGCGGCTGAGCAGGTCCGGCAGATAGGCCGTGGCCGCGGTGTCGAAGAAGAGCCCGCCGAGGCCGAGCAGGAACGCGACGGCCGCCAGCAGCGGAATGCTCAGCATGTCGAGCCCGGCCGCCACCGCGGGTATCGCCAGCAGCACCGCACGTCCCGTGTCGGCCACCCACATGGTGCGCCGACGGTCCCAGCGGTCCACGAGCGCGCCGCCGAGGACCCCGAAGAGCAGCCATGGCAGGGTACCCGCGGCCGTGACGACGGCGAGTGCCAGCGGGTCCCGCGTCAGCGTGAACGCGATCAGCGGCAGTGCGGCGTGCGTGATCCCGTCGCCGAGCGAGGAGATCGTCTGGGCGGTCCACAGCCGGCCGAATCCGGTCGGCAACTTCGGTATGCCGTTCTTCACTTGGCGTCCTCCTCGGTCTGCCGGACCGGTGCGGGACGGAAGAGTGCGAACACGAGCGAGGTGTCCGGCAGCGACGGATCGGACAGCTTCCGGTACTCGTCCGCCAGGGCCTGCAACCGTGCCCCCAGCTCCGCGAACTGCTCGTCGGTGAGCCGCAGATGCGCCATCCGCACATGCCGTTCGCCCTCCGCCGGGGATGCCTCCAGATCCGCCACCGCGTGCCGCATCAGCACATCCGGTCCTCCGTCGCCCGGATCCGGCAGCTCGATCGACCGCGCGGCCATCGCGTAATACCGCTCCATGACACCCCGCACCTTGCGCGTCCGCACCACCTTCACCAGGCCGGCCCGCTCCAGGAGTCGCACGTGATAGCTGGAACTCCCCTTCGCGAGACCGACCCGCTCGGCGATCTGGGTGATCGTCGCCGGCTCGAAGCGGAGCACGGCCATGATCCGGTGGCGCGTCAGATTGGAGACCGCGCGCAGCTGCTCGTCGGTGGTCACATGAAACGTCTCGGGGACGTCGTCGGTTGGCATGCCCACAATGGTCAACGATTCTTGACCATTGCGCAAGAGATTTACGCGTCGAGGCGTCAAAAGACGTGCAGAGGACGGGATTCCGCACGTCCCGTGCCTCAGCGGAAGGCGTCGGCGTGCTCCGCGGCCTACCGCCGGAACGTCCTGGCCGGTGTGCCGGTGACGTGCTGGACGGTGTCGCGCACGGCGAGCAGTTCCTCATTGGCGTCTCCGCCCATGACATCGAGCACCGCGTCCGCGTCCTCCTCCCCGACGACGCCGGCCATCCACCGGCGGGCCTCCGGCCTGCCGATCTCCGTGAACGGAACCGGGCGCCCGATCGCGGACGCGACGGCCTCCACCTGCTGCCGGGCCGGCATCGGCTCCGGGCCGGTCAAGGCGTACGTCCGCCCGCGATGGCCGGGCTCGGTCAGTGCGACCCGGGCCACCGACGCGATGTCCGCGGGATGGATCGTGGGCAGCCCCAGGTCCGCGAACGGCGTGCGGACCGCTTCCCCCGCGCGGATCGAGGTGGCCCATAGCAGTGCGTTCGAGGCGAACTGGGTCGGCCGCAGGACGGTCCAGTCCATGCCGCTGTCCTTCAGCAACCGCTCAACCGCCAGATTCTGGGTGGCGGGGCCGAGATGCGGATGGGTCAGGACGGTAATGGACGACACCAGCACCACGTGCTCCACGCCGGCCCGCCGCGCCGCCGCGATGATGCCCGCGTCCGGCCCGACGCGCGAGGGCAGGAACAGCGACCGCGCCCCGGTCAGCGCGGCCTCCAGGGACTCCGGCACCGCGAGGTCGCCCTAGACGGCCTCGACCCCGGCGGGGAACGCCGCCCGTGAGACGTCACGGGTCAACGCTCTCAGCGGGCCCGCCCCCTGGGCGTACAACTCCCTCAGTAAGACGCCTCCGATGTTTCCGGTGGCTCCGGTCACGAGGATCATGGCGTGTTCTCCCGTCGTCGGGCGATTGACTTGCGAACACGCTAGGGACTCAAGCGCACTTCAGGTCAAGGAGACGCCGGTCCGCCCGTGCGGCCCCCGGCGGATCCGGTGTCGACCGGCACCACGCGCATGCCCAGACCCCGTACGCGGTAGATGCAGATGTCGTCGCCCCACAGCGTCGCGTCCGCCACCGCGTAGGGGCCCCGGCCGTCCCGGCCCGCCTCCACGATGTCCATGTCCACCCGGATCAGCCGGTGGGCCGGGGTGATCTGGCCGCGATACGTCCACGCCGTCTCCCGGCCGGGCAGCACCGGCTCGAACCTGGGGTCGGGGATGCCCTCGGCCGCGTCGCGTTCCAGCAGGTAGTACTGGAGGAGCTGGCCCATCGCCTCGACGCCGAGGGAGCCGGGCTGCACCGGGTCCTGGAAGAAGTGGGCCCGGAAGAACCAGGCGTCCGCGCGGACGTCCTTCTCCGAACGCAGCCGGCCCAGTCCCGCGCAGCCTCCCTGAGGCCAGTAACCGGTGACGCGGTCCACCATCAGCAGCATGGGCCCCGGCAGCCGCAGCCGCCCGTCGCAGAAGCGGCCGGGCCGGGTGGTCAGGTCGACCGTGCGGCCGCAGGGCTCGGCGAGACGGGCGCGCTCGTCCGCCGACACCGGCACGCCCTGCTGGTCGGCGAAGGCGGACCGGGGGAAGAATCCGAAGACCGTGTCGAGCGCGAACACCGGCACGCCGTCCGCCGTGCACGACACCCGGAACGATTCGATGACCAGGTCCCCGCTGTGGGAGAGCCGTGTCAGCTCGGCCCGGGTCCGGACGGTGCGCGTCGCCGGAGTCACCTCGCCGGTGACCGTCCCCGTTCCGTCGAGGTTGCGGAACAGCAGGTCCGCGTCCGAGGCCAGCGCGCTGCCCACGTACGAGGCGAGCCAGCCGCACGGTTGCAGCACGGTCTCCATCAGCACCGCGAACGGCATGGTGCGGCCGCCGCTCTGCTCGAAGAACCAGGCCCGGTCCGGTACGTCGTACTCCGCGACGACCGCGCTCCCTTCCCGCATCCCGCCCTGCGGCCCGTCCACCGACACGATCCGGCTCATGAAGTGGTACGGGGGACCGGGCAGCCGTGCCACGCCCCGGGTGCCGTCGAAACGCTCGTACATCGCGCCGAACGCCTCGCTCGGCCTGCCCCAGGCGCATGCGAGCAGCGAGGGGTAGTCGAACCGGAAGCCGTCGGCCGCGGTCGCCACGGGCCGCTCCTCGCGGTGGCCGGCCAGCCCGCCCAGCCGCTGCGGCGGCACCGGGGCCGCGTCCGTCTGCACGGCGGGCGGCCCCGCGTGCCGCCACTGCGTGAGCGGCCAGTCGGGCACCAGGCGCAGGGCCATCCCGCGGCCCAGGAACGCCTTCATCCCGTCCACGGAGCCCAGCACATCGGCGTGGAGCGTCGGCACGGGGCCGGTCGACACGCCCCGTACGAACACCTCGTAGACGACCCGCCGGCCCTCCGGGGTCGCCTGGCCCCGGCACATGGCCGTGTAGGGCCGCCCGGTCACGGGTTCGAAGCGCCAGCCGTCCCGGGAGACGGTGCAGCCCATGGCCGTCAGATAGAAGGCCATGGCCTGGAGGCCGCCCTGGAACATCAGCGTCCCCGGCATGCACGGGTCGTTGTGGAAGTGCCCGGAGAAGAACCAGTCGTCCGGCGACAGCGAGGTCTCGGCGCGCAGATACCCGCGGCCCCACGGCCCGCCCGCCGGGTCGAACACGCTCACCTCGTCCAGCAGCCGCAGCCTCTCCCCGTCGAGCCTCGGCGTGCGGACATGGGCTGCCGTCGCCTCCCAGCCGGGGCCGAAACAGTCCACCGGCCGCCCCTCCGCCAGGGCCCGCAGCTCATCCGTGCCGAACCGGCTCCGGACGCAGGGGACAGCCGGCGGGTCGAGCGGCAGACCTTCGGCGTCACCGGGCGGATGGCCGGCCGGGTCCCACCGGACACCCCCGCCGCCCGCGAGTTCCGCGGGGGTGAAGAAGCCGGCCCGGCCCTCGCGGACACTGAGCCGGAGTTCGCCGTCGACATGGCAGTCGTAGTGGAAGAAGGCCAGGCGCACACCGTCGGCCTCCGCGTGGCCGTCGACGTGGATCTCGAAGCGCAGCGTGTCCCCGGCTCGCGGCGGCGCCCCGTGGAAGGTGACCTCGCAGCCGAGCAGCCGGTAGGCGCGTTCACCCCGGTTGAGGAGGTCGGCGCCCAGCCAGCTGAGCAGCAGCAGGTCCGCCTGGCCGGCCTCGATCAGGACTCCGGACGGCATGTGGCCGGTGGAGTCCAGATACCAGCTGTCCGGCCGGATGTCGGTCTCCGTCCAGATCCTGCCGTCGGTGCGCACCGGCCCCGGCAGGGCGAGCGCCGCGGGCACCGCGTCGATTCCGGTGACCCGGTCGGCGAACAGCATCGGCGGCGCGGGCATACGGGTCTGCACCGCGTATCCGTCCTGCTCGGCGAATCGCTCCCCGAACAGGGCGGAGATCTTCTGCGTCGCGAGGTACTCCAGCTGGGCACGGTCGAACGTGGGCCCCGGCTTCGGTTCGGACGGCTCCGGCACCCGTGGCTCCGGCGCGCCCGCCGGCGGTGCGAGCGGTACGGCCGGGCGTCGCGCGGTGGGTCCGGGCGGCGGTACGGGGCCCGGCGCGCGGGCCGGTGCACCGGCCCGCGCCAACGCCTCGACGGCCAGCGCCGACATGCCGAGGAAGCGCCGATGGCTCTCCGTGTGGCGGGCCATCACCTCTTGGTGCAGCGCGGCGGCCCGTACCCCCAGCCCGGCGACGGCGGCCCGCGGACCCTCGGCCACGGGGGCACCGACGGCCCCGGAGCCGGTACCGCCCGGTTCCCGCGCCGCCGGTACGAGGGCAGCCGCCGACCATCCCGGAGCGTGATCCGGGACCGGCGCCAGGCGCGGGGCCCGGGGGAGCGTCGGCACGGAGGGCTCCGGGCGGGGCAGACGCGGGGGCGGGACGGGCGACAGGGTGACCGAGGGCCCGGGGGCGGGGAGTTCCGTGGCGGCGTCCGCGAGCCGGCCGAGCAGTTCATCGGCGCGCACCGGCACCCCGGCGACGACGAGTTCGGCAACCGCGAGGCACAGCTGCCGCAGCCCGGTGTCCTGGGGGGCGTCCAGCGCCACGGCGACGTGCTCCCGGTCGCCCAGCACCCGCTTGATCCACCCGGTGCACAGCTTCTGCGGCCCGTGCTCCACGAAGACGCGGACGCCGTCCGCCCACGCCTGCTCCACCATCGCCGCGAAGTCGATCGTGCCCATGCCCTGGGCGGTGACCGCGTCGGCCGCCCCTTCGGCCGTCAGCGGATACGCCTGCCCGGTGGCTCCGCTGTAGAACCGCACGCCCGGCACCTCCACGGTGGGCCGGTGATGGGCCGCGCGCCACACCTCGCGGACCTCCGCCAGCTCCGGCGCGTGGGCCGCCATGTCGTAGTCCAGCTCGACGGCGAACTCGGCGCCCAGCCCGCCCACGACGGCCGCGCACGCCTCGGACTCGCCGCCGACGACACAGACCCCCGGCGCGTTCACCGCCATCAGATGGACGGCGGGCTCCCCGGCGAGCGCCGCACGGAGGGCATCCGCGCCCGCACCGACCAGATAGCTCGACCACCGGGAGCCCTGGATGCCGTGCCGCCGCCAGTGGCGCCGCACCGCCCGCAGCTCGCCGGTGAGTTCGGTCGTGAACAGGCCGCTGTCCCGGGTCGCCTCGTACAGCCCCGAGGCGTCCGGCCAGGCGCCCAGCGCGACCAGAGCGGTCGACTCACCGGAGGAGTACCCGAGCGCCGCGTCCGGCCGGAGCCCGAGCACGTCCCGGCTGAACACCGTGTGGGAGACCGCCAGTTCGGCCGCGCGCCAGATCTGCCGCAGCACGCCGTGGCGCGGCCCGGACCGCAGCCGCGTACCGAGCGCGTGGTGCGCGTCCCGTACGGCCGCACCGAGCGAGGGCAGCGCGAGCAACAGCTCGTGGCCCATGCCCTCGTACGCGGCCGAGCCGTTGGTGTACACGAACGCGGTCTGCCCACTCACCGGCCGGTCCCGGAACCGCACGCCCGCCGGCCGCGCCCCGCCCTCGGTCAGCCAGCGGCGGGCCGCCTCCTTGAGCTCCGGGGACAGGCTGTCGCCGTCGGTCACGAACGCCAGCCGTGCCGGGCCCGCACCGGAGCGCACATCCGCGTCCAGCGCGGCCAGCGCCCCCCGGCGGTCCGCACCGGAGTACACACGCAGCCGCGGAGCCGGCCCCCGCAGCCACGGCCGCGCATCCCCCGTGCGAAGGCGTACGTGCACGGCGGGCCCCTCCACCGGCGTCGCCACGGCCCGCGCGGTGTGGGGGACCGCCCCGGTGTCGGCAGGGCCGTCCGGCCGGGGCACGGCACGGTGCTGGAGGGCGAGCGCGGCGACGGCGACGGAGACCAGCCCGGACGCCGCGTGCGCGCGCCCGAAGGCCGCCGAGGGATCGAACACCGCGTCGGGGCCGTCACCGACCAGCAGGTCGGGTTCGTCGTCGCACCCGTCGTCGAGCAGAGCGACGACTTCGTCACCGTCCCTGCGCGCGGCATCCAGCAGCTTGAGTACGAGGACGACGGCCGCGTCCCCCGGCTCGCTCCGGTACCCCAACTCCCGCAGCGCGGCCCGGTGCACCGCCTCGCAGGACACGTCGGCGGCCCCCACCAGCGCGGCGTCGGCCTCACCCGCACGCAGCGCCCGCGCCGCGAGCTCCAGCCCGACCGGCCCGGACGCCTCCTCCGCCGACACCGTGAACCCGGGCCCGCCCAGATCCAGTTGGGTGCTGATGCGGTTGGCCGCGAGGTTCGGCATGCTCCCCACCACCCCCTCCGCCGTCATCACCGGTGCGAAGGCGTCACGCGCCCCGCCCGCCGGCACGGCGCCCGCCTGCCCCGCCTCCTCCAGCCAGTGCGGCACCCGCCACCGGGCCCCCGCGCGCGCCACCTCCGGGTCGACGCCCATGCCGATGACCACCATGGTCCGCTCACGGGGAAGCACCACCGTCCGCACGGCCTCCCGGGCGGCCTCCAGGACCAGAAGCTGATGGCGTACGGTCCGCTCCAGGGCCAGTGGCGGGAAGCACAGGTCCTTGAGCGCCACGGCGAACTCCGTTGCGGGACCGCGCCGTTCGCCGCCCAGGACCGCCCGGCGCAGATCCTCCGCGGACGTCCCGTCACCCACCCGGGCGCCGACCGCGACGATGGCCACCGGTGCCCGAAGCCCCGGGGCGTCGGGCGACTTCCGCGCCGGCCGCCGCACGGCGGGCCGGCGCACCTCGTCGGGATGGTCCACGACGACGTGGGCGTTGGTCCCGCCGAAGCCGAACGCACTCACCGCCGCCCGGCGCGAGCCCGTCCACCGCTCCGACTCCGTCAGCACCCGCAACGGTGTGCCCGACAGCGCGTCCAGCGGCCGTCGTCCACCCGGTGTCGCCGGACGCACCCCGGCCCGCAGCGCGCCGAGCACCTTCAGCAGCCCGGACATGCCCGCCGAGGCCAGCAGATGCCCGACATTCGCCTTCACCGACCCGATGGGCACGTCCGCCCCGCCCGCGAAGACATGGGCCATGGCCCGTGCCTCGACGGCGTCACCGACGGGTGTTCCCGTCGCATGGCACTCGACCAGCGCCACCGACTCGGGCGCGACGCCCGCGCTCGCGTACGCCAGACGCATGGCCCGCACCTGGCCCTCCTCCGACGGGCTGATCAGCCCGGCGCCGCGCCCGTCGTTGGACAGACCCGCGCCCCGGATCACGCCGAGCACCGGAACCCCGGCCGCCAAGGCGTCCGGCAGCCGCATGAGCGCGACGAACCCGGCCCCCTCGCCGTGCACCAGCCCGTCCGCGTCCCGCTGGAACGGACGGCTGCGCCCCGTCCGGCTGGTCGCGGACAGGGCGCAGAACCCCACGTGCAGGTAGAGCGGGTCGGGCCGGCTGACCGCACCGGCCACCATCAGGTCGGCGGAGCCGTCGTGCAGCCGGTCGCACGCCAGCTTCACCGCGTACAACGAGGAGGCGCAGGCCGCGTCGAGGGACCACGCCCCGGCCCCGAGCCCCAGCGCCCGGGCCGCGAGCGCCGCCGGCAGCCCGGAGGAGAAGCGGTTACGGGCATCGGGACGCGCATGGCGCCCGCCCCGAAGCAGAGCGTCACGGAGCGGTGGGCGCTGCTCGGACAGCCATACGTGTTCGGCGAAGGCGGCCCCGGCCTGCGTCGGGTACGACAGATTGCCCAGCACCAGACCACCGCGTGGCAACGGCCCCGGCCGGCCCGCCTCGGCGAGCGCCTGCCGGGCGCCGTACAGGACCCAGTGGAACAGCGGGTCCAGCGCACCGATCCGCTCGGGCCCGATCGCGTAACCGCCGGGGTCGAAGACGGCCTCGAACCCCTCGACGTAACCGCCGGTCTCCGTCCAGGTGCGGTCGGCGTGGTCGTCCACCGAGCCCATGACCCGATGGCCCGGGACCCGCCAGCGTCCGGCCGGGGCGGCCGACAGGCTGGTGCGGCCGGCGGCGATGTTCGCCCAGAACGTGTCGGGGTCCAGGGCACCGGGCAGCACACAGCCCCGGCCGACGACGGCGATCGGTTCGAAATCCATACGGATGCTCACTTCAGCGGCGGGGAGGGCGGCGGAGACCGGGGACCGGTGGTGTCAGGAAGGGCGGCGGACGAGTTCCACGCCGGTCAGCTCCAGCAGGACACCCCCGTCGGCGTCGATCAGGGCCGCGTCGCACCGCGCTCCCGTGGCATGCGCCTTCCGTCCCCGCACCACGCACCGCACATCGCCGTCCACCGGGCCGCGCCGGTGCACACGGCACTCGGCCACCGCCATCGGCAGCGTCTCCGCCCCCAGGGCCACCTCGGCCCAGAGCAGGGCGAGTTGGAGGGCGCCGTCCACCGCTGCGGCGTCCAGCGCCCAGTGGGCGCCTGCCCAGTCCAGCCCGTGCAGGCCCGCGACGAGCGCCTCGGCCCCGTCCTCGGAGACACCGCGCACCGCGCGCAGGGTATGGAACCGGGGGCCGTGGAAGAGGGCCGTCCCCTCGTACGGACCGGCCGCGCCGAGCGGCTTCAGGGACTCGGGGGCCGCCCAGGTGTCCGCGGCCGGCCGGCCGTCCCCGATGTCCAGCACCGCCCGGCAGTACGCCGGACCGTCCTCGCCCCGCAGTTCGGCCTCCAGACCGGACGGGGCACCGGGCGCCCCCCGGCTGCCGAGCAGGGTGAGCCGGTGCCCCCCACCCGCCAGGTCGGGCAGGGCGCACGTCCGGTACACGCGCAGTTCCCGCACCACGAGCGGACCGGGTGCCGGTAGCCACGCCGCGCCGGCACCCGCGAACCAGTTCAGGGCCATCGCGACGGGCAGCACCGGCACATCGGCGGGCGCGTGGTCCGCGAGCTGCGGAAGCGAGTCCGCGCGGACGAGGACCTGCGCCCTGGACGATCCGCCGGCCGGCGCGACGGCCGCCGGGTCGTCCCCGGCCACCAGGACGACCCTGGGCTCACCGGCCGGGCCGGCCACCTCGGCCGTGAAGGCGGCGGCACCCCGCGCCGGTGGAATGAGCGGCACCCCGGACCGGCCGAAGTGCGCCGCGAGAGACGGGGTGACCATCCCGCCCTGCCAAGGCCCCCAGGCCACGCACCGCACCAGGCAGCCGGGGCGGCGGGCCTGCTCGGCCGAAGCCACCTGGTTCAGGACCTCGTTGGCCATCGCGTAGTCGCACTGCCCCGGATTGCCGAACACGGCGGCCACCGAGGAGAACAGGACGATCGTGTCCAGGGGATCGTCCGCCGTCGCCGCCAGCAGGACCCGAAGACCGTCCACCTTGGTGGACATCACCAGCTCGGCCTGCTCGTCGCTCTTGTCGGCGATCCGCCTGTCCGCCAGCACCCCCGCACCGTGCACCAGGCCGGTGACCGGACCCCAGGTGTCACGGACCTCGCGCAGGGCCGCGGCAAGGGCGTCCCCGTCGCGGACGTCCACCCGCACGTACCGCACGGGCGAACCGGCCGCCTCCAGGGCCGCCAGTGTCGCCCGCACCTCGCGCGCGGCGAGGATCTCCCGTGCCCGGGCCGCGATCCGCGCGGGCGACGCGTCCGTCCCGGCCGCGTCGGCACGTCGGGCCAGCAGGCGGGTGAGCGCCTGCTCGTCGGTCGCCCCGCCGAGCCCGTCGGGCTCGGCGTCCGGGTCGGTCCTGCCCAGCAGAGCGATCCTCGGGCGGTGGGCCCCGGCCAGGTCCAGCAGGGCGGCGGCGGTCACCCCCCGGGCGCCGCCGGTGACCACGAGCACCGACGCGGAGGTGATCCGGACGTCACCGGAGGGGGCGGCCGGGGCGGGCAGCAGGCGCGGGACGCGCCGTGAACCGTCGGCCCGGAGACCGGTCTCCGGGTCGGCCCCACCGTCGAGCAATTCCCGGACGACCGCCTCGGCGACCGCTTCGTCGCCCCGGCCGCCCCGCTCGCAGTCGATGACTCTGCACGACCCGTCCGGCCACTCCTTCGCCGCTGTCCTGACCAGTCCGGCGACCCCGCCCAGCCAGGCACGTTCACCACTGCGACCGCCGAGCCCGAAGTCACCCCCGGTGTCCTGCACGGCCACGAACAAGGCATCGCCCTCGGCCGCCCGGGCCGCCACCGTGCGCGCCGCACGGAGCGCCGAACGGTGGACCTCCCTCGCCCCGTCCGGCGTACCGGCCGCGGTCAGCGCGCCGAGATGGACGACGGCCCGCGCGCCCGACGGCACCTCGGCCACGGCGGTGGCGTCCACGCCGTGCTCCACCAGCTTCCGGGCGACGAGACCGGTCAGCCCGCACCCGTCCGGGCCCTCGCCGGTGACCACGACCGGCCCGTCCAGCAGCCCCGCCGTCGCCAGGCCGGACGCGGGAGTCTCCACCAGGTGCGGCACGAGCCGCGTCAGGGTCACGTCCTCGCCGGAGTGGGCGTCGGGGACGGGAAACCCGGCACCCTCCGGAGCACCGGCCTCCGCGACGGTGGCGGAGGCCTCCACGGGCGGGTGGCCCGTGACCAGCGCATCGACGATTTCGCGCAGCGTGCGGAGCCGCCCCAGGTGCCCGACGTCCCCGGACGCCAGGCCACCCACCTCGCGGCGGACGGCCGACAGGATCTCGACGCGCTTGATGGAGTCGACGCCCAGGTCTGCCTCCAACTCCATGTCCACGTCGAGCATCTCCGCCGGGTAACCGGTGAGCCGGGCCACCACCGACAGAAGGACGTCCCGCAGTTCCGAGGGCGAGAGGGACCGCGGCACGGCGTCATCGGCCGGATCGGAATGCGTGGTTGCGGCCGGTGCCGGGGCGACGGGAGCCTGCGGCACAGGGGCGACGGGCGCCGGCGGCACGGGCGCGAACGCGGGAGCCGGCGCCGGCACCGCCACCGGCGCGGGCGCCGAAGGCCGGGGAAGCGGCAGCGATGCCGCGGGAGCCGGAACGGCGGGCGCATCCCCGGTGAGCGGCATGCCGAGCATCGCGGACATGCTCGTCTCGGTCATCCGGAGAAACGCCAGGTGGCTGTCCACCAGCATGCGCTGACAGGCCGCGTGGGCCTCGGCCGCCTGCCGGTGTACCTGGTCCACGGCCGCGTACAGATCCGGGCCGAGGAGACCCGGCGCCCCGGGCGCGGCGGCGGACACCGGGGCAACGGCCGCCGTTGCGGTCTGCGTGGGCACGGGTGCGGGGGAGGGGAGGTACGCGGGCATGGGGGCCGCCTGGGTGTCGGGCTCGGGTACGTGCGGGGAACGCGGCAGGGGCGCCGGATCACCGTGCGGTTCGATGGCCGCGGCACGGGGCGGGGGGAGCTGACCGTGGTTGGCTCCGCTGATCTTCACCGTCATTCGGGGCTCGCGCTCCTTCGCTGAAATCTCGGGCGAGTCGTAGGGCGCCCAGAGAGCGCCGAGTTCGAGGGGCACTCCGCGCACCGACAGCTCGCCGAGTGCCGCGTGCAGGCCGCCGGTTGCGTTCCGGCCGGACCCGTCCAGGGAGACGGCGGTGTGCGGCCGGTCGCCGAGGATTTGACCGGCCAGGACGGTCAGCGCGTTGCCCGGGCCGATCTCGACGAACGTCCGCACCCCGCTCCCGTACATGGCCTCGATCTGGTCCTGGAAGAGCACCGGTGAGGCGAGGTGGCCGGCGATCCGCCGGCGTACCCCCTCCGGATCCGTGGGGTACGGTGCCGCGTCCGCGTTGCCGTAGACCTCGATCCCGGGCACCGTCAGCGGCACCGACCGCAGGTACGCGGCCAGCGGCTCCGTGGCCGGGGCGACGACCGGACTGTGGAAGGCGGTCGACGTGGCCAGCCGCCGGGTGGCCACACCCTCGGCGGCGAACGCCTCCCCGGCGCGTGCCACAGCGTCCGCCGAACCCGAAAGGACCACCTGGCGCGGCGCGTTGTGATTCGCGGGCCAGACGTCCCCGAATGCCCCGCCGGCCAGTACCCGCGCGACATGGGCACGGTCCGTCGCCACGGCCAGCATCGCCCCCGGCACGCCCGCCGCGTCCCGCATCAGCTCGCCACGGCGCCGGGCGAGTCCCAGCAGCGCCCCGGCGTCCAGCACCCCCGCGCAGTGCAGCGCCACCAGCTCACCGAAGCTGTGCCCCGCCACGCAGTCCGGGCGCAGTCCCAGCTCCCGCACCACCGCCAGCAGCGCCAGCGCGTGTACCGCCAGCGCCGGCTGGGCCCACTCGGTGGCGTCCAGCAGCGCCTGCCGGGCCGCGCGCTCCTCGTCGCCGAAGGCGGGCGGCGGGAACACCACCCGGTGCAGCGGCCGTCCGTCGAAGGAGGTGCCCCCCAGGCGGTCCCACACGGCCTGAGCCGCCGGGGACAGCATGGCCGCGCCGGCGCCCATCCCCACGTACTGCGCACCCTGCCCGGAGAACAGGAAGCCGATACGGCCGGGAGACGGCTCCCCGCACGCGTACCGGGCCCCGAACGGTGTGGCGAACGCGGTGCCGGGGCGCTGCCCGATCAGTGCGAGGGCCCGGTCGTACTTCTCCCGCAGCTCCTCCCCGTCGCCGGCCACGATCGCCAGGCGCACCGGGGCGGCGGGGTCGAAGGACGCCTGGCTCTCCCGGGCCAGTGCGGCGAGCGGACGGGCCCCATCCGCCGGCGGAGGCACCAGCTCGGCGGGGGAGCCCCCGCTGAACAGGACCAGCTCGCTCGGCGCCGAGCGGTGGCGCGGCGCCGGCCGGCCCCCGCCGCCCGAAGGCACGTACTCCTCCAGCGTGACGTGGAAGTTGCTGCCGCCGAACCCGAAGCTGGACACCGACGCCCGGCGCGGATGCCCGGAAGGCCGTACCCACGGACGCGTTTCGGTGTTCACGTAGAACGGGCCGTCGGGCCGGGCCGCCTCCGGGTTCGGCCGCTCGACCTTCACGGTCGGCGGCAACACCTGGTGGCGCAGGGCCATGACCGCCTTCAGCAGCCCCGCCGCACCCGCCGCACACTTGGTGTGGCCGATCTGGGACTTGACCGAGCCGATCGCGCACCACTGCCCGTCCGGCCGCCCCGACGCCCCGAACACCTCGTTCAGAGCCGTCAGTTCGGCCGTGTCCCCGGCCTTGGTCCCGGTGCCGTGCGCCTCGACGAGCTCCACCGTCTCCGGCCCATAGCCTGCCTCCTCGTACGCGCGCCGCAGGGCCCGCGCCTGGCCCTCGGGCAGCGGTGCGTAGATCGCGGTGCTGCGGCCGTCGGACGAGGTGCCGATGCCCCGGATCACCGCGTGGACGCGGTCGCCGTCCCGCTCCGCGTCCGACAGCCGTTTCAGGGCGTACATGACGACGGCCTCGCCCAGCATGGTCCCGTCCGCCGCCGCGGAGAACGGCCGGCAGTCCCCGCTGGGGGACAGCGCGGGCGTCTTGGAGAAGCACAGGAACATGCCGACGTCGTTGCCCGTGTCCACACCGCCGCTGATCACCAGGTCGGCCCGGCCGAGCGCCAGCTCACCGACCGCCGTCGACAGGGCGGCCAGCGAACTGGCACAGGCCGCGTCGGTGGTGTGGTTGATGCCGTGCAGGTCGAACCGGTTGGCGATCCGGCCCGCGACGACGTTGCCCAGCAGCCCGGGGAACGTCGACTCGCGCCACGGCGCGAACCGGGCCGAGATCCGGTCGCACACCGCCTGCGCGTCGGCCTCCGGGAACCCGCTCTCGCGGAGCGCGGCGAGCCACACGGGGCGGTGCGTCCGCGCGTACATGTGAGGAAGCAGTTCCAGGGCCGCCGCGCCGAGGACCACACCGGTACGGTCCGGGTCCAGCCGTTCCCTGCCCCCGGCGTCCGCCAGCACCTGGTCGGCGACCATCAGGGCGAGCAGCTGGGAGCTGTCCGTCGACGACAGGACGGCGGGGGGAACCCCGTACGCCATCGGGTCGAATCCGACCTCCGGCAGGAAGGCACCCCGGCGGGCGTACGTCCGGTCGGGGGCCGCCGGGTCCGGGTCGTAATGGTCCTCGACCCGCCAGCGGGACGCGGGCACCTCGGTGATCAGGTCCCGCCCGCCGGTCACGAGCCGCCAGTAACCGGCCGCGTCCGTCGCACCGGGCACCAGGGCGCCCACCCCGACCACGGCGACGGGATCGCGGCTGAGCGCGGCGGCACGCACATGGTCTCCCCGGGTGACGGGCTGCGGAACGCCCGGGCCGCTCATGCCACCTCGCACGGCACGTAGGTGAACGCTTCGGGCGGCAACGGGACTCCATGGGTGCGCAGTTGATGGGCACGGGTCAGCACCGCCGCGCCCTCGAGCAGGTGGAGAGCGATCCCCACCACGGTCCGGTTCGCGGGATCGGCCAGCGGTGTGCCCGTGACCCACCGGTTGAAGGACCCCATCGAAGGCCCGCACCAGATCTGGTAGTCCGCACGCCGTGACGCCTTCCCGTCGATCGCCCAACGGCTCGAACTGCCCAGGTACCAGCGGAAGACCAAAGCCATCCGGTGTTTCGGGTCCGCCTCCGCGCGCGTGATCTCGGCGGGATCGCGCTGCTCCCAGAACGCCTGTGTGCGCTGCCAGGTCTCGTCGAACGACGCGCCCAGCACATCGCGTTCGAGCGTGGTCCGCAGAGCGGGCGGGATCTCCTCCAGCGAGCCGTGCGCCCGGTACGCCGCGTGGAGCCGGCCGGCCCGCTGGGCGAACATCGTTCCTCGCGCCAGCACTTGCAGCTTCACACCCAGCTCGAACATGTCGGCCGCCGGCGCCATCGCCACGTCGGCGATGTCCGCCTCGCACAGCATGGCCTTCGCCTCCCGGGACAGACCGGCCTCGACGGCGGTCTGGTTCACCGACCCCACCACCACATAGGACGCGCCGAGGGCGAAAGCGGCGGCCACCGCGTCGGGGGTGCCGAGACCGCCCGCCGCACCGATCCGGACGGGCCTGCGATAGCCGTACCGCAGGCAGACCGCGTCGCGCAGCGCCGCGATCCTCGGCAGCAGAACCGACAACGGCCGGTTGTCGGTGTGCCCGCCGCTGTCCGCCTCCACGGTGACGTCCTCGGCGAGCGGTACGCACGCAGCCAGCTCCGCCTCCTCCCGCGTCAGCCTGCCCTGCGCCACGAGGGGTTCCACCAGCCCGGCGGGGGCGGGGGAGAGGAACCTCTCCGCCACCTCGGGCCGCGAGACCTTCGCGAACATCCGCGTACGCCGGACGACCGTCCCGTCGACGCCCCGGCGCAGCCCCCGGGCCGCACACCACACGACGGCCGGCGTCAGCTCCATGTACGCCGACGCGGAGACCACGGGGACACCGCGGCGCACCAGGAGTTCGGCGACGCGCCACTCCAGCCCCGGTTCGGCCGGTGAGTGGATGAGGTTCACGCCCCAGTTCCGCGACGCGCCCAGTTCGCGGACGAGCGTGTCGACCGCCCGTTCCACCTCCGCGTACGCCAGGCCGCCCGCGCCGAAGAAGCCCAGCATCTCCGCCCGCGCCATCGCCGCCACCATGGCCGTGGTCGCGATCCCGTTCGCCATCTCGCCGGCGACGTAGGGAAACCGGACGCCGTGCGCCTCGCAGAACGTACGGCCGCCGAGCCATTCCGGGTACAACGGCGGCAGCGTTCCGACTACTTGGTCCGGCGGCACGGGGCCGACGGCGAGCCCCCGCTCACGGCCGTCCGGACCACTGACCAGATGGACGGGTTCACGGATGCGCCGGGCGCAGGCGGCGATCCCGCCGAGGGAGAAGGCCTCCCGGGCCACCACGGGGGAGCCGGAAGCTGCGAGGACGGACACGGGGATGCTCCAACAGGGAACGAGGAGAAGGGGCACAGGTGGACGACGGCAGGTCAGGCGCAGCGAGCGGAGCGCGGGGCCGCCGCTCCGCCCGGCGGCCCGGACACCGTCCGGGCGCGCGGAGCCAGGCCGGACCACAGGTAGTCGGTTCCCACCGGGACGGACGCGGCCGAGGCGCCCAGCAGCGCTCTGACCCGGGTGTCGTCGAACCGCCGCCGGTGCGCGAGGTAGGCGGTCATGCCCGGGTAGAAGTCAAGCAGCGCCTCCAGGGCCGTCGGCGCGTCCGGTCTGGTGGCCACCAGCTCGACCGAGAACGGGACGAGCCGTTCCAGCACACCCACGACCGTCGTCACGGGGACGTCGCGGTCATGGACGACGTGGTACGTGTCGACCCCTGCCGAAGGGGTCCGGCCGGCCAGCCGCACCATGACCTCGGCCGCGTGCTCCACCTGGAGGAGGTTGAGCCGGCCGTGCGGGTGCCCCACCATGCGGACGGGGGGCCGGACGTCCGGGACGCCGGCCCGCCGCCCCCCGGGGCCGGTGGCGTCCCGCGCCTCCCGCAAAATCCGTTCGATGACCTGGAGCGGATGCGAGGGCAGCTCGGGGTGCGGCGGCAGGTCGGTGACCAGGATGCTCGGCCGCAGGACCAGGACCGGGCGGCGTTGCTCCCGCGACCAGTCGTGCACGAGCAACTCGGCCTCGTACTTGGAGCGTTCGTAGGCGTTCTCGAAGCCGCAGGAGTCGTTCAGCTCGTCCTCGTACGCCACCCCGTCGCGTCGGGCACCGGCCACGAACGCGGTGCTGACGTGATGCACACGGGGCCTGAGCCGACCCGCCGCGGCCAGCTCCAGGACGTGCCGGGTCCCTTCGACGTTGGTACGGCGCAGCTCGGGCAGGTCCCCTTCCAGGTTGATGCTCCCCGCGCTGTGCCAGAGCGCGCCGATCGTGTCGGCCAGCTCGTGGAACGCCCGCTCCGACAGCCCCAGCCGGGGCTGTGCCAGGTCGGTCTCCACCACCCGTAGCCGCTCGGGGAGTGCGTCGGTGAACGCCGGTGCGGAGCCGGTCAGTTCGAAGAACCTGACGATGCGGTGCAGAGCGTCCCCCGAGCCGGCGTGCGCGAGAACCGTCACCGACCGGTGTGTGTCGAGCAGACGACGCAGCAGACGCAGGCCGAGAAATCCGGTGGCGCCGGTGAGGGCAACGTGCACGGCCATGGCTCCAAGGGCTTCGGAAGGGACAGCCCGCGCCCGCCGCGTACGGCGGAGGACGGGACGGCCGCGACGACCGGGAACGGCGCGCCGCCACTCCGGCCGACGGCGGCCTCGCCGTCGGCTCCACGGCCCTCCCCGAGCACGTCGATCTTCGGCGCACGGCACACCATGTCAGACGGCGGAGGAAGCGGAAGACCTCGATCCGGGCGGCTCACCCGAACGAAGTACCCCTCCCCGCGGGCCGCGCACGCCAGTGCGGAGGCTGTGGACCGGGGGCGCCGAGGGGGCGGTCCCGTTCGCGCACGGGGCGGCTCCACGGCACTCGCAGGGATCCGAGCCCGTCGCCCGTCCCTCCTTCGGGGGAACTTGCGGGTTGCCCCGGGGGAGGCCGTGCGGCGGGCCCCCGAAGCGGCAGCCGGTGCGTCCTGTGGGTGCGCGGCGCAGGAACGACACGGCAGTCGGGGCGCCGCCGCCGCCGGCGGCCGGGCCAGGCCGGCCGGTGCGGCCCGCCGGGGAGGCCCGGGGACGGTGCCGTCGGCGGTACGAACCCCGCGTGGCCGGTGGCCATTCTGGTGGACCCGGCGGGCACGCGCCGCCCTTCTCCGCCGCGCGCCCCGCCCGCCGCCCGTCACCCCCTCCCAGCGCCCGTCAGCACACGGACCGTCACGCATTGGAGTCGTCACCCATGTCCGTTCCCGGCCGGTCCGCCGCCTCGCCGGCGAAGTCATCGCCGTCCACCACGCCCATCCCCTCGGCCCGGCCCGTACCCTCGGCGGGCCCCTCCGGCGAGACGCCCCCGGAAGCCCGGACCGAGCCGCTCTCCGCTCCCGCACATCTGCGCGTCCACCCCGTGGACCGCGCCTTCCTCGACCTGGAACGGACGCGCCCCGACGTCCGCTGGGACACCGGCGGCATCGCCTACCTGAGCGGCCCGCCCCCCGCCCTCGCGGACCTCCGCGCGTACATCGCGTACTGCCTGCGCGACGTGCCCCTGATGACGAGCCGGGTGACGGGCGGCCGGCGACCTCACTGGCGGCCGGACGAGGACTTCGCCGTCGAGCACCATGTCCACGAGTCCGTCGCCGACGGGCCCGAGGGATGGGACGCCGCCCTGCACGCCGCGCTCAACGCCCCCTTCGCGCCCGGCGCCTACTGGGGGGTCTGGCTGGTCCACGGCCACGCCGACGACGCGTACGCCGTGTGCTATCGCCTCCGCCACGCGTGCCAGGACGGTTCGGCGGCGGCCATGGCCTTCCGGGCCGTGCTCGGCGAGGGAGAGCCGTCGGGCCGCCCCGTGCCGGCACCGGTCCGGCGCTCCGCCGTGCCCCGCCGGGTGGCCGCGGCCCTCGGACTCGCGGCGAAGTTCGCGGCCGGCACGCTCGTACGCCGGTACCGCCCCGTCGCCGGGTTCGCGCCGACCGGGGAGCGGCGGCTGTACCGGGGACGCGTGCCGGCCGACACCCTGCGCGGCATCGGCGCCGCCGGGGGCGGTTCGGCGCACGACGCGCATCTCGCCGCGCTCGCCGGCGCGCTGGCGACCTGGTCCGAGAAGGCGCGGGTCCCCCTGCCACGGGCCACAGCGGTGCTCCCGATCGACGCGCGGCGCCCCGACGAGGAGCAGACCTGGGGGAACCGCTGCTTCGCGCTGCCGCTCGAACTGCCCGTGCACATCGCGCCGGCGCACCCGGACGCGGCCCGGTGGCGGCTGGACCACGTCACGGCGGCGACGCGGAAACTTCGGGGCGCCGCGTGGCGGCAGGCGATCGGAGACCTGGTCCGCCACATGCCGGCCCGCCCCACCGCGTGGTACATGCGCCGGGTGCTCTCCCCACGCGTCACCAACGTCATGGCCACCTCGATGCCACTCGCCGAGCGGGGCAGCCTGGGGGAGACGCAGGTGACGGGGACCGCGCTGCTGCCGCTGCTCGTGCCCGGGCACCTCTTCGCCGTCGGGCTCTCGTTCTTCGGCGAGTGGGCCGAGGTCTCCGTCGTCGTGGACAGCGGCCTGCCCCTGGGCGGGGAGCTGCCGGACCTGTGGGAGCGGGCCGTGGCGGAACTGGCGGAGACCGCTGCGCCACGCTGAGCCCGCGCACCCCTCACACGCCCGCCGGGCGGGCGCCGCGAGCGCGGCGCCGGCCTGCCCGGAGCTCCCGGCGGAGGACCTTCTGGTAGGCGCGGACGTCGATCTCGATGCCGTGGCGGTAGGTGGATACGTACGCCCCCGCATCGCGGCGCCGCTCGCGGCGGATCGCCCGGACCATCCGCTCCGGCGCAGGGAGCGCGACCGTGCCCTCGATCAGATGGGCGATCCACTCCGCCTGGGGCTCGAGCAACGGGAAGGCCGCACCGGCCGGTTGGGCGAGCCCCATGAAGTAGAGCCCGGGCAGCCGGGGTGGAACCGTACGCAGGTAGAGGTCCGTACGCCCGGCCGGGGCGGCGAAGACGGACGGGCTCAGGAACGGGAAGGAGAGGGAGTAACCGGTCGCGTACACCACGGCGTCCACGGTCTCGCGACTGCCATCGGTGAACGCCGCCGAGTCCCGGCCGAACGAGCTGATGCCCGGCTTGGGCGTGACCGCGCCCCTGGCAAGCTGGACCAGGAGCTCGTCGGACGACGACGGGTGCGTGACGAGCGGCCCGCGGGCCGGCCGGGGCAGCCCGTACCGCTCCGGTGCACCCCGGCTCAGCCGCAGCAGCAGTGTCATCGCCGGCCCCTTGACGAAGCGCGGCAGCGCGGCCAGGGGACTCATGGCCAAGTGGTCCGCCGGGCGGCCGAGCAGCATCTTCGGGAACACATGGACCGGGTCACGCACCGACAGGTAGGTCCGCGAGGCCGTGCGGGAGATCTCCGCGGCGATCTCGCACGCGGAGTTGCCCATGCCGACGACCAGCACCCGCTTGCCGGCGTACGGCTCGGGAGTGCGGTACGCGTGCGCATGCACGGCGGACCCCTCGAAGTCCTCGGCGCCCGGGAGGGCGGGGTCGGGGAGACGCGGGTCCCAGTGGTGGCCGTTGGCCACCACGACCTCGGTGTACTGCCGGGTCACGGCCCCGGCGCCCGCGTCCCCGCGCCTCCGGTGGACGACTTCCCAGCGGCCTTCCAGGGGGCGTACGGAAGTCACCTCGGTGCCGAAGGCGATGTGCTGGTGCAGACCGGACGAGGCCGCGTACGTCTCCAGGTAGGCGAGGACCTGGCTGTGGTGGGGGAAGACGGGTCCGTCCGCCGGCATGGGCAGCGAGGAGAACGACATGCTCTCCTTCGAGATGTTGGCGTGCAGGGACGCGTACACCCCCGACATGCCGTTGTCGTTCTCGTAGCGCCAGAGCCCGCCGATCCGCGACCCGGCCTCGTAGCAGTCGAACGGGATGCCGCGCGAGGCGAGGACCTTGCCCGCCGCGAGCCCCGACGGGCCCGCTCCGATCACGCACGTTCTCCGCATGGCTGGCCGACCTCTCCTGACCGGGCCGCAGCCCCGGCGCGCCCGTGTTCCGAACTCGGCGCGGCAGACCGCCGGCCGGGCCCGGCACGGGCACCCCCGCCCGCCGGCCGGGCCCCGTCACGCTAGCCGCCCGCGCCCGCTCAGGACCGGTCGGCAGCGGCGAACCCGCCGCACGCGTGGTCGGGGCCGCATCGGGTTGACGCCTGTGCGAACGGCGCGCCGAGAGCACCGTTTCCGGGGCGCCACCCGCTCGTTGGGCACGGACGGAGGATCCGCGGCAGGCCGGAAGCCGCGTCCGCCCGGGCCGCAGCGGCAGGCGGGCGCCCCGGGGAGCCCAGTCACGACGGAGCAGCGCGATGGATGTCACCGATGTGCACCACTCCTACCGGCGGCACGCCGTCCTCCGGGGCGCCGGCCTCCGGCTGGGACCGGGCACCCTCGCCGGGATCGTGGGGGAGAACGGGGCCGGCAAGTCGACCCTCCTCAAGATCCTCGCGGGTGAACTCCGCCCGGACCGGGGCACGGTGCGGCACAGCGGCCGATTCGGTTACTGCCCCCAGGCCGTGGTGCTCGACGACTCGTTCACCGTCCGCCAGCACCTCGACTTCTTCCGGCACGCGTTCGGTCTCCGGGACCTCCGGCGGGCCCGCGAGGTGATGGAGATCCTCGCCTTCACCGCATACCTCGACCAGCGGGCAGGACGCCTCAGCGGAGGCTCCCGCCAGAAGCTGAACCTGACGCTGGCCCTCATGCACGATCCGGACGTCCTGCTGCTGGACGAGCCCTACCAGGGGTTCGACTGGGAGACCTATCTGCGCTTCTGGGACCTGGCGACGAACCTGCGCGACGCCGGACGCTCGGTGCTGGTCGTCTCGCACCTGGCGTACGACATCGGCCGGCTGGACGTGCTGTGGCGGCTGGAGGGCGGACGCCTGCACCGGCAGGACACGCGTACGGAGGCGACGGCGTGAGGCGGCACTGGTCCCTGTTCGTCACGGCGTCCCGCTACGCGCTGATCGGTCATGCCCGCAACCGGTTCGCGATGCTCCTCGTGGTCCTGTACATCCCCGTGTGGATCGGCCTGGCCTACGTGGCCATCCCCAGCCGGGCGGCGCCGTTCCGGCTGCGGGAGACCGGCGAGGTCCTGTCCCCGCCGGGCAACCACCTCACCCAGATCACCGGCGCGCTCAACGCGGTCACCCTGATCGCCGGCTTCATGATGTTCGCGGCGACCTTCACCGGAGGGGCCTTCGACCGCCGCCTGGCCATGGCGGGATACCCCCGGTATCACCTGGTCCTCGCCAAGCTCACCGCGCTCACCCTGGTCTGTACGGCCGTCGCCGCTTACGCCACGGTGGCGGCGGGTTTCGCCTGGGCCCCGCGGCAGCCCTTCGTGCTGGCAGCCGGGCTGTTCCTCGCCGCCCTTACCTACGGCGCCCTCGGAGTGGTCTTCGGATCGGTGCTCCGCCGCGAGGTGGAGGGGATGTTCGCCATCCTCATGATCAGCATTCTCGACGTGGCCCTGCAGAACCCGCTCTCCAGCTCCGGCTCGGACAGCCCGGTCGTGCGGTTCCTGCCGACCTACGGCTCCGTGCAGGCCAGCATGTCCGCGGCCTTCTCCGACGCGCCGGCCGGCGAAGGGCTCGCGATCCAGCTCCTCTGGCTCACCGGCGCCGCGTGCGCCGGACTGCTCGTCTTCCGCCGACGCACCCGCGACGCGCTGCCGCGACGGGCGACGGCGCGCGTGCCGGCACCCGCCCGGCCCCGGGACGCGGCCGGCGAGGAGCGCGCCCGCCCGCGACAGCCGTGACCTACGAATGCCGGTGATCGTTCTGCAGCCGTCGGGCGCTCACGCCGCGCCCGCGATGACACCCCCCTCGTGCAAGGAGCCCTACGCCCATGAACCTTTCGCGTACCGCCAGGAGCACCGTCCTCACCGCGGTTCTCCTGTCCGCGACCGCGCTGGCCCTCCCGGCTCCGGCGCAGGCCGCGCCGCTGCCGCCTGCGTGTCAGGAGGCGCTGCTCGAAACCTTCGACAAGTTCCCCGTCGTCGACTTCACGGTCCCGGACAAGGTCAAGAACACGATGCTCGCCGAAGTCCTCGGCCTGAGCGAGACCGACCAGCAGGTGTTCACCGAGCAGGCGTGCGCGGCCTGGAACAGCTGGGCGACCGCCAACGGCCAGGCCGTGGCCGCGGACCTGGACACGCGCTACCGCAACGCGGCGGCACCTGTGTGCAACAAGTTCGCCAAGTCGTCCCTGGCGACGATCAAGAAGTACGCCCCGAACGTGCCCGCCGAGACACGCGACCTGGAGAAGCTGGCCAAGCGGATCTGGACGGACTCCATGGAGAAGCTCGCCGCGGACGCCACCAACGCCGACTGCCGTAACGCCTACACCACGGCGAAGGCCGGCTGGTAACAGGTACCCGCGGGTCGCGCCGCGCCCTGCCGGTGAGCGGCCGGTGGGGCGCGGCGTGTCGCTCAGCAGGCGGCCGCTTCGTCGACCGTGGCCCGTACGTAAAGGACCGCGTCGAGGCCGGTGATCTGCAGCAGGCGCTGGAGGTGGGGCCGGGGCCCCGCCACACGCAGGGCGCCCGCCCGGTGGGTGAGGATCAGCAGATTCAGGAGCGACGAATCCGCGAACGTGATCCCCGAGGCGTCCAGGACCACCTTCGGGTGCGTCCAGGCCGCCGTGGTCAGCGCCTCTTCGAGCCGGGTGATCGACTGCGCGTCGCAGGCGCCATGAGCCGCCACCACCCACGCTCCGTGCTCCTCGTACTGCGTCACCACAGCCTGCACCTGACCGGGCCCGGAGGGCGTACTGATCGCACCGGTGCCGCTCACGCGTACTTCCGGAACGGCTTCGCCGTAAGACACTCCGAGCCTCCTGTGACTCTCACCATGTCAATGAATACACGAAAAGTATGTCATGTAGTTGAGTTCGGGCAAGGGTCCGCGCTTAGATGGGGGCATGCCTGGAGTTCCCGAATCCCACACTGGATGGACGTTCGTCACCAACCACGCGCGCGTACTGGCGGCCATCGCCGATGACCCGACCGTCCGCATTCGCGACATAGCCGCGCACTGCCGCCTCACGGAGCGCGCGGTCCAGCGGATCATCGCCGACCTCGAAGAGGCCGGATACCTCTCCCATACGCGAGAGGGCCGCGCGAACACGTACCGCATCGAACCGGACAAGGTGCTGCGCCACCCCGCGGAAGCAGGCCTGTCCGTGGCCGCGCTGCTCACCCTCCTCGTGCAGGACGAGACCGACCGCAGCAGGGAACCGGTGAAGGTGCCGTGAAAGTCGCGTATCAGGAGCGTGTTCGAACGGTAGAGGTGTGACGCTGCGTCACCTTCTGGGGGAGTGGGCCGATTGCCATCGAGGGCGGGCCTGCGTGATAGTTGCCGCAAGGCAATGTTTGTCCGTCCAGTTGGAAGGTGGTGCGGCTCGCCGCAGGCGGGTCCCCCCTCATGGCTCCTCCCCAGGGAACTCCCGTTACGAAAACCGACGAACGCCCGGCAGCCGGCGCCTGGTCCACGGCCCCGTACCCGGTGATCGAGAGCGGTGCGAACGGGGTGCTGACCGGGCTGAACCCCGCGGCCTCCCGGCTCCTGCCGGACGCGCGTCCGGGCGCCACGATGGCCGACACGGTCCCGGCCTGGCTGGCACGCGCCGACCGGGAGCTGCGTGATCCGGCGGCGAGCACGTCCGCGGGCCTCCACGCGGGAACGGTCCCGTCGGCGTCGGGCTGGATCGGCGGACGCAGCTACGAAGCACGCGCCGGCCACGGCGGCGACGGTGACGTGGCGTGGTGGCTGGTGGACGACACCGGCCGCCGGCTCGCCGAAGAGGCGCTGGCCACCGAGCGCGAACGGACCGCGTTCCTCGCTGAGGCGTCCAACGTCCTGCTGGCTTCGTTGAACACCGACCGGTGCGTGTCGGCGACGGCCCGGCTCGCCTCCCAGTACCTCGCCGAGGCGGCGGTCGTCGTCTCTCCCCCGAAGGGGGACAAGCTGCCCCTGGCCCACGCGGTGGCCGGCCAGGAGACCGTGCGCGGCCTCGTCGCGGCCGACCCGTCCGAGGTGCCGGGCCTGGACGAGGCGCTCCAGGGCTTCCCGCCCGTGCCCTCGCGCTGGATCGACCCCGCGTCCCTCCCCGCGTGGGTGGTCCCCGAGGGGTACACCGGAACGATCACCTCGGTCGTCGTCGCACCCCTGCCCGGCCACGGGGTCCCGGCAGGCGCCCTGGTCCTGCTGCGGAGCGGCGGCCAGTTCACCGAGGACGAGCAGATCGTCGCCCGGCTGTTCGCGGCGCGCGCCGGCGCCGCCCTGTCGGCCGCCCGTCTGTACGCCGAGCAGAGCGCCGTCACCCGCACCCTGATGCAGGACCTGCTGCCGCCCCGGCTGCACCACGTCCACGGCGTCGAATTCGCCGGCGGCTACCGGCCCGCCGCGGCCCGGGAGCGCGTCGGAGGCGACTTCTACGACGTCCACCCGGCCGGCACCGACGAGGACGACTCCTCGCTGGTGGTCCTGGGCGACGTGTGCGGCAAGGGGCTGGACGCGGCCGTGCTCACCGGCAAGATCCGCAACACCCTTCAGGCGCTCGTCCCCCTGGCGGACGACCACCAGAAGGTGCTGCGGCTCCTCAACGACGCACTCCTCAACTCCCACCACACCCGCTTCGCGACCATGGTCCTGGCCTCGGTCCGGCGGACGGACCACCTGGTGCGCCTGCGGCTCACGGCCGCCGGGCATCCCCTACCACTGGTGGTGCGGGCGGACGGCCGGGTCGAGGAGATCCGGACCCAGGGCACCCTGGTGGGGGCGCTGCCCGACATCGAGTCCCGGACCGCCGAAACCGTCCTGCGCCCCGGCGAGACGTGTCTGCTCTACACCGACGGGTTCACCGAGGCCCGGGGCGGCCCGCTCGGCGACGAGATGTTCGGCGAGACGCGACTGAAGCGGGCGCTGTCCGAATGCGCCGACATGCCCGGGGAAGCGGTGGTGGAGCGCATCCAGATGATCGCCGCCGAGTGGGTGCGGGGCGGCGGCCACGACGACATGGCCGTCGTCGCGATCACCGCTCCCCGGACCACCCACCTCAGCGCGGTGGACGGCCACACCCGGGGCAGGTACACCGCATGACAGCTTGCCTTTCCGAACTGACCGAACTGCGCGACCGGCTCCTCGCCGCAGCCGCCCTGGACCGTGATGCGTTCGCCGCCGCCGGACTCGTCACCGGAGCCCTCGACAACGGGATGCCCGCCGAGACGGTGCTTCTGGACCTCATCGCACCCGTACAGGCGAAGGTCGGCACCGAGTGGGCGGCCAACCGCCTCACCGTCGCCCAGGAGCACGCCGCCAGCGCCATCGTGGAACGAGTGATCACCGCGCTCGCCCACCACCCCGCCGCCCGCACCACGCCCCGCCACGGAAAGGTCACCGTGGCCTGCGTGGAGCAGGAGTGGCACTCCCTGCCGGCCCGCCTGCTGGCCGAGGTCCTCACCCTGCGGGGCTGGGCGGTCGACTTCCTGGGAGCCCAGGTCCCCACCCCCCATCTGGTCTCCCACCTCCACGACACCGGCGCGGACGTCGTCGCCCTCTCGTCCTCCCTTCCCACCCGGCTGCCCTCGGCCCACGCGGCGATCACCGCCTGCCAGTCCGTCGGAGTGCCCGTCCTCGCCGGAGGGGCGGCCTTCGGGCCCGACGGCCGCTTCGCGCGCATGCTCGGCGCGAACGCCTGGGCCCCCGACGCGCGCACCGCGGCCGACCTGCTGGCCGCGGGCCTCGCGCCGCCCGCCCCGGCCGACGTACGGCAGCAGATCGACGACCTGCCGCACCTGGTGGACCAGGAGTACACCCTGGTCGCGCGCTCGCAGGGGCGACTGGTCAAGCAGGTGCTGACGCAGTTGGAGGACCTGTTCCCGGCCATGGCCACGTACACGGACGTGCAGCGCGAGCGCACCGCGGAGGACATCGCGCACATCGTGGAGTTCCTGACCGTGGCCATCTACACCGACGACGACGAACTGTTCACCACCTTCATGACGTGGACCGCGGGCATCCTCACCGCCCGCCGCGTCCCCGCCCGCTCCCTGCCGCCCGTCCTGGACATCCTGACGGCCGCGCTCAAGGACTTCCCCCGGGCCGTCCGGCCGCTGGGGCGGGCGAGGGCCGTCCTTGCCGGCGTCACCGCAGCACACCCCGGAGCACCCGCATGAGCGTCCCGCCCCTCTGTCTCACCGTCGAAAGGGGCGAGGGAACCACCTGGCTGCGTCTCGCGGGCGTCCTCGACCACGACACCAGTGAGGCCTTCGGCGTACGCGCCACGGCATGCGTCGACGCCGACCCCAGGCCGGCCGAACTGCGCCTGGACTGCGCGAAGCTCCGGCTCTGCGACTCGATGGGTCTCGCCGCCCTGCTGATGATCCACCGCCGCACCGCCGCGCGCGGGATCACCCTCGTCCTGGACGACCCGCCGCCCTCCATGGAGCGGATGCTCCGCATCACCGGGACACGGCAGCTCTTCGCACCGGGGACCGCGGAATCAAGGGGCCCGGACGAAGTGAGCCGGACGACCGACTGAAAGCCCTCCGGACGCGCCCGGTCACGGCAGCGCGGGCAGCGCCATCACCACCGTGATCCGTTTGCCGCCCGGGTGGACGCCGACGGAGACCCGGCTGGCGAGCAGTTGTACCAGCGGCCAGCCGTAGCCGCCGATCCTGGGCGCCTCCGCCCGCACCTGGGGCTCCGTCGCAGGCACATCGGCCGGGCTCTCGCTGCTGGCGTCGCCCACGGTGATGCGCAGCCCGTCATCCGTGACCTCGGCCTCGAACGCGGTCAGCCGGCCACCGTGCCGGAAGGCGTTCGTCACCAGTTCCGACGTCACCAGCAGTGTGTCGTCCACCACATGGGCCGGCCACCCGTCGAGCGCGGTCCCGAAGCGCGCCGTCAGCAACTCGGTCACGATGCTCCGCGCCGCCGCCGCGTTCTGCGGAACGGCCGAGAGCACACCGTCCGCTTCCCCGCCCAGTTCTACCGGCACCCGCGTACCCCTCCGACCCGACGGACCGACGCCCTCAGCACTGGAGCGCGGCTTCGACGTCGTCCGCGAACCGGAACGCGCCGGCCGTACCCGTGACCTCGAAGAGCCTGCGCACGCCGGAGTGCAGCGGGCCGGCCAGGACGAGCGGCACGCCCGCTTTCACGTGTTCCCGCTGACCGTCGAGAAGGGAGTGGAGCGCCGCGGAGTCGGCGAACGTGACCCCGGACAGGTCGACCACCGTACGCACGCAACCGTCCGCCACCGCGCCGGTCAGCGCCGCCGACAGGTCACCGCTGCCCGACCACCCGTCCAGGCTGCCCCGGACCCGGATCAGCACCACGTCGTCGGCCGTCCGCTCGGAACCGACTCTCCGTTCATCTTCCGCCATGAGCCGTATCCTCCTATGCCGCACTCCCGGACCGGCGCCCGGGGCCGGACCCGCGCTTCCGGGCGGCCACCGAAGTGTGCGCCTCCCGTGCGCCGGGCGGCGCCATACCGGTCAGCAGCGACCCCCTGCGCTCGCTGGAGCAGGTGATTCCGGTTCGGGCGCGTTCCGCACTCACGTGACATGGGCAATTTCCGATCAGCGGTCCTCACCGTTGGGAGGGACACCCCACATGACGAGCCACGCGACCGAAGCCGCACTCGAAAGCCTGCTGAGCCGAGCCCTTCAGGCCACCCGCACCGGCGACTGCTGGACGATCCGGACCGACGAGGCATGGTGCCGCGTCGCCCCCCGTTCGGCGACCCGGCGCGACCAGGGCTGGAAGCTCCACCTGTCGGCAACGGCCGCCTCCGCACCGACGGTCCTCGTCAGGGCCCTGGACGTCCTGCTGCCGGACACCTCGGCGTTCAAGTTCGCCCGGTCCCTCGACCAGGTGAGCACCCTCAACTCCCGCGCCACGCCCCGGGGCAGCTCCGGAAAGTTCATCACCGTCTACCCGCGCTCGGACGCCGACGCCGTCCGCCTCGCCCGCGAACTGCACGCGGCGACAGCCGGACTGCCCGGCCCCCGCATCCTCTCCGACCAGCCCTACGCCCCGTACAGCGTGGTGCATTACCGCTACGGCGCCTTCACCGGCCGGCAACGGCTCTCGGACCAGGGCCTGTTGATCTGGTACATCGAGGACCCCGACGGCAACCCGGTGGAGGACGAGCGCAGCGGCCGCTACGCCCCGCCCCCGTGGGCCGTCTGCCCCTTCCCCGCCACCGTGCCGCTTCCGCCCCCGGCGGCGGAGGCGGCGAGCGGCCCGGTGCTGCTCGGCGGTCGCTTCGCGGTACGGGAGGCGATCCGGCACACCAACAAGGGCGGCGTCTACCGGGGCACCGACGTCTCGACCGGCGCGCCCGTGGTCATCAAGGAGACGCGGCCCCATGTGGAGGGCGACGCCTCCGGGCGCGACGTCCGGGACTGGCTGCGCGCCGAGGCCCGGATGCTGGACAAGCTGAAGGGCACCGGGCTCGCCCCGGACGCCCTGGCCCTCTTCGAGCACGGCCGGCACCTCTTCCTGGCCCAGAGCGAAGTCCCGGGCGTCAGCCTGCGCACCTGGGTCGCCGAGCGCTTCCGTGACCTCGGGGGCGCGGAGTACCGCCGCGAGGCGTCGGCCCTGGTCGCCCGGCTCGTGGACCTCGTCACGGCGGCCCACGCCCACGGCTGCGTCCTGCGCGACTTCACACCCGGCAACGTCATGGTCCGCCCGGACGGCACACTCCGCCTCATCGACCTGGAGCTCGCCGCCGAAGAGACGGGCTCCTGCCTGCCGACCCGGGTGGGCACCCCCGGCTTCAGCGCCCCCGAGCGCCTGAGGGACGCGCCCGTGTCCGTGACGGCCGACTACTACAGCCTCGGCGCCACCACGTGCTTCGTCCTGACCGGCAAGGTGCCGAACCTGCTGCCCGAGGAGCCCGCCCTCAGGACCGGTGAGGAACGGCTCGCCGCCTGGCTCGGCGCCTGCACCGGACCCGCGAAGCCCACGGACGCCATGGCGGAGATGATCACCGGGCTGATGAAGGACGAGCCCGCCGCCCGCTGGGACACCCGCCGGGCGCACGAAGCCCTCCGCGGCCAGGACACCGTCCGGCGCACGCGTACCGCCCCGGTGCCGGACGAGGACCTGGACCATGCCGTCGCCGGACTCGTGAACCACCTGGTCGACACCGTGACTCCGACGGACGACCGGCGCCTGTGGCCCGTGTCCACCGCGGCCGGCGAGACCAACCCGTGCACCGTGCAGCAGGGGGCGGCCGGGCCCCTGGCCGTCCTCGCGCGGTACTTCGAACTGACCGGCGACCCCCGCCTGCCCGAAGTCCTCTCGGCAGCCGGCCACTGGATCGCGGACCGCACCCACCTCCGCACCACCCGCCCCGGCCTGCACTTCGGGGACCTCGGGACCGCCTGGGCACTGTACGAAGCCGGCCGGGCCATCGCCGACCAGGCGCTCGTCGACCACGCGCTCACCCTCGCGCTGGCCCCGCAGGAGCCCACGCCCCACCACGACATCACCCACGGCACCGCCGGCAGCGGCATGGCCGCCCTCCACCTGTGGCAGCGCACCGGTGACCCGCGCTTCGCCGCGCCGGCCGAGGACGCGGCCGACCGGCTGGCCTCCGCCGCGCGGCGCGGCCCCTCGGGGGTGAGCTGGGCCGTCCCCGCCGAAGCACTCTCCGGCGAGGCCGGCAAACAGTACCTGGGCTTCGCCCACGGTTCCTCCGGCATCGGCTGCTTCCTCCTGTGCAGCGCGGTCGCCTTCGGACGCCAGGACCATCTGCGGCTCGCGGTGGAGGTCGGCGAGCACCTCCTGCACAGCTCCGCACGGATCGGCGAGGCGGCCCAGTGGCCCGCCCAGGCCGGCGACGAACCCACCGCCCCGTACTGGTGCCACGGCTCGGCCGGCATCGGCACCTTCCTCGTACGGCTCTGGCAGGTCACCGGCGACGACCGGTTCGGCGACCTCGCCCGCCGCAGCGCCCCTGCCGTCACCGAACGGGCCCCCCGGGCCCCGCTGTCCCAGTGCCACGGGCTCGCGGGCAACGGCGACTTCCTGCTCGACCTGAGCGCCGCCACCGGGGAGCCCGCACACCACACCATGGCCGCCGCGATGGGGCGCCTCGCCGTCACCGAAGGCGCCCGCCGCCACCGGCACATGGTCTTCCCCAACGAGTACGGCGACGTCTCGACCAGCTGGAGCGACGGATCGGCCGGAATTCTGGCCTTCCTCCTGCGGCTCCGCCACCCGAGCTCCCGGCACTGGATCGCCCAGCTGCCGGGCTGAGCGGCAGAGAACCTGCCGCCGAACCACAAGAAGAAGGAGAGAACCATGGAAATCCAGACCCAGGACCTCGAACTCCTCGCCCACCTCCACGCTCTGCCCGAGACCGACCCGGTCGGCGCCGACGCGGCGGCGTTCTCCGCCACGTGCGAGTGCATCGGCCTGCTGACGGTCCTCAACACGGTCTGCATCGGCATCAGCTGCGCCTAGGACCGGCCCACCGTCCGGCCGGCGGCTGTCCCGGGACAGCCGCCGGCCGGACCGAACCGGCGAACCAGAGGTGAGGACCGGACCATGCGCCTTCACACCGGCGGCGAGGAAATCGCCCCCGAGCACACCCCCGCCACCCTCGGCCCGCCCGCGTACGCCATCAGCACCCGCGGCCTGGTCAAGAGCTACCCCGGGCCCAAGGGCACCACCACGCACGCCGTGAGCGGCCTCGACCTGGACGTCCTCCGGGGCGAGACCTTCGCCTTCCTCGGGCCCAACGGTGCCGGGAAGTCCACCACCATCGCCATGCTCTGCGCCCTGGCCCGCCCCACCGCCGGCCACGCCACGGTGGCGGGTGCCGACGTGCGCACCCAGCCCCACCGGGTACGGCAGCGCGTCGGCATGCTGTTCCAGCAGAGCGCCCTCGACCCGGACCTGACACCCGAACAGAACCTCCGCATCCACGCACGTCTCTACGGGATGCGCCGCGCCCACATCCGACAGCGCACCGCCGACGTCCTGGAAGTGGCCGGACTCACCGAGCGGCGGACCACTCCCGTACGCACCCTGTCGGGAGGCATGCGGCGCCGTCTGGAAATCGCCCGCCAGCTCCTGCACGCACCGGACGTGCTGTTCCTGGACGAGCCCACCACCGGCCTCGATCCCCACGCCCGCGCACAGATCTGGGACCACCTGTACGCCCTGCGGGAGCGGAACGGCAGCACGCTCTTCATCACGACCCACCAGCTCGACGAGGCGGCCAACTGCGACCGCGTCGCGATCATCGACCGCGGCCGGCTGGTCGCCCAGGGCGCGCCCGGCGCCCTGAAGGCCGCCATCGGTGACGACCGGGTCGTGCTGCGCACCAGCCAGGACGAACGCGCGCACCGCGTCGTCCACCGCATGGTTCCGCGCGGGCAGTCCGTGACCAGGGACGCCGACGGGATCTGTCTGCGAGTGCCCGACGGCAGCTCCTGGATTCCCCGTCTCTGCGCGACCCTGGAAAGTCACGGCATCGCCGTCCGCGCCGCGTCCGCCACCCCGCCCACCCTGGACGACGTCTTCTTCCACCACACCGGCCGCAGCATCCACAGCACCCAGCCCGGCGGCGGCCGATGACCACACTCCCGCTCGGTGCGGCCGGCACCGCCGACAGCAGGTGGCCGGCCCGGCTGCGGCACGAGCTGCGCGCGATCCACGGACTGATCCACCGGGACCTGCTCCGCCTGGCCGGCCAGCGCGCCCACACCGCGCTGATGCTGCTCCACCCCGTGCTGTACCTCCTGATCCTGGGCGGCGGACTCGCCGCGCTCATCCCCCACTCCACACTGGGGGTCGGCTATCAGACCTTTCTGTTTCCCGGCATGCTGATGATGACCGTGCAGACCCCGGCCATCCTGGTCGGCATCCGCCTGATCACCGACCGCCAGAGCGGCTATCTGCGCGAACTCCTCATGGCACCGGTCAGCCGTACGACCCTGCTCCTGGGCAGCTGCGCGGGCGGCACCCTCGTCGCCACGATCCAGGGCGCCGTGCTGCTGAGCCTGGCCGGAGTCGTCGGCCTGCCCTACGACCCGCTCCTCCTGGCGCTGCTTCTCACCGCCATGGCCCTGATCTCCTTCACGATCACCGCCCTCGCCCTGACCCTGGCGGTCGGCCTGAGCAGACCCGAGACGTTCCACACGCTGCTCGGCGTGATGATGATGCCCCTGCTGTTCCTCTCCGGCGGCTTCTTCCCCCTGGGCGCACTGCCCGGCTGGGCCCACTCCCTGGCCGCCGCGAACCCGTTCGCGTACGGAGTCGACATGCTCCGCGGCAGCATCGCCCTGCGGGCCCCGGACGCCGCGGCCGCCGGCGGCATCACCTGGGCCGGCCACCCGCTCCCGCTCCCCGTGGAAGCGGCCCTGCTCCTGATCAGCGGTGCGGGGGCCCTGGTCTGGGCCGCTCACCGGTTCGAACGGCAGGAGTGACCGGACCGACCGCACGTCCGCCGGTGCTGGGCCGAACGGGTGGGTACGGCACCGGCCATGCGTGTTCGCTCCGTGACACGCGGGCCCGGCGTGAGGATGTCCGCGGAATGGGTGCACCGGTCAATCACGGCTGAGAGCGGGTACGTCACGTGGCGGATACAAGGGGCTCGACGGCGCGGGTCGGCGCATGGGCGGAGATGCGGGACGCGGTCACCACCAGGGCCGTACTCGTCATGGTGGGCGTGCTGCTGCTCCAACTGGGCTTCGCCCTCTCGTACATGGGGGCGTTCCATGCTCCGAAGCCCCATCGCATCCCGATCACCCTGGTCGCCCCGCGCCCCGTGGAGGCCGACCTGGTCGCCCGGCTCAACGCACTGCCCGGCGACCCGGTGCACGTCACCGCCGTACGGGACCGCGCGCAGGCCAGGGCCCGGCTGCTGGAGCGGAAGGCCGACGCCGCACTGATCGTGGCGGTGACCGGGCGCACCGACACGCTGCTCATCGCCTCGGCCGGCGGCCCCTCGGCGGCCGACGCCGCCGCGAAGGTCGTGGCGACCGTGGAACGCACGCAGAACCGGGCGCTGACCGTCCGCGACATCCGCCCGCCCGCCGCGGGCGACACCCGGGGCCTTTCGTCGTTCTACCTGGTGCTCAGCTGGACGATCGGCGGCTACCTCGCCGCCTCCGCACTGAACATGGCGGCCGGATCCAAGCGCCCCACGCTCCGGCGGTCCATCGTGCGGCTCGCGGCGATGGTGCCCTACGCCTTCGTCTCCGGGATCGGCGGCGCCGTCATCGCCGGTCCCGTACTGCACTGTCTGCCGGGCGCCTTCTGGGAGCTCGTCGGCATCGGCACACTGGTCGTCTTCGCCTCCGGTGCCGTCGGCGTGGCCCTTCAGTCGCTGGCCGGGACCATCGGGCTGGGCCTCACCATCCTCATCTTCACGATCCTCGGCAACCCGAGCTCCGGCGGCGTCTACCCGGCCTCCCTGCTGCCGCCCTTCTGGGCCGCGATCGGCCAGGCCCTGCCACCCGGCGCCGGGACGACCGCCGTCCGGAACACCGTCTACTTCGACGGCAACGACACCACGGGCGCCCTGTGGATCCTCGGTGCCTGGGCGTTCGCCGGGATCGTCGTGGCCCTCCTGGCCGCCGCCCTGCGCGGCCGCCGTCGGGCCCGCACGGAAACCCGTTAGGCGACCGCCGCGGCACCCTGCTAGATTCATCCCGGCCGTGCGAAAGAACGAGGAGGTGGTACCCGTGAACGCAGTAACGACATGGGTGCTCCCCTCCGGGGTCACGGTCGGGCGATAGGCAGGTCGTCCGGGAGCGCCTTTCTGTGCACTCCCGAAAGGCACGATCATGCATGTCACTTCCGAGCAGCGCCTGGACGACGGCGTACTCGAACGCTCCTTCACCCTCGGTGACATCCCGGGCATCCTCTGGACACCCGAGTCCGCGTCGGCGTCCGCACCGGTGCCGCTGATCCTCCTCGGTCACCCCACGCTCGGCCTGCAGCGGATGTACCCCCGTCTGGCCGACCGGGCCCGGCACTCCGCGGCGGACGGCTTCGCCACGGCCGCCGTCGAACTCCCAGGCTGCGGCGACCGGCCCCGGCTGCCGGCCCTCGACCGGGCCCGCGCCGACATGCGCCGGGCCCTGCGGGCGGGCGAACCGGTCACCGACGAGATCATCGACGCCGTCGTCCTCCCGCTGGTCGACCAGGCGGTCCCGGAGTTGCAGGCCGCCATGGACGCGATCCTCGCGCTCCCCGAGGTCACCGGTCCGGTCGGCTACTCGGGCGGGGTGATCTCCATCGGCGTCCGGCTCGCGGCGGTCGACCCGCGCATCGTGGCCGCCGGCCTCTTCGCGGGCAGCTTCATCCCGCGCACCACGTACGAGGAGGCCCGCCGGCTCACCATCCCGCTGCACGTCCTGTTGCAATGGGACGACGAGGGGAACGACCGGCAGGCGGCGCTCGACCTGTTCGACGCGTTCGGCTCCGAGGAGAAGTCGCTGCACGCCAACATGGGCGGCCACACCGGCGTCCCGGCACACGCGGGGGCCGCGGCGGCCCACTTCTTCACCCGGCACCTGAAGTAGCACCGTGGGGAGACGGCCGGCAGCACCTCGCCGCACCGCACACAGGTCCGGCGCCTAGGGTGTCTGCTGTACGCGCGTGCCCCCGCACGCCCGGACGGCAACGAAGGAAAGAGGTGACGTGATGCTCCGCAACGGCTTGGAACCGTGGCACCTGCTCATCGTGGCGTTGGTGGTCATCATGGTGTTCGGCTCGAAGAAGCTCCCCGACATGGCACGCTCCCTGGGCAAGTCGGCCCGCATTCTCAAGAGCGAGGCCAAGGCGATGAAGGCGGAGGCGGGCACCGACCCGGCCGCGCCGGGGCATCCGTAACGCCTGCGCACGAAAGGGGCCGGGGGAGTGGCGGGCCATGAGCCGCTGCCCCGGCCCCGTCGACGCGGCGCTGGAAGCCGTGTACCGGGTCGCGCCGTACGGCTCACGACCGGCGCGGGTCACTCCCACACCGGTGGCGCGGACCCCGTACGCGCAACTCGTCCAGCACCCGGGTTCTTCCGGGCGGAGGCGTGAAGATCCGCAGGCGCTGGTCCGCCGCCGGGGTGGCCAGCACCTCGCAGTCCAGATCGATCCTGCCCAGCTCCGGATGGATGAGCCGGTACGGATGCGACCGCCGCACGGCGACCTCGTGCCGGTCCCACAGCGTGCCGAAGTCCGCGCTCGCCGCCCGGCACCGTGCCACCAGCGACCGGGACGCCGCGTCGTCCCCCCCGCCGGGCCGCCGCGGCCCGCAGGTCGGCCACCAACTGCCGCGCCTGCTCCTCGTGTTCCTCGGGTGCGAAGTGACCGCGGACCACCGGATCGGTGAACCAGCGCAGGATGATGTTGCGGTCCTCCTCCGCGACCGAGCACACACAGCCGAACAACGCGAGCGCCAAGTCGTTCTGCGCCAGCAAGTCGCCCAGATCGCTCACCACTTGGACCGGCACGCCGTCCAGCCGGTCGAGCAGATACCGCAGCCCCGGGCGCAGGTACCCGCCGGCCCGCGCGCCCTCCGGCGGGCGGTGCCCGGCGAGCACGTACAGATGGTCCCGCTCGTCCTCGGTCAGCCGCAGCGCGCCCGTCAGCGCGGCGAGCACCTGGACCGAGGGCTGCGGCCCACGGGCCTGTTCGAGTCGCATGTAGTAGTCGGCGGACATCCCGGCGAGGACGGCGACCTCCTCGCGGCGCAGCCCGGGGGTCCGCCGCCTCGGCCCCTCGGCGGGCCCGACGTCGCGGGGCGCCAGCCGCTCCCTGGACCGGCGCAGGAAATCGGCGAGCTCCGGACGCTTCGGTGTCATGTCGGCCCAGGATAACGGCCCGGGGCCGGCGCATCCTGGGACCGCCGGTCCTGGGCACAGCGCTCCGCTCCCGGCCGGGAGCCGACGGCGGCACGATCGGCACAGGCCCCGTCCGGGGCCTGTCCGACCCGCAGAACGGTGGCCGCACGATGAGGGAATCCACACTCCGAGTTCCGGGGGCGCGACTGCGCCACGCCGTCCGCGGTGCAGGCCCCGTGCTCCTGCTCATCGCCGGAGGCCACCACGGTGTCGACGCCACCGAACCGCTCGCACGCAACCTCGCCGACCGGTACACCGTCGTCACCTACGACCGGCGCGGGCTCTCCGGGAGTACCGCCGGCACCCCCGCGAAGACGCTCGCCACCCACGCCGAGGACGCCTCCCGCCTGCTCCGCACCCTCGCACCGGAGCCCGCGCACGTCTACGGAACCAGCATCGGGGCCCTCGTCGCACTGGAACTGACCATCCGTCACCCCGATCAGGTCGCGGCGGTCGTCGCCCACGAACCGCCCGCCGCGCGACTGCTTCCGGAACCCGGGCAGGGCATCGGGCGGCTGCTCGCCGTCGAGGAGACCTTCCGGACACGCGGCGCGGACGCGGCCATGCGCAGGTTCGCGGCCGACCTCGGTATCGACCCGGCCGACTCCGAGCCGGACCTCCCGCCACGCACTCCCCACCCCGGCCGCCTGCGGAACGCGGAGGTCCTGCTCACGCACGACCTGCCGGCGATCAGGGCACACGTCACCGACCTGGCCGCACTCGCCGCCTCACCCGCCCGCATCGTGGCCGCCGCCGGCGAGACGTCGGGCCACACCTGGACGTACGCGTGCGCCGAGCTCCTCGCCGGAGCGCTGGGGACGCCTCTGGAGACGTTCCCCGGCGGCCACAACGGATACGTCTTCCGCCCGCGCGCCACGGCGGACCGGATCCACGCGGTGCTCGGTTGCTGAGGGGGCCGCGCCGTCCCCCGGCTCGGCGTCACTCGAAGCCGGCCCGTGTCGACCCGGTCCGGCTCACCCCTCGTAGTCCTCGATGAGACGGCTGATGACGCCGTGCAGGACGTCCGCCCGGGCCCGGTCCTCCCACTGCTCCCGCAGGGCGCGTTCCACCGCACGGAGCCGCTGCCACGCCTCCGGGGCCTCGTCCATGACCCGGTCCACGAGCGGCGAGGAGACCAGCTCCAGGCACTCGGCCAGCCGCAGCCGGGTGGCGGGGGCCGGCGGGCCGGAAGGGGGCTCGGCGAACCCGTCCGTCAGGTACCGCGCGGGATCGCCGAGGCACCATCCGGCCACCGCCCCCTCGTACACCAGGAGGTCCACGTCGGGGGCGATCCCGAGCCGTGCGTCCGGCTCCTCACCGAGAAGGCGGACGTCCGCGAGGCAGGTCAGCGCGCCGGCATCCGGGTCGCAGTGGAATACCGTCGTCCCGGGCATGCCGAACTCCCCGACGGCATCCGCGCGGAGCCCGGCCGCCCGCGTCCGCGGCCCGCGATCCACGGCTTCGGAGACGTACTGCGCGGGCACGAAGAACGTGAGACTGCGCAGCTCGCGGCTGCCCCGGTCGAAGCGGACGTAGTCGTCCTGCGACCACAGCCACCGCATGCTGCCGAACGTCTCCGGCAGCTCCCGCTCGCGCCCGGCCGGGTCCGCGTACCCCGCGACGATCAGCTGGAGGTCCCGGAAGTCGAAGCGGGGCGTGTACGCGAGGGGCCTGCCCGTCGTAGCGGCGGTCATGCCGTCGCCGACCGTGACCTTCACCGTGTCCGTCGCCTCACCGGATGCGCCTGGCGGCCGGCAGGTGGCCGCCCTTGGTGTCGCGGATCTTCCCGTTCACGATGTCCTCGTGGGTCACCGGGGGCTGCGGGTCGTCGGGCGACCCGCCCAACGCCTTCGCCCCGCTCTCGCCCTTCTTCCCGGAGGGGCCGTAGCCCGTGATGACGTCGCCCGCCCCGGCACCGGGGCCCTTCGTCACCACGATGTCCTCGCCCTTCCGGAAGATGAGGTTCCCGCGCTGTCCCTGCGAGAGATACACCGCGTCCGGCGCCTTGAGGATCTCCGCCACGCGTTCGTCGCTGAGGTGGGGGTGGTAGTTGCTGGATTTGCGCACCTTGCCGTCGCCGGCGCGGTCGATGACGGTCTCCGCGGCCTTCACCGCTTTGGCGTCGGGGCACTTGGCGCCGGCGAGGAACCCGGCCCGGGCGGACGGGCGGTGGTGCGCGGGGGCGGCGGAGTGGAGCAGTCCGCCCGGCACGGTGACGCCACCGGAACGAGCCGTGGCACCCGAGGCCGAGGTGCGGAGCGTGCAGCCGCCGGCGTCGCGCTCCTGGCGTACCCGGTCGACCAGCTTCTTGACCTCGGTCCTGGCCAGGGCGTAGGCGTTGATCAGGGTGTCGGCGCGGTACGGAATCCGGTACTGGACGAGCCGGCCACCGCTGGCGCGGGAACGGGCCCGTGCCTCGTTCTTCTTCCGCGCCTCGACCGAGGTGAAGGTGGGCCCGGCACTTGGGTCGGAGCAGGACAGGCTGCCGGAGACGGACGCTCCGGTGACCGCGAAGGAGCTCTGCGGACTGGTACACCGTCCCGCGGACTTGCCGTCGATGCTGAAGGAAGCGGTCATCACCGCGGTGACCTTGCCGCTGACCAGGCGGCTCTTGGCGCTGGTGGTGATGTGTCCGGAAAAGCTGTTCTTCGCCGTGCAGCCACCGGAACCGCACGTGACCGTTCCGCCGCTGCTGAGGGTCAGGTCGATGCCGCTGTCGGTGGCGTTCTTCAGCTCCTCCGTCTGCTTCTCCAGAGTGTCGAACATGGGGTCGACGGCGTTTTCGGCGACCGGCGCCAGGTCCAGCCCCTGGGAATCGCTGTCCGCCAGGGGGCCGTCCGTCACCTCGGGGCTCTCGGGCGGGTCCTCGCCCTCGGCGTCCGTCTGCGCGGTGACGGCCGTCAGCCGGACCGAGGCCGCTTCGGCAGAACCGCCGGACGTCCCTTCGGCCCGGGAGGGGCCGTACGACTCGAGGCGCAGCACCCGGTGGGGTTTCTGCTCGGTGACGAGCAGCCGGCCCGCGGAGGTGTCCACCGCGAGGGCCGGTGTCCCGTCGACGGCGGGCGGCCGCGCGGACTCGCTGGGGGCCGGTGTGCCCTCCAGCCGGTCGAGCGCCTTCCCGAGCGAGGTCGCCAGGTCGGGCGGGGCCGGCATGTGTCCGACCGTCTCCCGCGTGACGCTGTCGCTCTCGTCGGCGGCCGCCCACGCGCCGGAGACCGAGTCCTTCGCGCGGGTGAAGGTCCTGCCGCCGATGTGCAGAACCTCGCGGGCGAGTCCGGAGCCGCCGACCTCCACGGCGCCGAAGCGACTGCCGGACGCGGTGACGGTGATGTCCCGCTTCACCAGGTCGTCACCGGAATCCCGGTACCGCAGACCCGGGGCATCGGCCAGCGCGGCCACGGCCTGCCGGAACGGCTTGAGGTCCCGCTTGGCGACGGGCTCCTCCGACCCGGGCGGGCCGTGCCACACCAGTAGCCCGGCCACGAGCCCGGCGGCCAGCACCCCGGCCCCGCCGAACAGCAGCAGACGCTTGCGCCGCGGGACGGGCGGCGGCTGTCCGGGCCCGTACTGCGGCGGACCGTACGGGAATCCCGGCCCGGGGCCATAGGGCGAGCGCGGCTGCGGCACAGCCGGCGGGGGGTAGACGCCCTGTGGCGGCCCGACGACCCCGGACGGGCCGGTGTACGGGGAGTGCTGAGGCGGGACGTCCGCCGGAGGGGGCGGTCCGAAGACCCCGGCCGGCGGACTGTACGGAGCGCCCTGCGGCGGGCGGTCCGCCGGGGGCCGGTACGCGTCGTCGTGGTCCGTCATGAACTTCCCCCGTGGATGGTCTGTGGGCCGCTGATCGCTACAGGAACAGTGTGGGGGTGACGTCACCGCACGTCACCGGAATTCGGACACCGGCCCCGGGTTCACAGCAGCCGGTCGACCAGCCCCTCGACGTAATCCGGGGTCAGGGGCCCCATGCCGAACAGGACGCGGATGTACATCGGTGCCAGGACGTGGTCCAGCACGGCGAGTGCGTCGGGTGCGGACTCGCCGCGGTCGCGGGCGCGGTCGAGCATGGCCTGCAACTGCCGGGTGCGCTCGGTGCGGACGGCGTCGCGGGCCTGTGCGCCCTGTTGACCCGTGCCCGCCAGGGCGACGGCCAGGTGCAGCACCGCGGGTCCGTCGGGCCCGGTGATCTCGCGGGCGACCTGGGCCGCGTACGTACGCAGGTCGCCGGCCAGGCTCCCCGTGTCGGGCATCGGGGAGCGCGCGTTGAGGCGGGTGAGCGCCACGTCGCTGAGCAGCGCCTCCAGACCGCCCCACCGGCGGTAGACGCTGCTGTCGGCCACGCCCGCGCGGGCCGCCACCTCGCCGACGGTGAAGTTGCCGTAGCCGCGCTCGCTGATGAGCTCGGTGACGGCCTGGTGCACCTGCGCGCCGACCCGGGCGCTGCGTCCACCCGGCCGCCGGGCTCGCTGTTGCTCGTTCATGCACCCACTTTAACGCAGTCAATACTTGCGTTTGTGGACCGCCCTCGCTTACAGTCTGCTAACGCAGTCCGTAGCTGCGTTAGAAAGCTGCACGGCGACCCGCGCCGACCACGGCCGGGCGCGTCTCACGGTTGAGAGGGATTCCCATCACTGCATCGCATGCGGCCGCAGGCGGCCGCACGAACCGAACCGTGCTGCTCACGGTGACCTGCCTGGGCCAGTTCATGGTTCTGCTCGACAACACGATCGTGGGAGCGGCGCTGCCGGACATGCAGCACCGCCTGCACCTGCAACTCACCGGTCTGCAATGGGTCGTCGACGCGTATGTCCTGCTGGTCGCCATGCTGCTGCTGTCCGGCGGCATCTTCGCCGACCGGTTCGGCCGTAAACGCGTGTACCTGACCGGCGTCGCCGTGTTCACCGCCGCATCGGTGGTGTGCAGCCTCGCGCCCTCGCTCGGCTGGCTGATCGCGGGCCGGGTCCTCCAGGGCATCGGGGCCGCGGCGCTCAGCCCCGCCTCGCTCGCCCTGCTCACGGCGGCGTACCCCGCGCCGCAGGAACGCGTCAAGGCGATCGGTCTCTGGGCCGGACTCAGCGGAGTCGGCCTGGCCGCGGGCCCGGTGGCCGGCGGCGTGCTGACCGAGGTCTTCGGCTGGCCCGCCATCTTCCTGGTCAACGTGCCCATCGGCGCGGCCCTCCTGCTGGCCGGCCTGCGCCACCTGGAGGAGGCGCGCAATCCGAACGCCCCTGCGATCGACATCCCGGGGACGGTGCTGTCCGTCCTGGGGGTGGGGGCGCTGACCTACGGGCTGATCGAGGGCGGGGCGCGCGGCTGGACGTCGCCGGCGATCCTCGGCAGCTTCACCGCCGCGGTACTCCTCCTCGCCGCCTTCGTGGCCGTCGAAGCGCGCCGCCGCGCACCGATGCTGCCGCTGCGGCTGTTCCGGGAGCGCCTGTTCACCGTCTCCAACGCCTCCATGGTCGTGGTCGGGTTCGCGCTCACGGGCTCGTCGTTCTTCTTCTCCCAGTTCTTCGTGTACGTCCAGGGCAGCTCGATCCTGCGCGCGGGTCTGCAAACCCTCCCCACCACCCTCGCCATGGTGCTCGTCAGCCCGTACGCGGGCCGGCTCGCCGCCCGGCACGGCTTCCGTGTCGTGGTCACCGCCGGCCTGGCCCTGGGCGGTCTCGGGCTGCTGGCCCTCGGGACGGTGCACGCCGGCACGGGTTACGGGAACGTGTGGTGGCGGCTGGCAGTCGTGGGCGTCGGCTTCGCCCTGACGATGTCCCCGCTGACGGGCGCCGCCATCCAGGCCGTCAGCCCGCAGGAGGGCGGTCTCGCCTCGGGCATCAGCAGCACCACCCGGCAGATCGGCGCGGTACTCGGCGTGGCGGTGCTCGGAGCGGTGGTCCGCGCCCGGCAGTCGGGCGGCGCCTCCTTCGGGGCCGGCCTCGACAGCGCCTTCCTGGCGGCGGGTGCCATCACACTGGTCACCGCCCTGTTCACGGGCCTCTGGCTGACGAGGAGCAAGCCTGCGGAAGGCGCTGCCGCCCCGGTACGGTCCACCGAAACGCCGAAGACCACCACGGCGGACAGCCGTTGACAGACCGCGAACGCGTCTTGGCTCCACCGACGACCACGAACAGAGGAACCCCCGTGCACGACGCGACCCGGGTATCGATCCAAGAGCACACGGTGTCCGACCCCGAGGCCGGACCGTACGCCCTCACCACGGGGCCGGACGGCGCCCTGTGGTTCACCCTCGTCCACAGCGGCCGGATCGGCCGTCTCGTCCCCGGCGAGGAACCGACGGAGTACCGCCTCGCCCCCGACAGCGGGCCGACCGTCATCGCACCCGGCCCGGACGGCGCCCTGTGGTTCACCGAGTACCGGGCCGACCGGATCGGGCGGATCACCACCGACGGCACGGTGACCGAGTTCGGCGTGCCCGGCTCCGGATCCGGGCCGTTCGGTATCGCGGCGGGCCCGGACGGCGCGCTCTGGTTCACCGAGACCACCGCCGACCGCATCGGCCGCGTCACCGTCGACGGCGACGTCACCCAGTACCCGCTCCCCGCCACCGGCGCGTTCCCGTCCGCGATCACCGCCGGGGCCGACGGCGGAATGTGGTTCACCCTCAATCAGGGTAACGCCGTCGGGCGGATCGGCATGGACGGCACCATTGCCCTGCACCCCCTGCCGACGGAGGCCGCGGGCCCCGTCGGGATCGCGGCGGGCCCGGACGGCGCGCTCTGGTTCACCGAGATCACCGCCGGTCAGGTCGGCCGGATCACCCCCGACGGGCGGATCACCGAATTCCCGCTGCCCGACCGCGCGGCCCGGCCGCACGCCGTCACCGTCGACGGCCGGGGCGCCGTGTGGTTCACGGAATGGGGAGCCAACCGCGTCGCCACCATCACCCCGGACGGCTCCGTCACCGCCCACGACCTGCCCACGCCGAACTCGGAGCCGCACGGCATCGCCCCGGGCCCCGACGGCGCCCTGTGGACCGCGCTGGAGACGGGCTCACTGGCCCGCATCGCGCCGTAGGCCGCTCCCGGTCGCCTGAACGCCCCGTCAGGCGACCGGCCCCGGACCAGCCGGCCGAGCGGGTTGTCGGGCACAGGGGCGCCCACCCGGCTCACAGCTCACCGTGCTCGTCGGCCACGAGCCGCCGCACCTCGACCGGCTGCTGCGTGGGCGCACCACGACGTCACCCGGCTGCCAGGTGTCCATCGGCTCCTCCAAGACCCCGCCGTCGTGGGTGACCGGGCAGCATGAACCTCGCCATCACGCACCCCCGTTGTCAGTCGTCCGCGGATCCCGGAAAGGAGAAGTAGAGCGCATCGCTGTAGAACGACGCGAAGTGCCGCTGCCAGTCGGCTCGGACGGAGGCCAGCCAGGTGTCGTTACGGCCGGCGATCGCCGCCTCGGCGAGGGCGACGGCCTCGGGGACGCCCTCGGACGCCAGACGCCGAACGCTCGCCGCCGGATCGGCGTCCGTCATGGAAACGATCTCGCCCGTTTCGAGCAGGAAGTACTTCGCCTCCTGCTTCTCCAGGTGGGCCGTGGTCCTGGCCACGCACTCGGCGAACTCGGTGTCGTCCTCCAGGCCGTTGCCGACCACGCGCAGGACGTCGCGGAGCAGCGCCGCGCCGTCGGCGTAGTCCGCCGCGACGCAGATCGGGTGGTTCCAGATCATGGAGGGGACGACCGTCGTCCCGTGCCCCACCAGGAGCTTGTGCGCGAGCGGGATGTCCCAGTTGTGCTCGGATATGCAGCGGATCCGCTGCGGGATGTCCGCGTCGCCCGGAACCGAGTCGGCGGAGTAGAGATACGAACGATTCGCCATGTCGGCGACGCTAGCACCGGGCACCGACAACATCGTCGGGCAACTCCCGCACGGGCGGGGGAGCCGGGGCATGATGGCTGCATGCGCACGCCTCCACAGGTCACCGTCACCCTCGTACGGGGAGACATCACCCGCCAGACCGTCGACGCCCTCGTCAACGCCGCGAACTCCTCACTGCTCGGCGGCGGAGGGGTGGACGGGGCGATCCACCGCCGCGGCGGCCCCGAGATCCTCGCCGCCTGCCGGGAACTGCGCGCCTCGCGGTACGGCAAGGGGCTGCGCACCGGCCAGGCCGTCGCCACCACCGCCGGAAGGCTCGACGCCCGCTGGGTCGTGCACACGGTCGGCCCGGTGTGGAGCGCCGCCGAGGACCGCTCGGCCCTGCTGGAGTCGTGCTACCGCGAATCCCTGCGTGTCGCGGCGGAGCTGGGGGCGCGTACCGTCGCCTTCCCCGCGATCTCCACCGGCGTCTACGGCTGGCCCATGGACGACGGAGCCCGCATCGCCGTCCGTACCGTGCTGGCGGAGGCCGCGCCACCCGTCGAGGAGGTGCGGTTCGTGCTCTTCGACGCGTACGCGTACGGGGAGTTCCAGGAGGCCCTGGCGGCTGCGGGGCCCTGACGAAGGGCGGATCCGCGCCGTGCCGGCCGTATGAAGCACTCGCTGCGGGCCGGTACCCACGCCATCTCCGGCGAGCTGCCCACCGCTCTCGCCGAGCTCGATGCCCTCCTCGACCGCCTGCGGCAGCACGGCCCCGCCTGGCACCTGCCCCGCACCCTCGGACTGCGCGGCCGGATCCAGCTCGGCCTGCGGGACGCGCAGGCGGCGCACACGGGGCTGTCCGAGGCCGTACGCCTGGCCGCCGAGTGGCCCGTCGTGGTCGCCGACACCGCCAGTCTCCACGGCGACCTGGCCGAGGCGTGCATGCACCTGGGCCGCCCCGACGAAGCGTTGCGGCACCTGACGCGCTCCGCCGAACTGGACCTCCGCCGCGGGTAGCGGATGGGCGCGTTCTGCACGTACAGCAACGCCGCCCGGCTCAGCCTGGAACTGGGACGGATCGAGGACTCCATCGCCCTCGCCGCCGAGTCGGCGGACTGGGACGACGACCCCGGGAGCCACGCCATGATCGGCGCCGAGACGGCCGTGCTTCTCGGCGAGGCGGGCGACTTCGACCGGGCCGGCGGGGCCATCGGCCGGGCGCTCGCCGCCCACTCGCGCGCCCCGCGCTTCGAACAGCTCAGCAACGCCCTGCGCGAGCTCGCCCGCCTCCGGGCCGAGCAGCAGGGCGCCGACGGGCTTCCCGACGCCCTCGCCCGCTTCACGGACGCCGACCGGATGGCCGACGAGGCCCGCGCCGCCGGGTACCAGCCCCACGGCCGCTCCCTGGAGACCGCCCTCGCCTACGAACACGGCCGGGTCGACGCCTACGCCGGGCAGTACGAGGACGCCCTGACCGCCCTGGAGAAGGCCCTTGGCCGGATCGGGGAGCCGGGACCGGAGAACGCCACGGAGTGGGCCGAGTGCGTCCGGCTCGCGGGCGTCGTGGAGGGCATCTACCTGGAACGGACCGCCTCCGCCCTCGCCCGCCTCGACGCGGCGGTCCCGCGCCTGGCCGCCCTGGGGCACGCCGAGGAGACGGAACCCCTGGCCGCGCGTTGGCGGCCCGGCTGCGCGACGGGCAGTGACACGTCAGCTCACCGGGGCCTCCACGTACGCACGCGGAGGCCCCGGTGAGCTGATCACGTACTGCCGCGTAACTCCGACAACGAGGCACGTGCACCGTCAAGGCCGCGGTGCGATCTCCACGGAGAGGTCGTTGTCGAGGGTGTAGTACGGGCGCACCGTCAGCTCGCCCAGCGTGGTGGCCGGGTAGACGAACACCGCCTTCCGGTCCGCGATGTCGTCCAGCAGCCGGGCCACCCGAACCCGGGGCGCACCGGCCGACGGATGGACGAACACGTCCCACACCACCGGTGTACTTCCCACCCCTTCCGCCAAGAGGTCCGCGTAGGCGACGGTGAACGAGAAGTCCTGGTCCCCCTCGGCGCTCAGCCCGATCCGCGCCACCGCGGTTTCGCGCCCGCGCCGGTTCAGCGACACCTCCGCGCCTTCGCCGAGCCCGGCACCGTACAGCCGCGCCGCCACCGTCATCGCGTCGGATCCGACGGTGATCCGGCCGGCCTCCGCGTGCGGGGCGCGCCGCCAGGCCCGTACGGCGAGCCGGCCGTCCTTGGTGGCGTACGGGATGCGGACCGCCACCGGCGCGCCCCGTACGGCGTCCCCACCGGACATCAGCCCGCGCAGATCGCGCAGGCCGGGCAGTAACGGCACGCGAGCCTCGCCCGGCCCGGCCACGACATAGGCATCCCAACGGCCCTCATCGAGGGCAGGGTCGGCCTCCAGCACGCTCTGCCACTCGTCCGGCCCCGCGGGCTCCAGTACGAGCGAGCGTCCGGCCTCCTCCGGCTGCCCCTTCCCCGGACGGGGCTGAAGCAGCAGCCGCGGATCCGCCGAGGCGGGCCGGGACAGCTGGACGCGTATGAGCAAACGCCCTCCGGCCTGCGCCGTCACCGCGGCCCGGGGCTGCTCCGGCAGTCCGTTCACATGCTCGCCGTCGCCCCTCATCGTCGCGCCTTCCGCACGGCCCTCACGACACTGCCGGCCGCGATGAGCATGGTGTCCCGGGCCGCGAAACCGCTGCTCGCCAAGGCGCTGCCCGCCCCGGCCACCGCCCGGCCCGCACGCCGGTCGGCCAGCAGCTCCTCGAACAGCCGTTCCGCCTGGACCACGACGTGTGCGGGGCCGTAACGCCGGGAGTTCTCCAGCGCGTTACGCCCCATGCGGCGGCGCATCTCGTCATCGCCGACGAGGTCCAGCAGAGCGCCGGCCAACGCGTCCCGGTCTCCGACGGGCACCAGCCGGCCGTCCTCCCCGTCAGTGATGATCTCGCCGGGGCCGTACGCGCAGTCAGTGCTCACGACCGGCAGCCCGCAGCTCATCGCCTCGACGATGGCCATGCCGAAGGACTCGAGATCGGAGGTCACCGCCGCGACCGACCCCTTGACCCACTCGGCCTCCATCGGGGCCACCGCACCCATCAGGAACACGTTGTTGTACAATCCGAGCCGGTCGATGAGCGCGCGCAGCCGCTCCCGTTCCTCGCCCCTGCCGTAGATGCGCAACTGCCAGTCGGGATACGCCGCCGCGACCGCGGCGAAGGCATCGATCAGCAGGTCGAACCGCTTCACCGGCGCCAGCCGCCCGGCGGCGACCACGATGCGCCCCCGGCTGTCCGCCGGCGCGAGGGCCGGGGCAGGGACACTGTTGGGCAGCGCCTGCACTCGAACACCCGGCAGCCGCATCCTGCGCCGGTAGACGGCCGAGTCGGCCTCCGTGACAGGGGTGACCGCGTCCAGCCGCGGATAGGCGCGGCGCAGCGCCTTGCGCAGCCGAGGGGGGTGGTGGTTCAGGGTGAGATGTTCCTGGCCGACCCGCACCGAATGCGCAGGCGCGTGGAGAGCCAGGTGGACATTGAGCCCGGGCCGCGTCCCCACGACGACATCGGCGTCGAGCGAGGCCAGCGCTTCGCCGATGCGTTCATCGGTCAGCGCGCTGTACTCGCCATAGCGGTACTCGGACGAGGGAAACACCTTCGCCGGGGTCAGATGTCGCGGGTCGTCCTTCTCGTGCCGCAGATCCACCAGGGGCCGGAGCCGCACACGCGGATCGAGGGCGATGCTCGGGCGTTCCCTGCTCCGGAGCACGGAGATGATCTCCACATCGTGCCGATCGGCCAGTGCGCGAGCCAAGTTGAACGTGGTGGTGATCGTCCCTCCGATCGCGTACGCGTTGTGGATGAGGAAAGAGATTCGCATGCAGTACAGGACGAATGGCTGGTACGGAAGGTTGCCTGCCCGGCCCCCGTGCGGGTGCAACTGGCCTGCCACAATGGGCAGATGAACGACGACTTCCTGGCCCGTCACCACGACCGGCTGGCTGCGTGGTTGAGAGACGGAACGACCGCGGACCTCGACGCGTTCCTGGACGCACACCACGAGTCATTCGTACTCGTGACCACGGACGGAGAGGTACTCGACCTCGAGACGCTACGGGAAGCCCTGCGTGGTGCGGGCGGCAGCAGCCCGGGCTTGTCGATTCGGATCGAGGAAGTCACCGGAGTCACCCCGGACGTGTACCGCTTCGTGGAACGTCACCTCGTGGACGGTTCCACCGTGGGCGTACGAGTGGTGACCGCCGTGCTGGAGGGCGGATCGCTGCTCACCGTCCAGGAGACCGCCCGCCGGTAGCCCCGCCCCCGTCCCGGGCGTTCGCCGCCGGCCGACGGCACCACAGGTCACCCACGGCCGGCGCGAACGCCCGGAAGAGTCACGGAGTCCGGATCGGCTGCGTGAGGTTCACCGGGTTGCCGTCGGGGTCCAGGATGTGGGCGACGCGCTGCCCCCACGGCATGTCGTTCGGGCCGCCGCTGACCGACCCGCCCAGCGCCTCCACGCGCCCGAGTGTCGCGTCGACATCCTCCACACCGATGCTGAGCAGCATCCGGGGTGCCGCGCCGTCCCCCGCTTCCTCCTTGGCCACCAACCCGAGGTCGGTGTCGCCGATGCGCAGGCCGAGGTAGAACGCCGGGCCGTCCGCCGGCACCCGGAAGATCTCCTCGGCGCCGAACAGCTTCGTATAGAAGCCGGCCAGGACGTCCTGGTGGGCGGTGAGGATCACTGGCTGAATGGTGGACATGGCGCTCCTGTCGGGAAGGGTTGGATCACCGGGCAGACTGCTCGTGAACGGTGAACTCATCGGTGTGACAGCCTCCCCGGACGATCCGCGCTTCGGACCGGCCCGTCTGTGGCCGAAGCGCGGACTCGTGGGAATCGTTCGCCCGGCGCGGCTGGGAACCGCCCGTTCAAGGCCCGTGACTCGCGGCTGAACGGGCGTGGGTGCCGGGACGGGCGCTGTGATGCCGGTGTGGTCCACGCAGGGCGGGAGCGGGGCGGTACGGCGGCCGCTGCACATGGGTCGACCTGGCCTTTCGTTGCCCGCGCTCCTAGGGTCGGACGTGATCGAAAGGGGGCCCGGATGGACCGGACCGTGCGTACTGTCGAGGATGTTCTCGCGCTCCTGGACGGGTTGTTCGTCTCCGAAGCCGGGAGCGGCCACTTGGCGGCCGGGGACGGCCGGGATTTCTGGGACCGGTTCTACGCCGACAGGTCGAAGCCCGTTCCGTTCTTCCCGTTGAAGCCGGACGAGAGCCTGGCCGGCTATCTCGACCAGGGCCTGATCGCGCCCGGCCGGGCCCTGGATCTGGGATGCGGGGCGGGCCGCAACGCCCTGTACCTGGCTTCGCGCGGATTCGAGGTCGACGCCGTGGATCTCTCCCCGGTGGCCATCGCGTGGGCCCGGGAACGCGCGGCCGATGTGGGGGCCGATGCCCGCTTCGTGTGCGGCGACGCGTTCTCCCTGCCGGCCACGGAGGTGAGTGGACCGTACGACCTGGTCATCGACTCCGGGTGCTTCCACCATCTGGCACCGCACCGCAGGGTGAGCTACCTCGCCCTGCTCGACCGCGTCCTGACCCCCGGCGGCCATCTCGCCCTGACCTGCTTCGCGGCCGGTGAGGAGGGGATGGGCACCCAGCTCGCCGACGCGGATCTCTACCGCGAACGCCGGCTACGGGGTGGCCTCGCCTACACCCCTGAGTCGCTGCGCTGGATCTTCTCCGACCTCGCGGAAGTCGAACTCCGCCGCATGCGCGACGAACCGCCCGAGTCACCACTCTTCGGCACCGGTTTCCTGTGGACCGCTCTGCTCCGTATGCCCCCGGGGCGCGCCGCCCGCCCAGCACAAACACGTTGACCGCCCCCGGCAGGTGGTGCTTGGGTCGGTCCGTGGACAGCATCTCCGGCAACAGGCGGTTCTGGAATCGGATCAGCGACGCCTACCAGCACAGACACGACGCGCGGATCGGTGCGACGCCCCGACTGTGGGGCACGTACGCGATCCCCGACGCGCATCTGCGAGCGCTGGGTGACGTCACCGGCAAGCGTGTCCTGGAACTCGGCTGCGGCGCCGGCCAGTGGTCCAGGGCGCTCGCCGCCGAGGGTGCCGAGGTGGTCGGGTTCGACCTGTCCGAGGAGCAGCTTGCCGCAGCGGCTCGCGCGATGGGGGCGGCCCGCTACCCGCTGGTGCAGGGTGCCGCCGAACACCTTCCGTTCGCCGCCGACAGCTTCGACCTGGTGTTCTGCGACTACGGCGGGCTCAGCTGGGCGCCCCCGCACCTGGCCGTACCGCAGGCCGCCCGCGTACTGCGGCGTGGCGGGCGCCTGGTGTTCAACGTCGCCAGCCCCTGGTTCGAAGCCTGCTACGACGAAGCCACCAGCCGCGCGACCACCACGCTGCAACGGGACTACTTCGGCCTGGACACCATCGATGAGGACCAGGGCGCGGTCAGCTACCAGCTCACCTACGGCGACTGGATCAGGGTCCTGCGCGGCGCAGGGCTCGTCATCGACGACCTCATCGAACCGCGCCCCGACCCCGAAGCGGCCAACGGCTACAACAAGACGGACCCACCCGACTGGGCACACCACTGGCCGGCCGAAGCGCTGTGGGTGACCCACAAAGCGTAAGCCCCGCCCTTCGGTTGACGACGATGTGGCACGCGCCGACCGTTCGCCCGAACCACGCCCTGCCGGAGCCGGCCTCTCAGAACCCCGGAGCAGGGACGAATCCCGGCCACCAAGGGGGCACACCGCTGGGGCACGGGGGCGTGGCGGCGGTACCCCAGGAAATCGAGAGGGTGCACCAGGCGGTAGCCAGGAGCGTCACCGCGAGAGCAAGGGCGTCGAGAAGGGACCGGTTCCCGAGAAGGACACCACTGCCGCATCGACCGGCTCCCGCGGCACTGCCGGCAGGGAACAGACATGCGCCGGAGGGCGCCCGTCACGGCGGAGTCGTCGGGGAGCAGGGGGAACAGAACGAGGTCGACTCGGCCAGTGTGAACGAAGCCCGCGTTGCGTACCAGCGGTGGTCAGCCCTTCAAACCGCCGGACCTCCGCCTCAGCATGCGATCGGCCGATACGCCAGGGCCTGATCGACCACCTCGTCAGCCGAGAGCTCCCGCTCCGGAGGCCAGTAGATCAAGTCACTGATGTGACCGGAGGGACACACCAGGGCTCTGTCGAGCCTCTCCATCGATTCCGCCATCGCGTCATCGGAGACGAAGTCCGCATCCATGATGCGCTGCACGAGCACGACTGCCTCCGCGCGGCTCATCCCCATTGCGCTCACCTCCCCTTCCGCCACAAGCACCGTACCGCCACATGCTGGTGTGCCTTCCCGCTGGACGCTGAAGCGCCGGCCCCCTGGCGCAGCCGATCGACGCCTCATCGCTTCGCGCCCGCACGCCCTTCCCGCGAAGACGGTGGTTGGTCGGAAACACGCTGATGCCCTCATCGGCTCAGCGCACCGCCACGGCCTCGATCTCGATGAGCATGTCCGGATCGGACAAGGCGCTGACTTCTGCCAGCAGGCTGGTCGGCCGACAGCCCGCAGCCGCGAGTCCGTCCAGGAGCACCTCGTAGTGTGCCTTGCACGAGGCGAGGTCGGTGGTGATGATCCGGATCTGCACCACGTGGCCATCGCCATCCCTGCCTCTGCGACCGTTTCACCCAGCCGCTGCAGCGTCAGTCTCATCTGTCCGGCCATGTCTCCCCGGTACGCGATGCCGCCGTCGTCGTCGCGAGCTTCGTGTCCGGAGACGAACCGCCAACTGAGCGGGTCGTCGACGCGGACAGCTCGGTTGTACATCAGCCGCTCGCCCACCATGCGCGGGCCGATCTCATGGGTGGTCATGTCGTTCCTGTACCGGGGCGGACTGCGGTTCAAGCAGGCGCGGAAGGGTGGACGGACCCTGGCACTACCGGCGGATCCGGACAGGGCCGACTACGAGGAACGATCGGTGCAGCCGATGACCGGCTGCCCGTCCTCTGCCCCAACTCGAAACGCCATGACCAGGGCGCCCGAAGGGAGCCGGCATGCTGCCGTCCCTGCCGGGAAGCCGCGGGCGCGAGGGAAGATCACTACAGGGGCGACGAGGCGCGAGTCGAACCGCATGGACGCTTTGACGGGCGCGGAAATGCCTTCGACCGGTCACCGCCGGTGCGGCATCCTCGTCGGTATGACCACACCGCCGTTCGTTCCCGGACTGGAACTCTCGCGTCGCTTCTACCTCGAAGCCGTGTGGCCGCTGCTGGACGAGGCCGTCCCCGGGCTGACGCACTCCGCCGCCCGTCTCGGCAGCGGTTCGGAAGTCCTCGGGTTCGACACCGCCCGTTCCGCCGACCACGAGTGGGGTCCCCGTCTGCAGGTCTTCCTGCACCCGCGGGACGCCGCCCGTCACGGGGCGGCGATCACGGCGTTGCTCTCCGAACGCCTGCCGAAGTCGTTCTGCGGCTACCCCACGCACTTCGCCGAGACCGGCGACGCGGGCATCGGAGTCATGCGGGCGACCGAGGGACCGGTGCGTCACCGGGTGGAAGTCACCGACGCGAGCACCTGGTTCACCGCGCGGCTGGGATTCGACCCGGGCCTGGGCGTCACCCTGGAGGACTGGCTGGCCACACCCACCCAGCGTCTTGCCGAGGTCACGGCCGGCGCCGTCTTCCACGACGGCCTCGGCCACCTCGGGCCGGCCCGGACCGTCCTCGGCTGGTACCCCGATGACCTCTGGCTGTACCTTCTGGCCTGCCAGTGGCAGCGTATCGCCCAGGAGGAAGCCTTCGTCGGGCGCTGCGGCGAGGTGGGCGACGAACTCGGCTCCGCCGTCGTCGCCGCCCGGCTGGTGCGCGATCTGATGCGGCTCTGCCTGCTCATGGACCGCCGCTACCCGCCGTACGGCAAATGGCTCGGCAGTGCCTTCGCCCTCACTCCCCAGGGCCCCGCCCTCACCCCGGTCCTCGCCGCCGCCCTTGCCGCGGCCGACTGGCACACCCGCGAGCACCACCTCGCCCACGCCTACGAGACCGTCGCCTCCGAGCAGAATCGCCTCGGCCTCTGCGATCCCGTCGACCCCGCGACACGGCCCTACCACGACAGGCCGTTCCAGGTGCTGCGCGCCGAACGCCTTGCCGGGGCGTTGACCGCCCGCGTCACCGACCCGGCCGTCCTCGCTCTGCCGGCGACCGGCGCCGTGGATCAGTTCATCGACAGCACCGAGGCCCTCAGCCGCCCGGACCTCACCCGCGCTGTCACCCGCGCAACGGCCCTGTCCTAGGCGGCCCGCCATGTCCTGACTCCGCCGCAGAGGCACCGGACGGCCCCGGCATCCACGAGTGACGTACGCACGTCTACGCGCTGACACCCTGTGAACCCGGCCCGAGTCCGCAGCCGTTGCACCTCTGCATCGCCGCAGAGGGCACCCCTGGCGCAACCTCGTCGAAGCGGCCGAAGTGCGTCAACCGGCGCCGGGCATGCCGCGGCGACGGTGCCGTCGTCCTGACCTACGACACCGGGCGCGGCCTCGTCCTGCTCACCCGCCAGTTCCGCCACCCCGCCTACGTGAACGGGCACCCCGACGGCATGCTCATCGAGGCAGCGGCCGGACTGCTCGACGAGGAAGACCCGCACACCGCGGTCCGCCGCGAGAGCGAAGAAGAACCGGGCGTCAGGCTCGGCCCGCTCACCCGCATCCTCGACGCCTGCATGAACCCGGGCTCCGTCACCGAGCCGCCACCTCTTCGCGGCTTCCTGCACTCCGTCCGACCGGGCCGGCGTGGGCGGAGGAGTCGAGGAAGAGGGCGAGGGCATCGAAGTTCTGGAGCGTCCCTTCGCCGAGGCCCTCGCCATGACACGCGACGGGCGCAGCACCGACGGCAAAACCATCCTGCTCCTGCAATGGGCAGCCCTGTGCGGGCCGTTCGCCCGACAGCGGACCGTCCGAAGGGCCGCCTTCGGGCGATGACCCAGGTCCGCGACCCCGTTTCCGGATGTTCCTGCTTCTCCCGGACCGGTCCTCGCTCCGCTCGAACCGCAGGGCAGGAGGCTCATCCGGACGCGGGGAGAGGCGGCCAGCCGCATTCGAGTAGATCGAAGGCGCGAGTGACCACTTGACGGGGATCGTCGTGTCCGCGGGCCGCGCGGGGTGCTTCGAGGGCGAAATGAGCCAGGGCGACGCATGCGGGGTCGTCGGGCGGCAGGCCGCTCTCCTCGGCGATGACCGTGGTGAGGGCGTCGGCGTGGCGCAGCCACATGCCCTGCTGGTAGTCGCGGAGAGCCGGGGTGCTGTTCACCAGCTTGAAGAAGGCGGCGAAGCGGGTGTCGTCGTCGGGTGAGGCCATGCGGTGGCGCAGCGCGTGCTCGCGCAGCGCTGCGGGAATCGACTGCCCCTCGGGGCGCTCACGCACGGCGGCCAGCAGGCGCGCCCTGTGGTCGGCGTCCTCGTCGAAAACGAGTGCCTCCTTGACCGGGAAGTGCTTGAACAACGTGGTGGTGGACACGTCGGCGGCGTCCGCGATCTCACGGATGCCGACATCGTCGTAGCCGCGCTCCAAGAACAGGTGCAGTGCGGCGTCCGCGATGGCCTGGCGTGTGGCGGCCTTTTTGCGTTCGCGGCGGCCCATCGGTGCGTGCCCGGTCTCGGTGTGGGTCATAAACCAAGACTACCCTTCGGTCGCTCAGTTTTAAAAGTTGAGTCGTTGCACTTATGGATTCGGTGTGCTTTTCTGAAGTGGCAGTCGACGAAGCCTGTGCGTCCTGCTTCGGCGCTTCGACCATCAACCCCATGAAGGGGCGATTCGGCATGTCGTCGAACCCCTCCGTGGACTCATGGGCCGACGCCGCTCACCGCACTCCCCACGCACCACGAACGGAGCCCCACCATGAGCACCACCCCTGCCCCGCGCATCGCGATCATCGGCGCCGGTCCCGGCGGCCTGACCTGCGCACGCATCCTGCAACGACACGGCATCACCGTCACGGTCTACGACCACGACTCCGGCCCCGCCGCCCGCAACCAGGGCGGCACACTCGACCTGCACGAGGACAATGGGCAGATCGCCCTCCGCGAAGCCGGACTTCTCGACGACTTCTTCCGCCTGGCCCGGCCCGAGGGCCAGGAAATGCGTCAGATGGACGCGGCCGGCGGCACCGTCCTCTTCCACCACACCCCTGACGAAGGCGAACGTTTCAAGCCGGAGATAGACCGCGGCACGCTGCGCGAGCTCCTCCTCAACTCCCTGAAGCCCGACACGGTGCGCTGGGGTCACACCCTGCGCTCCGTCGACGGCCCCGCAGCCGGTCCACGTCTGCTGCGCTTCGCCGACGGCACCGTCGTCGAGGCCGATCTCGTGATCGGCGCCGACGGTGCCTGGTCCGAGGTCCGCCGCGCTCTTTCGGGTGCCACTCCCCAGTACAGCGGGATCAGCTTCCTCGAAGCCTGGTTCCAAGACATCGAGAACAAGCACCCCGACATCGCCGAACTCGTCGGCCAGGGCAGCGCCGCGGCCGCCGACGGTGAGCGCGGCCTCTTCGCCCAACGCAACAGCGGCGACCACGTGCGCGTCTACATCATCCAGCGCGTCCCCGTGGACTGGATCACCGCAGCCGGCTTGACCGTCGAAGACACCACCGCCATCCGTTCCCTGCTGCTGGAGCGCTACCGAGACTGGGCACCGAGCCTGCGCCGACTGCTCACCGACAACGACGGCCTGTACATCGACCGCCCCATTCACGCCCTGCCCGTCCCGCACACCTGGGACCACCAGTCCGCGGTCACGCTCCTCGGTGATGCCGCACACCTCATGCCGCCGCTCGGCGTCGGCGTCAACCTCGCCATGCTGGACGCCTGCGAACTCGCACTCGCCCTCGTACAGCACGAGACTGTCGATGACGCCCTCCGCGCCTACGAGGAGTCGATGCTGCCCCGGTCCACCGAGATGCAACGCCTCCTCGACCACGGCGCCGACGACCTGCTCTCCGACGAACTGCCGGACTTCGCACGGAACGACATGGCCGCGGACTAGTGGGGGGCGCTCTACCCCAACGCACGACTGAGCCTCCACGGCAGCCTCATCCTGGTCGACAGGGTTCGCGGGAAGGCGTGGGCGCTCTTCGAAGCCGGCCCGGACCGCATCGCGCGTCGCCACCCGCTGACCGCACAGGAGCTTCGCGCGGACGGACCTCGATGCCGTCCCGACGCGCTGCCACAGCCCGGTACCCCAGCACGAGGCGCGGTTGCGGCAGTTCACCGCCGTCGGTCACAGAGCAGTGGCGGCGCGTACCAGCCCCGCGACCGCCGTCGAGCGGCTGTGCGGAGGCCACGCGATGACCGTGGTGACGTGAGGCGCGTCGGAGACCGGTACGGCTGCGAGGCCGTTGCCCAGGCCGCTGCGGCCCGACTCCGGGACGACCGCGCAGGCGCGCCCGAGAGCGATGAGCTGGGTGAGTTGGGTGTGGTCGCGCACCTGGGGCCCGGGGCCGTCGGGGAAGGTGCCGTCGGGGCGTGGCCAGCGGGGGAGAGGGAGGTCGGAAAGGTCACTGACCTCGGCGAGCCGCAGGTGTGGGCGGGCGCCGAGGGGGTGGCCGGCCGGGAGGATCACGACCTGGCCCTCGGTGTACAGCTCCTCGGTGTCGAGGCCGGCCGTGTCGTCGAAGGGCCGGTGCAGCAGGGCTACGTCGGCCTGGCCCTTTCGCAGCACCGGTGCCTGCTCGCCCGGCCCGCACAGCACCACGTCCACGGCGACGGCGTCGGGCTGGGCGGCGTAGGCATCGAGGAGTTTCGCCAGCAGTTCACTGGAGGCCCCCGCCTTCGCGGCCAGGACCACGGTGGGCCGGCCGGCCGCGGCGAGGGCGACGCGGCGGGTGCGTCGTTCGGCGGCCTCGACGGCGTCCAGCGCGACGCGTGCCTCCTGGAGCAGCACCGCACCGGCCCCGGTCAGTGAAGCGCCCCGACTGCCGCGCTCCAGCAGTACGGTGCCCAGGCGTCGCTCCAGCCCGCTGATCGCCCGGGACAGAGGGGGCTGGGCGATCCCGAGCCGGTGTGCGGCCCGGCCGAAGTGCAGCTCTTCTGCGACGGCGACGAAGTACCGCAGTTCACGTGTCTCCACCCCGTCACCCTAACCGGGCCGGCCGGCACCGATACCCGGGCGGTATCGCCGCCCACCCGGTCGGTCTTGGACGTCCTGCCCCGAGGGGGAGAAGTATCGATGCCATGACTGAGACGAACACCGTGAACCACCCCAAGGTCGCGCTGGTGACCGGGGCCAACAAGGGCATCGGATACGAGATAGCCGCCGGACTCGGCGCCCTCGGCTGGTCCGTCGGGGTCGGCGCGCGGGACGATGCGAGGCGCGAGGCCGCCGTGGACGAGCTGCGCGCGGCCGGGGCCGACGCGTTCGGCGTACCGCTGGACGTGACCGACGACGCGAGCGTGAGCGCGGCGGCTCGGCTGATGGAGGAGAGGACCGGACGACTCGACGCGCTCGTCAACAACGCGGGGATCACCGGGGGCGCACCGCAGGAGCCCACCACCGTCGATGTGAACCGGGTGCGGGCGGCGGTGGAGACCAACGTGATCGGTGTCATCCGTGTCACCAACGCCCTGCTGCCGCTGCTGCGGCGCTCGCCGTCACCGCGGATCGTGAACGTCTCCAGCAGCGTCGGATCCCTCACGCTCCAGACCACCCCGGGTGCCGAGACCGGCCCGATCTCCATCGCCTACGCGCCGTCCAAGACCTTCTTGAACGCCGTCACCGTGCAGTACGCCAAGGAGCTGGCCGGCACCCACATCCTGATCAACGCCGTCTGCCCCGGCTTCACCGCGACCGACCTCAACGGCTTCCGAGGGGTGCGTACTCCCGAGCAGGGCGCGGCCGCCGCGATCCGACTGGCCACCGTATCGGCCGACGGGCCGACGGGCCGCTTCTTCGATGACGAGGGCGAGGTCCCCTGGTAACACGCTTTCCGTAGGCGCCACCGGGGGAGGTGGCGCCTACGCGTCCGGCACGGGCCGCCGGTGGGCGCGTACCCGCTCACCGCTCTCCGGGTGGCCGGCCCGATACCCCGACGTACCAGTCGTCGGCCTCCGTCATCCCGTCCATGCTCGGCTGGTAGGGCTTGACGATGTCGTCGGCGTCCTTGAAGTACACCGTGACGCAGAGCGGGTACTGCTCTCCCGTAGGGGCCGTGACGGTTTCCCGGGGGGCCACCCAGACGAACTTTCCCGGCTGTGTCCACTTCTCGCGGGCGAAGGTCAAGGTGGGGTCCGCCGTGCCCAGCTGCAGCAGTTCGGACCAGCTCATGTGCGTCACCGTCCGAGCGTAGGACGCGGACTCCGCCACGAGGAAGAGGGGTTGACAGCGCGGGGTATCTAGAGATAAAAGACGGACTCCCCCTCGCTGGCCGTCTCACCGCGCTCAGCCTCGTCCAGTGGCTCGACTCCCCGCCGGGGGTGCTCGCCTTCACCCGCGGTGACACCTTCACCTGCGTCATCAATTTGTCCACCACACCGACCCGGCTTCCGCACCACCTGCGGGTACTCATCAGCTCCCACCCCCTGAGCGACGACGGCCTTCTGCCTCCCGACAGCGGTGCCTGGCTCCGTACCGCCCGACCGTGGCGCCACTCGGCGGGGGAGGGCGGGGGAAGAGAAGGCCACCGAATCTCAGAGCCCTCTGATTTCGCGTCGCTACGGTCCGGCCCATGGTGCGCGACTATCTCATCATCGGGGCCGGACCGGCCGGACTTCAGCTCGCCGCTCTGCTCGAACGCGACGGGCGCGACTACATCGTCCTGGAGCGGGGGAGCGGCCCGGGGACCTTCTTCACCCGGTATCCCCGCCATCGCCGGCTGATATCGACCAACAAGGTCAACACAGGTTTCACCGACCCGGAACTCAACCTGCGCATGGACTGGAACTCGCTGCTCAGCGATGACCCGGAGCTGCGCTTCACGCGGTACAGCGAGCGCTACTTTCCACCGGCGGACGATTTCGTGCGCTACCTGGCCGACTTCGCGGCCCGTACCGGCGTGCGCGTCGAGTACGGGACGGAAGTCGTCCGGGTCAGCCGGGCGGACGGCGTCTTCACCGTGCGCGGCGGCGACGGACGCACCTGGCAGGCCAAGAGGCTCGTCATGGCGACGGGCATCTCCCGGCTCTACGAGCCACCCATCCCGGGAGTCGAACTCGCCGAGCGGTACGACACCTTCGACCCGGACCCGGCCTCCTTCACCAACCAGCGGGTGCTGATCATCGGAAAGGGGAACTCCGCGTTCGAAACCGCCGACGGCCTCATCGAGAAGGCCGCGGTCATCCATGTCGCCGGTCCGCACTCGGTCAGGCTCGCCTGGAAGACCCACTACCTCGGGCACCTGCGCGCGGTGAACAACAACTTCCTGGACACCTACCAGCTCAAGTCGCAGAACGCGGTGCTCGACGGCACCGTCGAGAGCATCGAGAAGACGGAGAGCGGTGACTACCGGGTCATGCTGCGCTACGCGCGGACCGTCGAGCCGTTGCGCGAGCTCCATTACGACCGGATCATCGTCTGCACCGGCTTCCGCTTCGACGCGTCGGTCTTCGAGGAGACCTGCCGCCCGTCGCTCGTCATCAACGACCGGTTCCCCGAGCAGACCTCGTCATTCGAGTCGGTCAACGTGCCGGACCTCTACTTCGCCGGCACGCTGATGCAGCAGCGGGACTTCAAGAAGTCCACCAACGGCTTCATCCACGGTTTCCGTTACGCGGTACGGGCTCTGCACCGCATTCTCAGCGCTCGCCATCTCGACACCCCGTGGCCTGACCGGACGCTCGCCGCGACGCCGGACGCGATCGCGGACGCCGTCATCGGCCGGGTCAACCGCTCGTCGGCGCTCTGGCAGCAGTTCGGCTTCCTCGGCGATGTGGTCGGCGTGGACGGCGACCGGGCCGTGTACCAGGCCGAGGTTCCGCTGGACTACGTCACCGACGGAGGTCTCGGGCCCGCCACGCACCGGTTCGTCATCGACCTGGAGTACGGAGCCGAACACGACCAGGCCGACCCGTTCGACGTGGGCGTCCCCCGCGTCGTCGAGAACGACGTGGACCACGCCATGGACTCCACGTATCTCCATCCCGTCGTCCGCCACTACCGGGACGGTGTGCTCGCCGGCACCCACCACCTGGCGGAGAACCTGGAGAACGACTGGAACCTGCCGGAGGTCCACCGGCAGCCGCTCACCGACTTCGTGAAGGAGTGCCTTGACTGAGCAGTTTCCCGGTGCCGTGCTGGACATCCTCGAAGCGGCGGGCGACCGGCCGGTGTTCGAGCATGCCGGCGTGGAAATCTCCGGTACCCGGCTCCTCGGCACCGTGCGGCGCGCGGTGAACGGCCTGCGCGGACACGGCGTCGGACCCGGCGACGGCGTGGCCATGCTCCTGGGCGTGGGCCCCGGAGCGTTCACTGCGATCATCGCCGCCCACGTCGTCGGCGCGCGTGTCGTCGGCGTGCGGCCCGGCCTGACCGAGGAGCAGCGGAAACATATCGTGCGAGACGTCGACGTGACCGTCACCGACCGGCCCCCCGAGGCCGGAGACCGGGGGAACGGCCTGGTCCTCGCGCTCGACGAGCTGCTGGCGGCGACGGACGACGGCGTCCGGCCGAGAGTCCTGGCCCGGCCCGGGGACACCGCCCGGCTCCTGCACACCAGCGGCAGCACCGGCCTCCCCAAAGCCTGCGCCCAGACGTACGCGGCGATGACCGCGGGATGGGCGCACCGACCGGACGCCTGGCCGCCGGCCGTCCGCGAACTCGCCGGGCGCCTCGACCGGTTCCTGGTGTTCGGCACCCTGGCCAGCCAGGTGATGATGGAGTACGGGCTGCTGGCGCTCGCCGCCGGCGGCACCCTCGTCACCGCCGACCCTCCGGACTTCCCCGACGCCCTGGTGCGTCACCGGGCGACCGCGAGCGTGATCACGGTCGCCCGGCTGACGAGGCTCGTGGCCGCGCAGCGCGCAGCGCCGGTGGACCTCGGCGAGCTGCGCGCGCTGATGGTGTCGGGGTCGCCGCTGGAGCCGGGGCGCATGCGGGAGGCCACCGAAGTGCTCGGCCCGGTCGTCTTCCACGGCTACGGCCAGACCGAGACCGGCATGATCTCGATGGCCGTCCCGGAGGAGCCGCCGGGCTCTCTCGGAGTGCCGCCCGTGCAAGTGGAACTGGAGATCCGTGACGCCTCGGGCCACCCGGTCCGGCACGGTACCGACGGTGAACTCTTCGCTCGTACCCCCTCCCAGAGCCATGGCTACTGGCAGGAACCCGCCCTCTCCGCCGATGTGTTCTCCGGCGGATGGGTGCGCACCCGCGACCTCGGCCACCTCGACGCGTCGGGCCGGCTGTGGCTCACGGGCCGCACCCGGGACGTGATCATCGTCAACGCCAACGTGTACTACGCCGGGCCCGTCGAGCGGCTGCTCTGCAGCCACCCCTCGGTGGCCGAGGCGTACGTCGTAGCCGTACCGGACGACCGTACGGGCGAGGCCGTCCACGCATTCGTCGTGCCCGCATCCGATCGCACCCCGGACCTCGACGAACTGCGGGCGCTGGTGGCAGCGGGCGTGGGGGAGGAGTGCGCTCCGACCCGGCTCACCGTCATCGAAGAGGTACCGCTCACGGCCGCCGGGAAGCCCGACAAACAGCGGCTCGCCCAGCGGAGATAGCGGAAGGTCCGGGCCCCGCCCTCGTGACGAGGGCGGGGCCCGGACCTTTCACCACCGCTCAGGGCGCGCCGCCGTCCCGGCCCGCCGAGGGTGCCGTGGGATCGGCACGCTCGACGGCAACGGCCTCGCCGCGCACCAGATCGTCGAGTTCGGCCTCCAGCCGAGCGGCTTCTTCGGGGGGTCCCTCAGCCGTACGCGGGTTGCTGCCGCGCAGCGCGACGGCACCGCCCGCCAGGGCCATCGGCAGCGCCACGAGCAGCGCGGCGGTGCGCATGCCGCCCGGCGCCGACAGCACCAGAGCGATGAGCGGGGGCCCGAAGGCGCCGCCGGACTTGCCGACCGCCGCCGCCCAGCCGCCGGCGGTTCCCCGGATGGCCAGGGGAAAGATCTCCGCCGTGTAGGGGCCGATGAGTGCGATGACCCCGGCGGTACCGGCGAACAGCAGGATCACGGCGGTCATGAGAACCGGTTCGCTGCCGTCCATTCCCACCGCGGCGAGGACGAGCAGTGCCGCGACAGTGAGGGCCGCGTAGACGACCATGGTGCCCTTCGCCGACCAGCGCTTGTAGAGCCACGCCGCCACCACACAGGTCGGGACGGACAGCAGCGAGGAGAGGAACAGCAGGGTGGCGGCGGACATGCCTCCCTCGTTCGACGCCTCCAGCTGACTGGGCAGGAAGGTGATGAAACCCCAGTAGACGAGCCCCCAGGCGAGGGCGTAACCGCTGACGACCAGTGTCCTGGTCGTCTGAGGGTGCTTGAACAGGGCAGAGGCGCGAACGTGCTCGCGCCGGGCCCGTTGGGCGGTGAAGGCCGCCGACTCCGGGATCCAGCGGTTCAGCGCGATGAGGATCAGCACCAGTGGGAGCTGTGCGAACCACAGGACACGCCACCCCGTCAACGGGATCAGCAACGAGGCCAGTCCGGCGGCCGCCATATAGCCACCGGTGGTGGTGAGTCCGGCCTGCAGCACCATGACGGCGGCGCGCCGTCCCGGCGGCAGACTCTCGGTCATCAGGGCGTACACGACGGGCAGCATGCCTCCGGCCGCCATCCCCATCAGCGCGCACATCACCAGGATGCCGCCGAAGGTCGGCATGGCCCCGCACACCGTCGTCCCGAGGAAGAGCAGGGACGCGATGAGGATCGTCGCCCTGCGTCCGATCCGGTCGGCCGAGCGGCCCCCGACCAGCGACCCCAGTACGGTGCCGCTCAGCGCGACGGTCGGCAGCCAGGAGATCTCGGCGGCGCTGAGCTGGAACTCGTCGCGCATGCCCGGCTGGATGAACGCCAGAGTCGCGGGTTTCATCTGATCCACCATCAGCGCGAAGCTCAGCACACCGATGAGACGGCGCCGGTGCGCCTGCGGTGTCCCGGCCGGGACGGAGGCCCCGGCCGGAGGCGCACCGGGACTCTGCACGACCGCGCATCCGGAGATCACCACGCCCACGATGATGGCGGCCATCGCGGCCCACATCACGCCGGACATCCCCATCATCGCCATGTGGAAGCCCATCGACCTGGAATCGACGAACATCCACACGTGCTGCCCGACGCCCGTACAGGTGAGGGCCACCCCGGCCCAGAACATCAGCGGCCGAGTGATCAGCGGCGAGGTCATGCGCTCACCCCGCGGCAGGACAGGCACGGCTCGTGGGGCGGGCGTCATCCGTTCCCTCTCTCCACGTGGGGGACAGGACACCCTCCGGCCCGCCGCTCCTCGAAATACCGCGTGGCCGGGCGCTGCTTGCGGGCATGCAGGACCATGACCGTGCCGAGGACCAGTTGGCGGAGGCCCCGGGTGACGTCCTCCACCCCGTCCCGCAGCCGGACGAAGCCGCGGAGCGCGCCCAGGCGGCGGGGCCGGGGTGGCAGCCCGTGCGGGATCAGCAGACAAGGCGCCCGGTGCGGAATGGAGCGGGTGTGGGAGGCCGTCGAGTCCAGCCGGAAGCGGCGCAGCACCTCCCGTACCGCGGCGCGCAGCGCGAGCGGCGACAGCCGCCAGGCCGGACAGGGGCGGTTGGCCGCCACACCGTACGGGATGTGATGGGTGTCCTTGACGGCCAGGTCCGCCCAGCGGTCCGGATCGAACGCGTCCGGCCGTTCGTATCCGGTGGCGTGGTAGCCGGGATAGCTGAAGCACACCACCGAACCGGCCGGCAGAACCGTCTCCGCGTCCAGGGCTATGTCGCCGGTGGTGATGCGGTGGGCGATGCCGAACAGCGGATACAGGCGCATCGTCTCGTCGAGCACCCGCGTCAGATACCTGTCGTCCTCCGGGTCCGAGCGCAGGCGCCGCTGCACCTCCGGGTGGCGGGCGACAGCGAGCAGGACGTGCGCGGTCGCCTCGGACAACTGCACGACCGCCGTGTTGAAGAAGGTTCCCTGCAGGTAGTGCACCTGCTCCGGCACCGACAGGGAGGCCGGCAGCCGGTGCGGTACGTGGCCGGCCGCCACCCGGTCCCGCAGGTAGCCGGTGAGCCGGGCCCGGCGGCGCGGATGGCGCAGACCAGTGCATTTCAGAGCGGATATCACGTCGTCGGCGTGCGCGGTGATCAAGGTCCGGGCCAGCGGCGGACACGGCTCCCGGAAGACCAACTCGTAGCAGAACGCGGCCCACGCGGGCATCACCAGGTCCCGCAGCCGTACGAGACTGATCCGCGTGTCCGGCACCGCGTCCAGCGCATCCGCGACGGCACGGGCGGCGGCCGCTGCGAGATCCGCCGAATTCCCGGCGACGATGCGCCGCGTCGTCGCCGCCACGTCCTGGTAGCGCCCACCGGGCTCCAGGTGTTCCTGGTGCACCTCGGGCCCCGGCGCCAGCCAGTACCAGAACAGATCGGAGAGACCCGCCCCCTCGCTCCGGCCGTCCGCGTGGGGGTGGGCGTAGACCCGCTCGAACACCTCAGGACCATGCCTGGCGTTCGGGAGGGTCACCGCCCGGTCCCCGTTGACCTTCTCGAAGAGGTGGACACGCAGCGCCACCACGGCGCGCGGCAGCCACCACGTGTCCGTACCCGCCCGGGCCTTCACCACGTCCCACCCTTCCGTACCACCATGCCGGGCCTCAGATCGGCGTTCCGGCGCCCACCGCACAGGGCGAGCGTGTGGTCGAACTCGTCGCGCAGCGTCGCGAGGACCCGCCGCACGCCCGCCTCCCCGTCGGCGGCCAGCCCCCACACCACGGGACGCCCGACGCCGACGGCCCTCGCACCGAGCGCCAGGGCCACCGCGACGTCGCTGCCCCGGCGCACCCCGCCGTCGAGCAGGACCGGGACCCGGCCCGCGACCGCCTCGACGACCGCCGGCAGGCAGTCCAAGGCCGCCGGGGCCGCGTCGCACTGGCGGCCGCCGTGATTCGAGACGATCACCCCGGCCGCGCCGTGCTCGACGGCGAGGCGTGCGTCGTCCGGATGGAGGACGCCCTTGACCAGCACGGGGAGCAAGGTGCCGCGCACGGTCTCGGCGAAGTCCGGCCAGCGGAGCGCGGCGGACATCGGGATCGCGGTGAGCGCACCGGGTCCGGCGCCGGGCAGGTCGCGCATGTTCTCCGCGGCGTATCCGGGCGGCAGGTCGGTGAACCCGTTGCGCAGGTCCCGCGTGTGCCGGCCGAACACCGGCGAGTCGACGGTCACCACCAGGGCCGTGCAGCCGGCGTCCTCGGCGCGCCGGACGAGCGCCCCGGTGACGTTCCGGCGGGGATGCAGGTACAGCTGGAACCACACCGCCGGGTCGGAGGCCGCTTCGCGCGCCGCCGCGACGACATCGGACACCGCGATGGTGGCCGCCGTCCCCGTCACCAGTACGGCGCCCTCGGCCGCGGTGGCACGGGCCGTCGCCCGCTCGCCGGCCCGGTGCACCAGCCGGTGAAAGGCGGTCGGTGCCACGATCACCGGGGACGTACGCGGGGCGCCCGGCAGATCGACGCCGGTCTCCCGCGCCTCGCCACCGCTCAGCACCCGCGGCAACAGCGCGTACCGGTCGAACGCCCGCACGTTCTCGACCAGGGCGCGCTCCTCGCCCGCGCCGCCGGCGACGTAGTCGTAGACGACCGGGTCCAGTACCTTCCTGGCCTCTTCGTACAGTTCGCGGAGCGTCACGGCGCCACCGGGGCGGCCGGGCTGCGCCGGGCGGTGAGGAAGGCACCCAGCGGGGCGCGGTGGACCTCCTCGCTGTCCCACTCGTTCTCCAGATTCTCGGTGAGGTGGTGGTCGGCCACGAACTCGCCGTCCCGGTACCAGCGGACGACCGGATGCAGATAGCGGCCGTCCAGACCCGACACGTCCTGCTGGGACTTGCGGCCCGCCGACACGTCGAACGGGTCCACCCGGTCGTGGTCCTCCCCGTACTCCAGGGTGATCACCGCGTACGCCTCCACCTCGCCGAAGTCCCCGGCCCGTACCGCCCCAGGCACATGATCCACGGGCACCTCCTCGGCGTAGCGGAACGTGCCGTCGGGGGTGAGCAGCAGCAGGTCACCGAGGACGGCGAACTGCTGCCACAGTGCCGAGGAACGGTTCACCCGGCTGATCACCGCGTCGACGGCCCGCTCGGTGGAATCCCCGAGCACCGTCGTGGGCCAGGGCACGCCGGCGTGGCGCTGCCGCAGGCCGCGGTGCAGCGCGCGCACCGCGTAACGGAAGCCGTGGATGAAGCCGGTCGTCGCCTTCCCGAAGGAGCGCCCCTGCATCAGCGTCCCCGCGAAATAGAGACCCGGTACGTTGACCGACTCGCCGAGCGGCGTCAGCTCGGGGAAACGGCCGTCGACGACCAGGTCCGGTGCGCAGCTGTCGTCAAAGACCGAGGCGTCGAACCGGAAGCCGGTCGCGACGATCACCCGGTCGTAACGGATCTCCTTGACGACCTCGTCGACCCGCTCGAAGGCGACCGGAACGTGGAAACCGTCCTGATCACGCCGGATGGCGAGGACCCGGCCGTCGAGAAGGGCGTTCTGCGACTTCAGCTGGTAGCTGTCCAGGAAGTTGTTGTAGACAGCGCGCAGGTGTCCCACGTAGTGAGTCCGCCAGGCCATCTTCAGGGAGCCCGAGCCGACGAGGTGGATGACCGCCGCCGTCTCCATCAGGTTCTCGGCCGTCTCGAAGGCGGAGTTGCCCCGGCCGATGATGAGTACCCGCTGGTCGGTGAAGGACTGGGGATCGGTGTCGATCGTGTCGTAGCGTTCGGCGAGTTCGACGCCCGGGATCGCGGGCAGGTTCGGGACGGGCATCCCGGTGGCGACCACCAGATGCCGGGCCCGCCACACCGTGCCGGTGTGATCGGTGACGGCGAACCCCTCCCCGTGCCTGGAGACGTTCGTCACCTCCGTGTCGTACCGCACGCGCACCCCGGTCCGGGAGGCGAAGTCCCTCAGATAGCGCACCAGGTCGTCGGCGGGCGGGAAGTAGCGGGGGCTGTACCGGGTGAACAACAGCTCCGGATCGTCGCTCAGCAGGGAGTTCCAGTCCATCCGCAGCCTCAGCTCCGGATCGTCGTAACCCGTGTGCACCTTGTTGTTCGAGATGAGGAAGCGGTGCCTCGGGAACCGGGTGAAGAACGTACCCGGACCGCTGCCGCGCTCCAGGACGACGTAGTCCCCGCCGTCCCGCTCCAGCAGGGAGGCGAGCTGAAGTCCGGCGGGCCCCGCACCGATGATCAGGTAGTCATGCGTCATGCCCCGGAAGCTAGCCACCCGATTTCAGAGCACTCTGAGATTCCCCGCCTACCTTTCCGGACGTGCTCACCACCACGGACTCCCTCTCCCTCACCGGCCCGCTGGACTCCGCCACCCTGCGCCGAGCCGCGACACCGCTCACCGTCACCGTGGACGCCCCGGCCCGAGCCCGTGTGGACCGCGGACGCCGCCTCTTCCACGGACTGCGGCACGGCGACGGCAGCGGGTCCCGCCCCATCTACGGCGCCACCACCGGCTTCGGCGCGCTCGTCGGCTACGCCGGCCGCCCCGACGAGGCGGACCAGTGCGACAACACCCTCGCCCACCTCGGGGCGGGCCAGGGACCGGACCTGCCCCACGAGATCTGCCGTGCCGCCCTCCTGCTGCGCACCTGGTCCCTCGCCCGGGGTCTCTCCGGAGTCTCCGGCGAGGTCATCGACCGCCTTGCCGCCATGTTCGCGACGACGTTCTCGCCCGCCGTACCCCGCTACGGCTCCGTCGGCGCGAGCGGCGACCTCATCCCGCTCGCCTACGCGACCCAGGCACTCCGCGGTCGCGGGCACGCCTACCTGGACGGCCGCCGCATGGCGGCCGGCGAGGCGCTGACCGCCGCCGGGCTGCGCCCACTCGCCCTGGACGGCCGCGACGCCCTCGCCCTCGTCAACGGAACGTCCGTCACCACCGCGGCCCTGGCGCTCGCCCGCGACAGCGTCCGCGACGCACACCGCTCACTGGCGGTCCTCACCTGCCTCCTGGCCGACCTTCTGGGCTGCGACCCCGGCTTCCTGGACGACGACCTGCTCCGGGCGTACGGGCACGCCGGGGCGGCCCACGTCGGCGCGCGGATGCGGCGGACCCTCACCGGTCTCAGCCCCTCGGGAAGCCGACCGCTCCAGGAGCCGTACAGCATCCGCTGCACCCCGCAGTTGCTCGGTGCCGCGGAGGACGCGCTCTGCTACGTCGACGGCGTGGTCTCCGCTGACCTCGGCGGCGTCAGCGACAACCCGCTGTTTTTTCCCGGCCATGACGACGGGGAGGGAAAGGTGGTGCACGGCGGCAACTTCTTCGGCCAGCCCGCCGCGTTCGCGGCCGACCTGCTGGCATCCGTGACGGCCCAGCTGGGCAATCTCGCCGAACGCCAGCTCGACCTGCTGACCGACCCGGCGTGCAACGGGGGACTGCCGCCGATGCTCGCCACGGCGCCGGGCCTTCAGCACGGCCTCCAGGGCGTGCAACTGGCCGCCACCGCGTTCGTCGCGGAGATCCGCCGCAATGCCACACCGGCCGGCATGCAGAGCCTGCCGACGAACCTGCACAACCAGGACGTCGTCCCCTTCGGCACCCAGGCGGCCCTGCGTTCCTACGACATGGCGGAACTGCTCGGCCTGCTGACCGGATCGCTCGCGCTCGGTCTGCGCCAGGCGGTCCACGTCGGCGCCCGCCGCCCCACCGCGGCCCGGTGCGCGACACTCCTCGACGCTCTCAGCGAGGTGCTGCCCCCGGTCGACCCGGACCGCCCGCTGGACCGGGACGTCCGCACCGCGGCCCGCCTGGTCGCCGCGCACGAGTCGCCGTGACCGGTTCCGCGTCGACCGGCTGTGCTTCGGCCGGCTGTGCTTCGGCCGGGACGCCGGGCGGGGCCGCGCACTCCGGCAGGCGGATGGTGAACCGGGCGCCCTGGCCGGGGCGCCCGTCGGCCACGACCGTACCCCCGTGGCGCGTGACGACCTCCCGCAGCAGCGCGAGCCCCAGCCCGTACCGCCCGCCGTCGCCGCTGCCGCGGTGGAACCTCCGGAACAACTGCTCCACCGCGGCGGCCTCGAACCCGGGGCCGGTGTCCGCGACTGCCAGGAGTACCGTCCCCCCGGAGCGCGAAAGGATCATCTCGATCCGCCCTTCGGCCGGGGTGTGGCGGATCGCGTTGGACAGCAGCTCGCCGACGGCACGGCGCAGCGCGGACTCGACGCCGTCGACGAAGAGCGGGTGCGGGGGACCGTCCACCACGACGGTGAGACGACGCGCGCGCACCCGGTCCGCTTCCTCGGCCACCACCGACCGGGCCAGCGCGACCATTTCGACCGGCCGGTGTTCCGACCGCCGTGCCGGGCCGGCCGCGAGACTCGCGGACAGCAGCAGGTCGTCGAGCACCTCGCCGAGCCGCCCGGTCGAAGCGACCAGCCGGGCCAGCGTGTCGCGGTGCGGGCCCGGCAGACCCTGGTCGGCCGCCTGCCGTGCCAGCATCTGCGCCCGCGTGTGCACCTGGGCGACCGGGGTGCGCAGCTCGTGACTGGCATCCGTGACGAAGCGGTGCTGGCGGGTCAGGGCCTCCGCCAGCGGGGCCACGGCACGACGCCCGAGGACGACCCCCGTGACGGCCGCGGCCAGCAGCCCCACCACTTCGGCCACCGCCAGCGCGAACCACAGATGGCTCCGGTCGGCCAGCTGGAAGCGCATGTCGAACACCGCCTGCACGACGTCTCCGTCGGCGCGGGGCTGTGTACGCACCAGATAGACCGTGTGGTCACGTTCCACGGTGCGCTCCACGGCCTCACGGGTGCCGCGGACCTCCTCGATGTCGGCCCGCAAGGGGAAACCGAGCGGAGCGTTGGACAGGGGCTCCACGCCGGACGCGTACAGCCAGGTGCACACGGGAGGCTTGACCGGGTCGCCGTACATCGCGCCGTAGCGCAACTCGCGCCACACCTGGTCGTTCTGCGCGTCCGTCATCACCGTGTGCGCGACGCCACCGACGACCGTGACCAGCAGCGTGATGATCGCCCCGGTGATCACGGCGATCCGCAGGCGCGCCCGCCGCACCGCCGCCCACTCGGCCGACGCCGACGGGTTCACAGGGCCCCCAGCCGGTAGCCGAGACCACGGACCGTGCGCACGACCTGCCTGCCCAGCTTGCGGCGCAGGTAGTAGACGTACGTGTCGACGATGGACGACGAGGGCGCCTCCTGGAACACCATCCGGCGCAACTCCGCCCGTCCGTGCACGCTCTCGGGGCGTGAAGCGAGTGCCCACAGCAGGGCGAACTCCCGGGGCGCGAGGGCGATGTGTTCGCCGTTCGCCAGCTCGACCTCGCGGCGGCCGACGTACAGGTGTCCCGAACCTATTCTGAGGACATCGGTGGCATCGAGGGCCCGTCGGCACAATGCCCTCAAGCGTGCGCTGAGTTCGTCCAGGTCGAACGGCTTCACGAGGTAGTCGTCGGCACCGGCGTCCAGCCCGTCGACCCGGTCGTGCACGGTGCCCATCGCGGTCAGCAGCAGCACGGGTGTGCGCACGCCGCGGGACCGTAACCGGCCCATGAGGTCGAGGCCGTCGAGCCCCGGCAGGCGCCGGTCGACGGCGAGCACGTCGTACTGCCGGGAGAGGCCGAGATGCAGTCCCTTCTGCCCGTCGGTCGCCACATCGACCGCGTACCCCTCGTCCCGCAGTACATCGAAGAGCATGCCGGCCAGCTCCCGGTCGTCCTCGACCAGCAGCAGCCGCCAAGGCCCCCGCGCGTGCCTCTGCGCCACGGTCCAACTCCCCTCGTCCTCCCCGCAACCCGTGACAACGCCCCTGCGGGGGAGGGGGTTCCCACTTCGAAGGCCGCCGGCTGCCGGCCCGGTGGCGCACGGCCGAGCCGCTCGGTGCGTTCACCGCTCGTGAACTACCCCGCGGGTGGGATCCGGTACACGGAGACGTGAGAACGCGACGCGGCCATGAACTCGGTGCCGGCCCAGTCCGCGTGTCCGGTCTCCAGCTCGAACCCGGCCAGCCGTGCCATGAGGTCGAGCTCGGCCGGCCAGACATAGCGATGAGGGCTGCGGAACAACCGAGCCTGCTGGGTCTCGTCGAAACGGAAGTGGTGCGATACGACGTGCTGGTGCAGAACGTCGTAGGTGTCCAACCCGATATAGCCGGGTTCGGACTGCCAGACGGTGGCCGTCTGGCCCGGCGGGAGCTTGCGCAGTTCAGGCACCCAGAGTTCGATGACGAACCGGCCCCCGGGTGCGAGATGGCGGGCCGCGTTGCGGAAGCACTGCACCTGCTCATCCTGGGAGCAGGTTGGAGATCGTGTTGTACACGAGGTGGACGAGGGAGTACTGCCCGGGAACGACTGTGGTCGCCATGTCACCGACGATGACGGGGATCGCCGATTCATCGGCCTTGGCGTACTGGAACCGGCCGTCAACCTTCTGGCCCGGCTCGCAGGTGGCGGAGAAGTGCTTGAGTTTGCCATCGGGAAGGGCCGGGCAGCGGTCCCCCTCGCAGAGCGAGGGGGCTCTGTCACCGGCATCGAACTCTCGCTTCCTCATGGTGGAGCAACTGCGCGGCCCTGACGTACGGTCGGGTCCATGACGCGCGCCCCGAAGACCTGGCAGGCGACCCGGTGAGCGGCTGGTGGGCCTACCTGGAGGAACGGACCTGCCGGGAGGTCGACGCCGACGTGCTGCGAGATCGTCGGATGTCGGCGGTCAGGACGGTCCGGGAGGCGTTGCGTCCGCTGGGGGCAGGCGTGCACGAGGCCGAGCGGGTGGTCAACGCGCGCTACGAGGCCCTCGGCGACCGAGTACAGCGCACACCGCCGGATCCGCTCGACCTTCCGTCACTCGCGGCTCGCGTGACGGCGCTCCCGGGGCGTGTGGCGGCGGTGGAGGCGTTGTGGGACGGCGACACCGTGCACGACTGGTTCGTGCTTCTGGTCACGGTCCTGGATTCCCCGGACGGGGAGAGCCTCCTGGCAACCGTCTACCACCGCCGCGACGGCCCTCCGCCCGGTGTGGCGGCCGCCGAGGCAGGCCGGGCCCTGGCTGACCATCTTGGCGTGCCGTTTCACTTCGCCTCGCCGGACGTCCCGGATGACGAGGCACCACGCTGGCGAATGGTTCGGTGACAGGTGGGGGCCGTCACTCCGGAGCGAGGGGGGCGAAGTCGCGCGAACACGGCCCGTGGGCCAAGGGGGTCGTGTGCTCGTTCTGTGAGGTCCGGTCGAACCGTCAGCTCGTGCTGAGCTGAAGCTGGATCAGGCGTCGGCTGTGCCCCGGCCATCAGTGTCGACCCGCTTGAGCGTACTGCGGCTGACGGACACCCCGAGAGCACGGGCGATGCGGGTGCCGGCCCGGCCCGCGAGAATCGGCCCGACTGCGGCTGGGGGCGGTCAGCGAGTTCTGATCGCCTGATGCCGTCCACCAGATGCCTCCCCGGATCAGATCGCGGGGGGTTGGAGCACGTCGGTGGGCTCCCAGGTGCGAGGTGCTTCGCAACACGGCCGGCCAGGGGTCCAGCCTGCACGATCGTTCACCGGCGCCCGCCGCCGGCACCGGGTCGACGCCGGCGTCACGACAATTGGTCGAAGGCGTGGTCGGCCTCGGCCACGGCTTCGGGGTGGACGTCGTGGGCGGTGCGACCGTCGGCGATCCTCTGCCAGTTGGCCCGGGCGAGTACCCGTTGGACCGCGAGTACCTGGGCTGCCAGCAGTCGTGCCTGGATACCTTCGCCGAGGGCATCCGCCAGCGCCTCCTCGTCCTCGAGCTGATACCGCGTGAGCCGTCCTGCCAGGCTCGGTGTGGCGAACACCAGCCGATGGAACGCCACGACCTCGGGGTGATCGCTGAGGCCGGTGACGGGGTCGTACCGATCGAGGCCGGCGCGGAAGTGCCGGTGCAGCGCCGTCACCGGTTCGATGCCGGACCCACGGTCGCGTACGACGCGTGCCGCCTCGCCTTGGTGGTCGGCGAACCGGTGCAGCACCAGGTCTTCCTTGGTGGGGAAGTACCGGAAGAGGGTCGGCTTGGAAATATCGGCTGCCGCGGCGATGTCGTTGACCGAGACGCGGTCGAAGCCGCGCTCAAGGAACAGCGAGATGGCCGCATCTCCGATGGCGTCGCGCGTCCGCTCCTTCTTGCGGGCCCGCAGCCCCGTCGACTCGCTCATCTGACCACCGTAACATTCATGACCGAGTTGCTTTTTTAACCCGGTAACGTTTTCATGGGCGGCATGCATCAGACAGACATTTCTCCCGTCCTCGTCACCGGGGCGACGGGCCGGGTCGGCCGTTTCGTCATCGACCAGCTCCTCGACGCCGGCGTTCCGGTCCGGGCCCTCGCGCGCCGTCCCGAGGCGGCGGCGATGCTGCCGCCCAAGGTCGAGGTCTTCGCTGGTGACCTCACCGCGCCCGAGTCGCTCGGCCCGGCGTTGCATGGCGCCGGTGCAGTCTTCCTCGTGTGGACCGCCCCGCCTCAGACCGCCGCCGCAGTCGTCGAGCGGCTGGCGGCCCACGTGCGGCGGGTCGTCTTCCTCTCCTCCCCCCACCAGACGCCGCACCCTTTCTTCCAGCAGCCCAACCCCATGGCTGAGCTGCACGCCGACATCGAGCGGCTCATCGCAGCCACCGGACTTGAGTGGACCATCATCCGGCCGGGGATGCTCGCGTCGAACGCGCTGGCCTGGTGGGCACCCGCGATCCGAGCCGGCGAAGTCGTCCGGTGGCCCCACGGCGCTGCCGAGACGGCACCGGTCGACGACCGCGACGTCGCAGCCGTCGCGGCGCGGACGCTCCATCAGGACGGATACGCCGCATCCGACTATGTCCTCACGGGCCCCGAGTCGATGACCCAAGCCGAGCAGGTGGGCGTCATCGGTGACGTCCTGGGGCACCGGATCGCATTCGAGGAGATGACGCCGGACGAGTTCCGAAGGCTGTCGGAGGGCACGGCCCCCAGCTCGGTCGTCGACATGCTGCTCGCCGCGTGGAGCGCGGCGGTCGGACAGCCCGCGTACGTCACCACTGCGGTGGCCGACATCCTCGGGACGGCGCCGCGAACGTTTCGTCAGTGGGCCGCCGACCACGCCACCGCGTTCACGGAGCGTGCTTAATCGTCGGCCGCAACCCGCGCCCCAGGCTGCTGTCGTCAGTCCGCCCGACGAAGCCGCAAAGGGCTGCTGCCGCCGACCGAGCTGTGCGAGCGCGGGCGGGCCGCCCGCGTCAGTCGGACCCGGACGCACAGATCGCCACTGAGTCCGGGGGCGAAGTGTCCTTTTGGGCGCTCCATCGCAGCCGCCTGCTGACCGGAATGAAGCGCGGCCGACGGGTGGGCAGGATCTCGGAGTTCCGCGGATCAGGAACCAAGGGGGACCCCTTGGTGATCGATACGAGGACTGTCCTTCCGCCTGCTTCGCGATCAACCGGCAGGAGCCACCGATCCCGGGCCGCCGAGCACGTCGAGGATGTGGGGCCAGGCAGCCTTGCCCAGCAGCACGTCAGCCTCAGGTGTGCCCCCGTACTTGAAGTGCGGGGACGCCGATGGCGGGCTCTCGCCGGGGAGGCGTGGGCGGTGGCCGGCATCGGCGCGGGAGATGAGACGCACGGTCGCCCCGGCCGAGCGTCGACGCCGCGCAAGCTGTTCGGCGAAGGGAAGCGACGGCCACATCGCGTCGTCGCCGCCCGCGACCAGGACCAGATCGGCTCTGGCCGCGTCCACGGGAATCTCCGCGGACGGGAGCGAGTGAGCGAAGGTCCGCTCGCTCAGTTCGTACCATCCGCGGATGGCGACGGGGCCGCTGTCCGGCTCCGCGGGAGTCCAGGAATCGTCCATGGGGACGAAGGGCAAGGGCCGCTCCCGCCAGGTCCAGGACGAGCGGTACGGATGGTGCGCTCCGTCGTGGCCGGGACCGACGTTGCACCAGACCCGTGAAGTGGGCGACAGCGCGATGACCACGTCCACTCGCTGGTCGTGCACCGCCGTGAGCAAGGCGGCTTCAGCGCCCTTGGAGGTGCCGAGGATTCCGATGCGTTGCGCTCCGCCCAGCTGAAGAACGTCGACGGCCGCGGTGAAAGTCTCCAGGGGGACTTCACAAATGCCAGCAGACTGCCCAGGCCCACCGAACCAGCGGATCGCCAAGGCGGTGAAGCCCTGCTGAGCAAGGATGCGCGCTCGTTCACGATCGATGCGCCCGCTGGAGCCTGCCAGGACCAGAACGCCGACGTCACTGCCGCGAGCTGGAGCGGCCAGAACGCCCTCCCAAGGATCGGCCAGCTCGCGCTCGGTGATGTCCACGCGCTCCCCTGTCGTCGCGACTCTCAGAAATCCTCGCCCCGGAGGCGAGGTGTGACCCACCTGCCGCAGAACGTCGCACCCCGCCTCCGCCTACATGAGGCTCTCCATCATGAGGCACCACATGCCACCTGACTCAGGGGCCCAGCAAAGGCGTTGCACGTGCCGGTGCGCAAGGGGCCAGGACGCCCTGCGCCCAGACGAGCGAAAGGTATCCGCGAGCGGGGAACCGAGGGAATGGTCGCCAGGAGCGGTAGGTGCTGAGTGACGTCGTTGCGGTTGCCGCCGGTCAGCGACCCCGCGAGCGGGAGGCCCTGTCCGTCGATGAGGACGTGGTGCCTGCTGCCCGGCCGGGCACGGTCGACCGGCCAGGGCCCGTTTTCGGGCCTCGTATGACCACCGCCCGGGACCAGGCGAGTTGACTCACCGCCCGGGGCTTCTGCAGCAGGACGACATGGAGCCGGTCCCACACGCCTGCCTCTTCACTGCGGCGGCACGCGGGGGGCCGGTCACTGCTCCTGGGCGGTGACCCGCGGCCGGCCGGACGTGTGCCCCGGGGCTGGGGCCAGTGGGGCCTGGAACCTGGTCTGCGCCGTGTCCAGGGCCAGTCGCACCGCGCCGAGTACGACGACCCGGTCGGCGAGCGGCGAGAATTCCAGGCGGGGCGGAGCCTTGCTCAGCCGGCCGACCATGGCCTGAAGGGGACCCAGGAGTACGTCTCCGGCATCGGCCACCGCTCCGCCGAACACGACGAGCTCGGGGTCGAGGAGCAGGGACACGGTTGCGAGGGCGCGGGCGGCCGGGCCGAGGATGTGCTCCGCGAGACTCGGCTGGGCGGTGTCGCCCCGGCGCATCGCCTCGAAGACCAGCGGTGCGTCCACCCGCGCGGAATCGCCGTGGGCGAGTGTGTGCAGTACCGCTCCGGGGGAGTCGTGGGACGCTGCGCCCGCATCGCGCGCGGCGACGGCATCGACCAGGCGCCTGCCTTCGGCGCGGGCGCGTGAAGCCAGGCCCTCGGATGCTGTGGAGCCGCCCATGAGGCTGAGGAAGCCCAGTTCTCCCGCGCCCCCCTGATGGCCGCGCACCAGCCCGCCGTGCAGCACGATGCCGACCCCGAGCCGCTCGCCCGCGAGCATGCAGACCACGTTCTCGGAGCCCGAGGCGACCCCGCGCCAGCGCTCGGCGATGACGGCCAGGTTGCAGTCGTTCTCGGCGACAACGGCGCAGTCGAAGGCGCTGCCGAGGGCGTCGGGCAGATTGACGCCCACGAAACCGGGGATGCCGGACCGGACGCGCACCGTCCCGTCCGCCGCGACCGTCCCGCTGGAACCGGCGCACACGGCGAGAAGGCTCTTGCGGGGAATGCCCGAGTCCTCCAGTGCGCCGTCCGCGGTGGCGATCACTGCGGCCAGCCTCTCGGCGGCTCCCATCTGCGGGTCGTGGAACGCCTGCGCCTCCTCGGCCACGACGTGTCCGGTCAGGTCGGCCACCGCGACCCTGACCGTCCGTGCGCCGATGTCCACGCCCAGCACGTACCCGGCGTCACGGCGGAAGGCGAACGCCCGGGAAGGGCGGCCGCGTCCTGCGGCGGCCCGGCTCACGGAGCCGGTGACCCAGCCGAGGTCCACCAGATGGTCGGCTGCGGCCAGGACGGTGGGCCGGGACATGCCCGTCTCGGCGACCAAGTCGTTGGAGGACCACGCCTTTTCGGGCGCCGCCCGTAGCGCCGCGAGCACCCGTGAGGCGTTGAGCTGCCTCACCATCGCGGAGTCGACTCCGCCTCTTGACACGTCCTTCATGGCCTGCGAGCCTACCGCAGACCATTTTATTAAAAGGGTCTAATTAAAAGGATGGGGTGGTCGCACATGCCCGTTCACCTGACCGCTGCCGGGGTCAGCCTGGTCATGGACGAGAGGGACGGTGGCGTCCTGCACTGGGGGAGAGCACTCTCCGAGGCCACCGTCCGGACCCTGGGTGACGCGGTGCCCGGTGCCTCGCTCCTCCCGCTGAACGCCCAGGTCCATCAGGGCCGGCCGGGTCTCATCGGTCACCGTGCGGGCACGGCCTGGTCGCCGTCGTTCACCCACGCCCGGACCGTCCACGCCGACGGCGCACGGCTCACCGTCCATGCCGAGGACCCGCACAGCCGGCTGGAGTGGCGGGCGGAGCTGGAACTGACCGCTTCCGGGCTGCTGCGCCTGCGGCACGGTCTGCGCAACACCGGCACCGACACGTACCAGGTGGACGAGCTGACACCGGTGCTGCCGGTTCCCTCGCGGGCGGTGGAGGTCATGGACTTCACGGGCCGGTGGGCCAAGGAGCGTCAGCCGCAGCGCCACCGGCTGAGCCGGGGCACCTATCTGCGGGAGAGCCGACGGGGGCGCCCCGGCCATGACAGCCCCTACCTGATGTCCGCCGGTACACCCGGTTTCGGCTGGGACGACGGCGAGGTCTGGTCGGTCCACCTCGCGTGGAGCGGAAACCAGCGCTCCTACGCGGAACGCATGCCGTCCACCGGCTGCGTGATCGGCACCGGCGAACTGCTCCTGCCCGGCGAGTGCGCCCTCGCACCCGGGGAGGAATACGTGACGCCCTGGCTCTGCGCCGCATACTCCGCGAGCGGACTCAACGGCCTCACACCCCGTTTCCACGACTGGCTGCGCTCCCGCGCCCACCACCCCGACCCCGAGGCCCGCCCCCGCCCCGTCGTCCTCAACAACTGGGAGGCCACCTACTTCGACCACGACCCGCAGCGCCTCATGCCGCTGGTCGAGCGTGCGGCGGAGGTGGGCGTCGAGCGCTTCGTCCTGGACGACGGCTGGTTCCTCGGCCGCCGCGACGACACCGCAGGGCTGGGCGACTGGTACGTCGACCCGGACGTGTGGCCGGACGGCCTCGACCCGCTGATCGAGCATGTCCGGGCGCACCGCATGGAGTTCGGGCTGTGGTGCGAACCGGAAATGGTCAACCCCGACTCCCGGCTCCTTCGGGAGCACCCCGACTGGGTCCTGCACGCAGCCGACCGGCTTCCGCCGGACTGGCGGAACCAGCAGGTTCTCGACCTGTGCCGGCCGGAGGCGTACGCCTATCTGCTGGAGCGGTTCGACACACTTCTCTCCACCTACGACATCGCCTACCTCAAGTGGGACCACAACCGCGACCTGGTCGAACCCGGCCACGAGGGCCGCGCCGCCGTCCGGGCCCAGACCACTGCCGCGTACCAACTCCTGGAAGAACTGCGCAGGCGCCACCCCGGGGTGGAGATCGAGAGCTGCGCGTCGGGCGGCGGCCGGGTGGACCTGGGCATTCTGGAACACACCGACCGGGTGTGGACCTCAGACTGCAACGACGCCCTGGAACGGCAGGAGATCCAGCGGGGGACCAACCTGCTGCTCCCGCTGGAACTGACCGGTGCCCACATCGGACCGACCACCTGCCACAGCACCGGCCGTACGCACACCCTCGCTTTCCGCGCCGCGACCGCGCTGTTCGGGCACTTCGGCATCGAGTGGGACATCACCACGGCCACCGACGCCGAGCGGGCCGAACTCGCCGCCTGGGTCGCGGAGTACAAGCGGCACCGCACCCTGCTGCACACCGGGCGCCTGTTCCGCCACGCGAGTCCCGACGACGACGCCGCCTCACTCACCGCCGTCGTCGCCCCCGACCGCAGCGAGGCGCTGCTCTCATACGTGCAACTCACCGCGACCCGCGCGGAAATCCCGGCCCGCGCCCGCTTCACCGGCCTCGACCCGGACGGTTCCTACCGGCTCACACCGGTCGGCCCCCAGGCCGGCGCGAACGGCGCGCGCCCGTACCCGGAACCGGCCGAGGCGACCGGCGAATTCCTCGCCCACATCGGCCTCGAAATGCCGCGCCTGCACCCGGAGTCCGCACTCGTCCTGCACGCCGCCCGCACCCGCTGACCGCGCCCCGTTGCTGCGACGCAATCATGGTCTCGCGCATGTGGAGGTGGCCGGCGGTGTCCGCGTTGGTCTGCCCCTGGGCGAGCAGGGCCAGCAGGCCGCGTTCGCGCGGGGTGAGGCGGTCCGGCCGGGACCGGGCGGCCGTGGCCCGGGGACTGGGGTCGGTGTCCTTGAGGAGACAGCCGTCGGCCCCGGCCGCGAGCGCGCTGTACTCGTACTCGTCCAGGCCGGCCGGTGCGTCGGTGGAGGCGGTACGCAGCAGAGCCAGGCCGTCGAGGACCGGTGCGGGCAGGCCTCCGGCCCTGGTCGCGAGCACGCCCGTGTGGAGGGCGATCAGGCTCAGGCGGTGGACGAGCCAGTGAAGCTGTCACTCGGACTGAGCGTCACTGGTGAACCCCGTGGACCGGCCGCCGCGGCGATGTGCTCCATGGTGCGGGTGCCGAGCTGCGGCGCGTTCGCCTCAGGTCCCGGCGCTGCGGGGTGAGGAGGTAGGCGATCGCCATGTCGCCGAGCTCGCCGGCGTACCGGCGCCTGGCCGCCTCGCCGGTGGCGGCGTCGGGGCGTACGGAGTTGTGGAAGCAGGCGCCGAGAACGGCGCGGGCGGCGGTGTCGAGTGCCTGCTGGGGCTGGGAGCGGCGGATCTGGTCGGTGTAGGGGGCGGCTGCTTCGAGCAGGAGACGGTGAAGTTCGGTGATGGTGCGGGCCCCATGGCCCAGTGACCTGCTCCCGCGTGTGCGCAGAAGCTCCGGGAAGAGGCTGCTGATATCGGTCGCTCGATTATCCCGAGGGGTGTTCACCCTGAGCGACCTCGACACTGCGGTGCAGGCGCAGGGCCCCGTCCAGCGATGACGCACCGGCTGCCGCGCATACCAGCACCATGGCCAGCAGTGCCGGCGCCACGCGGCGCACGAGCGGCGGGGCGAGCAGCGCCCGGACGCGCGCGGGAACCGGTCCAGTGGTCGCGCCGGGCGCCAGCGTGGAACCGTCGGTCGCGCCGGATCCGTGCGTTGCGGCGAGGGCGGCCCTTCCCACGGCCTGCGCGGCCAGAGCGCGGTCCCGGCAGTGGTGCGCGGCGGCTTCGTCGGCCGATCGCTCGGCGGCGAAGGACACGTGGGCGGCAACCGTGCGCAGCGCTGGGTGGCACAGTGAGGCGAGCTGCGCCACGGAGAGGAAGACGTGGTGCTTTGCGGCGAGGTGAGCCCGCTCATGGGCGAGCAGCGCCTCGCGTTCGGCCGGCCCCAGGGAGCCCAGCATGCCGGAGGTCACCACGATCCGGCCCGGACGGCGCGGTCCACCCGGCAGGGCGTACGCGTCAGGACGAGGGTCATGCAGTACGCACAGGCCTCCCGCGTCCGGCAGGTGAGCGACTCTTGCCTGTACGGCCCGCAGTCGAGTCGCCTCAGCCATGACTGTGCGCACCACACGCCATACGGCCAGACAGAGCGCGCCGGCCGCGAGCGCGGAGATCCCCAGCACCAGCGGCGGCGGACCAGCGGTGAGCGGCTGAACGAGTTCCGCGAGCGCGCGAACCGGGGCAAGGGCGAGAGCCAGGGGCAGCAGCAGTGCTCCCAGACACGCCACGACGCCGACGGCCAGTGCTGCCGTGGCGCAGGTGATGGCCCACAAGGCGATCCCGGGCCGGACTCTCTCGGCGGTCCGCCGGGCCGGCCAGGGCAGGGCCCATGGAAGGAACAGAGGGATCACGAGCAGCGTGATCAACGAGAACCTCCCTCCAGCAAGCGCTTCAGCTCTGCCTCGTCGGCAGGGTCGAGCCCTTCGACGAACCGGGCGAGCACCCTGCTGCGGTCACCGTCCTGCTCCAGCGCCCGGTGCATCCGCCGCGCGGTCAACCCGTGGGAGTCGGCTACCGCAAAGTACACGAACCCGCGCCGCCCCGGCGCGCGCCCCACCGCCCCCTTCTCGTACAGGCGCGCGAGGAGGGTTGCCACCGTGGTGCGGGCGAGCTTCTCGGGTATCGCCGCTCTCACCTCGGCAGCCGACTGCGGAGAGCCTGCCGCACCCAGTGCAGCCAGCACGCTGGCCTCCAACTCGCCCGCCGGCCTGCGCTCGCCCACCGTGTCGCTCATGGATCCGCCACTTTCCGTCACGTCGTCTACAGTGAGGTAGACCGACTACTGTTCTGTAGACGCAAAGGCCATTATGCGCCTGCGTGTCGCTGTACCAGTTTCTCGTCCCGGGATCGGTCCAGCCAGCAACCCCCTGTCGAAAGGGTCGAGGGCCGATGTCGTACTCGCACCAAGCCGCACCCCCCTTCCACCCTGCCGGAGCGCTCGGCGTCCCAGCGCGCTTCTTCACCTGCCGGCAGGCGCTCGCGGGATTCATCCGGACCGGGGGAGTGGTGCTGGCCGGATACGGTCCCGGCGCCCCGGTCCTGACACGCTCCCGGCGCACTCACGGCACCGACGGAGGCAACGCCTGATGCCCACCTTCCCGGGGTCGGTGGCGCAGGGGCAGGACGGCTCGGGCGTCGACGGCAACGTCTATGTGCACGTGATCGATGCCGCGCACAGCGCTCCGCCGTGGCTGGACAGCTTCATCTCGGCGTTCTCCACCTACGGGCTGGTCCTCTCCGCCCTTCTGATGCTGGCCGGATGGTGGCGGGCTCGCGACCGCGACGCGCAGCGCGCGGTCATGGCGCTGGCCGCACCGGCACTGACCGTGCTCGCGTTCGCCGTCAGTACCCTGCTGAAGCAGTCGGTGCACGAGAACCGGCCCTGCCAGTCCCTGCACGTGATCACGCTGGAGGCGTGCCCGGCCGCCGGTGACTGGTCCTTCCCGAGTAACCACGCCACCCTGGCCGCCGCCGCGGCCGTAGCCCTGTGGTTCGTCTCGGTCCGCCTCGCAGCGGTCGCGAGCGTCACCGCACTCGCGATGGCGGCCTCCCGCGTCTGGGTCGGGGCCCACTACCCACACGACATCCTCGCCGGTCTCACCCTCGGAGCCCTGGTCACCTGGCCCCTGGCACTCCTCCTGTCCCGCCACACACAAACAGTGGCGAGACTCTTCAGCCGGACACCGCTGCGCCTGCTCATCGAGGCATGAATCCGCTGTTACGTTTCACCATCGCCACGCGCGGCGGCGCCACCCCCGGTGCGCCGCCGTCTTCGCCCTCCGGCCCGGACCGGCCGGCTGGCAGGGACCGGGGGCGGCAGCATTCATGCGGGGCCGGCCCGGCTCGCTGCGGGGCGTCCTTGAGCGGTCAGGTCGCCGCGACTCCCGCCCCCCCAGGACAGCACCCCGGCCTCCACATGCCCGGCGTCTGCACGGCGAGGGCCGGAGGACAGCCCGTCCCAGCTCACGTTCTGCGTGGAAAGAGGGCGGGCAGGGCGGCGGGGGCCGCGACCGGTCTACTGTTCCGGCCGCAGCCCCGCGCGCGGGGCTGCCCAGGTCGGTCACGTGCCGCAGCAGCCGCCCGCCGGGGCCTCTTCGGGGGCCGCGCCGGCTGCGGCGGGGGCGCCGAGCTGGATGAGCTGCGGCGCCGGGGCGCAGCAACCGCCGTCGTCGCCCTGAGCGGTTTCGGGGGCGTCGAACAGGCCCGCGCCGCCGCACACACCCGTCTCGGGAAGGGTGAGTTCGACGCGGTCGGCGGACTCGAGGTCACCGGCGATCGCGGCGGCGACGGAGCGGACTTGTTCGTAGCCGGTCATGGCGAGGAACGTCGGGGCGCGGCCGTAGGACTTCATCCCGACGAGGTACACGCCCTGCTCGGGGTGGGAGAGCTCGCGGTGGCCGTGCGGGTAGACCGTGCCGCAGGAGTGCTGGTTGGGGTCGATCAACGGGGCGAGGGCGACCGGCGCCTGGAGGCGCTCGTCGAGGCCCAGGCGCAGCTCGCCGAGGAAGGACAGGTCGGGGCGGAAGCCGGTCAGCACAATCGCCTCGTCGACCGGGTCCAGGCGGCGTCCGTCCTCGCCGACCAGCACCAGGTGGCCGTCGGTGTCGCGCTCGATCGTCTCGGTGCGGAAACCGGTGACGGCGTACGCGTGTCCCTCGTCGACGGCCGCCTTCGCCGCGAGGCCCAGGGCGCCGCGCGCGGGGAGCTGGTCGGCCGTGCCGCCGCCGAAGGTGGAGCCGGAGATGCCGCGCCGCAGGATCCACACGCCCTTCGTGCCCGTGCCGTCGTTCGACTTGGCGAGGTCGGCGAGGTAGGCGAGGGCGGTGAACGCCGAGGCGCCGGAGCCGATCACGGCGGTGCGCTTGCCCGCGTACCGGGCGCGGACGGCGGGGTCCTTGAGGTCGGGGACGCGGTAGGTGATCCGGTCGGCCGCCGCGCGTTCGCCGAGGGCGGGCAGGCCGCTGCCACCGGCCGGGCTGGGTGTGGCCCAGGTTCCGGAGGCGTCGATGACGGCTCGGGCGAAGAGACGTTCCTCGCGGCCGTCGGTGTGGGCGACGTGCACGACGAATGGCTGCTGCTCGCGGTCGGCGTCCACCATCCGGTCGCGGCCGGCGCGGGAGAGGCCGGTGACGGTGACGCCGGTGCGGACGCGGTCGCCGAGGACGTCGGCGAGCGGCTGCACATAGGACTCGGCCCAGTCACCGCCGGAGGGGTAGGTGTCCGGGGCGGGGCGAATCCAGCCGGTGGGGACGAGGAGCTTTTCGGCTGCGGGGTCGACGACTTCTCCCCAGGTGGAGAACAGGCGCACATGCGCCCACTCGCGCACCGCCGCCCCAGCCTTCGGCCCGGCCTCCAGGACCAAGGGCTCGATGCCCCGGTCGACCAGGTGGGCGGCGGCGGCGAGACCGGTGGGACCGGCCCCGATCACGATGACGGGCAGCTCGGCGGGGACGGGCGCGTTCACGGCGACTCCTTGCGTGTTTCGACATCTGTCGATGGCTTGCGCGATCCAGCATGGCACCTGCATTGATGAGCGTCAACATAGACATGCATCGAAATCGTGGGGAGGTCTGCTCAGGGAGCACGTGGACGTCGCCATGGTGGGAGGGGCCAGTCCGGACTCGCCGCCTCCACCGCCCTGCCGCGCCGCGGATTGCGGCCGGTGGTGCTGATGGCATCCGGACGTGCGGCGGGTCATGGCCGCACTGCTACGACAGCCTCACTCTGTTCTCCCCCGCCCGGTACAGCTCCCTGCCTGGCATGCCGTTCCCCGGCGCCGACCGCGACCGCTACCCGCACCGCGACGAGGTCGTCGCCTACCTCACCGCCTACGCCGGGCGTCTGGGCGCCGAGATCCGCACCGGCTGCGGCGTCGGCGCGGTCCGCCGCACCGGCGACGGCTTCGAGGTGGTCCTGGAGGGCGGCGGTCGCCTGTCCGTGCAGGGTGTCGTGGCAGCCTTCGGAACGTTCGGGCGCCCGTTCCGTCCGGCTCTGCCGGGCCTGGAGAAGTTCACCGGCCAGGTGCTGCATGCCGCCGATTACCGCGACCCGGACCCGTTCGCCGGCCGCCGGGTGGTCGTGGTCGGGGCCAGGAACTCCGCGGTGCAGATCGCCGCCGAGCTCGCCGAGACCGCACGCGTCACGCTTGCCACGCGGACGCCGGTGAAGTTCGCGGCGCAGCGGATCCTAGGCCGCGACCTGCACTTCTGGACGAAGCGCACCGGCCTGGACATCGCACCGCTGGGCCGGCTTCTCGTGCGCCCGCCGGCGCAACCGGTCCTCGATGACGGCCTCTACCGGGCCGCCCTGACCGCCCGACGGCCGGAGCGGCGGCTGCTGTTCACCGACGCCGACGGGGCCGAGTTCGTCCGGCCGGACGGGAGGCGGGAGGGAGCCGAAGCGATCGTGCTCGCCACCGACTACCGCCCCGACCCGCCCCGACCCGCCCTACCTCGACGGCCTCGACGGCGCCCTGGGCGTCGAGGAGAACCCGCGGCACGGAGAGGGCCTGGCCGCAGGTGTGCCGGGGCTGGCGTTCGTCGGGCTGGAGTGGCAGCGCGGCCCGTCATCGAACTCGCTGCGCGGGGTCGGCCGCGACGCGCAGCGGATCGCCCGGCTGCTGGCAGCCCACCTCGCGCGTCCGTGACGGACCTCTCTGCTCTGCTTCGATATGCGTCAAGCCGACCGTGCTCGCCGCCATGGGGCCAGCTGCTGGCCGTGCCGGCAACGGCCTGACGAACGAACGGACATGTGGGCAGGGGGCTGCGTGACGGTCGTGCCCCTGACGGGGGCCACGCGGGGCAGGTGCTGGCGATCGATCAGGCGGGGCTCGACAGGGGCAACACCACCTTCGAGACCAGCCCGCCGCCCGGGGAGGAGTTCGACACTGCGAAGCTGCCCGAGCACCGCTTCGCCGCTCTCGACGCGGACGGGGCGGTGCTCGGCCGGGTCGCCGCGAGCCGCGTCTCCGACCGGTGCGCTTACGCGGGCGTGGTCGGGGCTCCGTCTACGTCCACCCCGCCACCCGCGTCCGGGGGCATTGCCTCCGCCCTGCTCAAGGCCCTGGTCGACTGCGCCGAGCGGGCAGGGATCCGGACGATTCAGTCCGGCATTCTTCCCGAGAACGCCGCCGGCCTCGCCGTACATGAGCGGGCGCGTTTCCGGGGCGTCGGCACTCATGAGAGGACCGGGCGCCACCACGGTGTGTGGCGCGACGTCGTCCTTGGCGAGCGCGGCAGCCCCGCGGTCAGTGAGCCGTCAGCCCAGTTGCGCGATCTCGTGGGCGGCGTCGCGGGCGGGCCGGCCGACGCCGATGAGGGTCGCGGAGGCGGGTCCGGTCCAGTCGCCGTAGCCGAGCAGGTGCAGCCGCGGCTCGCCGAGGGCGCGTGTGCCGTCGGTGGGGATGTGCCCGCGCCTGCCACGCAGGCCCAGGGGGGCGAGGTGAGAGAGGGCGGGCCGGAAGCCGGTGCACCACACAATCGCATCCGCCCCGGCACGACTTCCGTCCGGCCATTGGGCGCCGTCGGCGGTGAGCCGGGAGAACATCGCTTTCGCGGTCAGGAGTCCGGCGTCCCGTGCGGCGCGGACCGGGGGTACGGCGACGATGTCGCCGAGCGAGGCGACGCCGCCGGTGTCGCGGCGGCCGGAGTCCAGGGCGCGGCGCCGGGCGGTGGCGACATCGAAGAGGGCACGGCCGTCGATGTCGTCCGGCAGGATGCGGGGCGGGCGCTGGGTCACCCACGTCACCTCGATGTGGCCGTCGAGGGCGAGGTCGGCGGCGATCTGGGCGCCGGAGTTCCCGCCGCCGACCACGATGACGCGCTGTCCGGCGAAGCCGGCCGGAGAGCGGTAGCCGACCGTGTGCAGCTGCCGGCCCGTGAAGACGTCCCGACCGGGCACGGCGGGCAGGAAGGGCCGCGACCAGGTGCCGGTGGCGCTGATGACCGCGCGGGCCCGCCAGGTTCCGGTGTCCGTCTCGACCAGAAGCCTTCCTGCGTCGCGGCGTACGGCGATCACGCGAGTGCCGTGCCGGACGGGGAGGCCGTAGCGCTTCTCGTAGTCCGTCAGGTAGTCCACCACGTGCCCGGCGCCGGGGTAGGTTTCGCCCGGCTGGGCGGGCATGAGGCGGCCGGGCAGCGAGGAGTGTTCGGCCGGGGAGAACAGGTGCAGCGAGTTCCACATGTGCTGCCAGGAGCCGCCCGGCGCTGGATCGGCGTCCAGGATCACGAAGTCGAGACCGCGTCGGCGCAGGTGGTACCCGGCGGCGAGTCCGGCCTGCCCGCCACCGATCACGACGACATCGGTGCTGGTCACTGAGTACGTGCCGCTTCGGCCGGGGCGTAGACCTCGGCGCAGTCCGCGCACAGGACGATGCGCTCCTGGTGCGCGCCGAGGAGGCTGCCGTGCCGCACCCTGCGGGTCACCCTGCGGCCGTGCTGCGTACGAACCGCGAACCCGCGCTTCCGTCTTACGCCGACGCGGTGGTCCCGCGGTCCGGCGTGGCATTGCAGACAGCGCATCAGCTGTCCTTTCCAGGCGTGGTCACGGCGTCGGGGGCGAACTTCTTGCGCCAGGCGAGCGCGACGTAGACGAGGCCGATCAGAACCGGGACCTCGATGAGCGGGCCGACGACGCCGGACAGGGCCTGGCCGGAGGTGACGCCGAAGGTGGCGATGGCGACCGCGATGGCCAGCTCGAAGTTGTTGCCCGCCGCGGTGAACGCGAGGGTCGCGGTGCGGTCGTACGCGAGCCCGAGGCCCTTGCCGAGCAGGAAGGTGCCGAAGAACATGACCGCGAAGTACACCAGCAGCGGCAGTGCGATCCGCACGACGTCGACCGGCTGGGAGGTGATCGTGTTCCCCTGGAGGGCGAAGAGGATGAGGATCGTGAACAGCAGCCCGTACAGCGCCCACGGACCGATGGTCGGCAGGAACTTCTGCTCGTAGTTGTCGCGGCCCATCCTCTGCTCGCCGATGCGGCGGGTGAGGAACCCGGCGAGCAGAGGGATGCCGAGGAAGACGGTCACGTTGAGCGCGATGTGCCAGACGGACACGTCCAGACCCTGACCGTCGCCGAGATCCAGCCACCTCGGCAGCAGGTCGAGGTAGAACCAGCCGAGCAGCCCGAACGCGAGGACCTGGAACACCGAGTTGAGGGCGACGAGGACGGCGGCGGCTTCGCGGTCGCCGCAGGCGAGGTCGTTCCAGATGATGACCATGGCGATGCAGCGGGCCAGTCCGACGATGATCAGACCGGTGCGGTACTCGGGCAGGTCCGGCAGGAAGATCCACGCCAGGGCGAACATCACCGCCGGGCCGACGATCCAGTTGATGACCAGCGAGGAGACCATCAGCCTCTTGTCGCCGGTGACGCGGTCGAGCCGGTCATAGCGGACCTTGGCCAGGACCGGGTACATCATGACGAGCAGGCCGAGCGCGATCGGCAGGGAGATCCCGCCGATCTCGATCTTCGCGAGCGCGTCGTTCATCCCCGGGACAAGCCGGCCCAGGCCCAGGCCGGCGGCCATGGCGAGGAGGATCCACACGGCGAGGTAGCGGTCGAGGGTGGAGAGCTTTCTGACGATCGAGTCGTCCTCCGCCTGGCCGGCGCCCCGGGCTGGGGCGGTGGTGGGCTCGGTGGAGGTCACGGGCAGGCCCTCTTGTTCTCGGCGGCGGTGCGTGCGGAGGCGGCGAGTTCGGCGAACTGCTCGGACAGGCCGGCCAGCACCTCGGGCTTGAGCTTGTAGTAGGTGAACCGGCCGCACGGCTCGGTCTCCACGATCCCGGCCTCGCGCAGCACCTTCATGTGGTTCGACAGGTTGGTCTGCTTCGCTCCGGTCTCCTCGACCAGGTGCGTCGTGCACAGCGTTTCGCGCGCCAGCAGGGCCACGATCTTCAGGCGGAGCGGATCGCCCAGCACCCGGATCACATCAGGATCGACTGAAGTCAGCATGCACTGATACTCTCACATCATCTTCCGCTGATACCAGCGGGGGCTGAACTCATGGGCGGCTGGGTTTCGCCATGCGACGAGGGAGAGCACGATCACCATGGCCGACAAGCCGTCTGTCCTGTTCGTCTGCGTCCACAATGCCGGCCGCTCCCAGATGGCCGCCGCCTGGCTCACCCACCTGGCCGGCGACCGCGTCGAAGTCCGCTCCGCCGGCTCCGCGCCGGGCGTCACCGTGAACCCGGCCGCAGTCGCGGCCATGGCCGAGGTGGGCATCGACATCTCGGCCGAGACGCCGAAGATCCTCACCATCGACGCCGTCCGCGAGTCGGACGTGTGCATCACCATGGGCTGCGGCGACACCTGCCCCGTCTTCCCCGGCAAGCGCTATCTGGACTGGAAGCTGGACGACCCGGCCGGACAGGGCGTCGAAGCGGTACGCCCCATCCGCGACGAGATCAAGACCTTGGTCGAGGGCCTGATCGTCGAGATCGCCCCGGAGACGCCGGAGGCGACGGCGTGAGCGGGATACACGAGGTCGTCATCATCGGCGCCGGCCCCGCCGGACACACCGCCCGCGCCCAAGCTTTTGCTGTTCCCGGCGGCTCCGTCGTCGGCGGTTCGCTGACCACCACGACCGAGGCGGATAACATCCCCGGCTTTCCCGAAGGCGTCGACGACGGTGCCGGTGGAGTCGTGGGGAGCTTGGTGTCGCCGGCCATCGCGCGAAGACGGTGAGCATCGCCACCGGCTCCGGCCACCGCAAGCTCGGCCTGCGAGGCGAGGAAGCCACCCTTCCGGGCTGCCGACGACTTGGAGCCCGGCGGGCACCGGGTCGGTGGGAGCGAAACGAATCCGCCGCCCATCATCGGCAGGATCATCAGTGGCGTCGGCATGTTGCTCGCGGCTGCGACGCTCTGGGCCATCATGGCCGGCGCGACCGACAGCCAGGTGAGCGCGAAGATGATCAGCACGAGCACGCCGATCACGCCGAGCCATTCACCGAAGTCCGCGGTGGGCTCGAAGCCCACCCGTAGGGCGACGCCGGTGACGATGGCCATGCTCAGCAGGGTCTGGGCCAGGCTGCCCAGGACGCGGCCGGTGAGCACCGAGGCCCGGGTGATGGCCATGGCGCGGAACCGGGCGACGATGCCCTCGGTCATGTCGATGGCCACTGAGATCGCGGTGCCCTGGGCCGCGGTGGCCGCGGTCATCAGGATGACGCCGGGGACGACGTAGTTCACGTAGGTGTCCCGGCCGCCCCACGGCCCGTCGAGGCCGCTGCCGAGGACGTGGACGAACAGCAGCAGGAAGACCACCGGGGACCCCGGCGGCGGTGAGGGCGAGCGTCGGGTAGCGCAGCATGTGCCGCAACTGGCGGAGCGGAGTCGATAGCGACCGGCGCCCGGGCGCGAACCGACTTCGTCACCGGCCTGACCGATGTGGCGGTGTACGTGGTCGACTTCACCGGTGACGCGGGTGTGCTGCGTCTCGGCCAGGGCGGCGTACCACGCCTTGCCCACCGGCCGCCCCGGCTGCTCGGCGTTCCACGGGTGCAGTCGATGAGTTTGGGATGTGACCGGGGTCTGTTGGAGTACACCCGATATGTGGAGGCTGGCCTGTGACTGAAGCACTCGGTCTGGAAACCCGGAAGGCTATGGAAGGGGCGATCCACGTCGAGCGGTCCGCGCTCGCTCAAGACCTGGCCGAGCTCAGCGATGCTCAGTGGGCGAAAGCATCACTGTGCGAACGCTGGACCGTGGAGGAGGTCGTAGCCCATCTGACGGCAGGTGCCGGCACGAACATGGTGCGCTGGCTGCTGAGCATGCTGGCCGCGCGGTTCGACCCCGATCTGCACAACGACCGACGACTCGAACAGCACCGTGGTGCTACTCCGGAAGAGACCTTGCGGCGATTTCGCGCAATCGTTGCCGGGCCTGCCGGGCCGACAGGACATACCGCGGCCTGGTTGGGCGAGATCGTCGTCCACAGCGAGGACATCCGTCGGGCATTGGGTCTTGTGCGAACACCGCCCGTGGCCACGACGACGGCCGTGGCCCGGTTCTTCGCCAGCCGCGATTTCGCCGTCCCGAGCAAGACCGCGATCGCGGGTCTGCGGGTCGAGGCTACGGACGGACCGTTCACCACCGGCTCGGGGGATCTGCTCCGTGGGCCCACTCTCTCGCTGGTGATGGGGATGGCAGGCCGTGCAGCGGCCTGCGAGGACCTTGAGGGTGACGGAGCCGCGATCCTGCGCGCCCGACTGCGCTCAGGCTGAAGAACGAGGCCAGGAAGTCGTGTCACATGGTGAAGGCAGGATCGACTGCGGGCGCCTATGGGGCCCTGCCGGCCTTGTGGGAGTACGTCTCGTAGCTGTAGCGGGTGCTGCGGTGCGCTCCTCACCGGTGAGGTGCGTGTATGCGTTATCGGGTACGAAGAGCAGGGCGCCGGCCCAGACGAGGTCGCTGGGGTACGGGATGAACCGCTCTGGGTCTCGAAGTGCGCGCTCGAACCCCTCAGACACGCAACACGCACGCGCCTACGAACGGCTCGTCCGGCACTCCGAATCACTCATCACCTGGGCCGCGATCACGCTCATGACCAGGTGAGTCACCCGCAGGCGTGGCCGACGTGGCGGGCGTACTCCTCAATGAGATCCAGGAGAACGCGGCGGAGGTCGGGGTGCTCGCCGTCTGCGGGTGGCATAGGCACTGACCTGAGTCCGGGAAGCTGTTCCAGTCGTCGGCATCCCAGGGGGGCGCCGACGGAAGAGCCGAGCCACAGCCGGGCAAAGTAGCTGTCATCTACGTGCGTCAGGTGCTTGAGCAGACCGACCAGCGTAATGGCGGATGCGCCGACTGTGGCTTGCATGCCAGTTGCGCTCTGGCCGGAACACTTTCACGCCGGCGTTGCTCGCTGGCGTTCGAGGGCACTGATGACGGCTGCTGCCTCGGTACCGGCGAGTGGAGGGGCGGGCCACGCTTCCGCAAATGATCTCAGTGATGGCAGCAGACCTCAGCGAACGGCCCGACAGTCCGGCCCTGCGGACTCCATCCTGGGCAAGTCCGCGAACTGCAACGAACCGGTCGAGGACAGGGACTGAAGGCGGGGCGCGTGAGGGCGTGGGTCACGGGTGCCCGGTTTCGGTGGAAGTCGTCCCTGAACGGGAATGGGTGTCCGCTCCGGGAGCCGGCCCATTGGCGGTGAGCCGGGGCTCGCATGGTGTGGCGTACATGGTCAGGCCCTTAGGCGTGGGTGTGAGTTCCAGGCTCACGCCGATCCTGCGGCCCGGCCGCGCCGGGCGCAGTGTGCGCGAGCTGGCCAAGGTCGCCAGGGCGACGGGCAGCATGGCATCGGCTGCGGCTGCGCCGGGGCAGTACCGGGGGCCCAGGCCGTAGGCGAGCAGCGCGGCGGGTGCCGGTGGCGGCTCGGCGTGGGGGAGCCAACGCTGCGGGTTGAACACGTCCGGGTCGGGGTAGCGGTTCCTGTCGCGGCGCAGAGCCCCCAGAGGCAGGGTGACCACGGCTCCGGCCGGGATCTGTACACCGCCCTGGTGGGTTTGGTGGCGGGTGCGGCGGACCAGGAACGGGATGCCGTGGAGGCGGGTGACTTCTTGAAGGAAGGCGGTCGCGAGCGGGAGCTGGTGCGCTTGAAGGCGGCTCGCGTCGGGCGCGGCACGTGCTTCGTCCTGCAGGGCTTGCTGGTAGTGGGGGTGACGGCCCAGTTCGTAGCAGGTCCAGGCCAGGGTGGAGGCGCTGGTCTCCATGCCGGCGATGAGCAGAGCGCGAATGTCGCGCTGCACCACGTGGGGGTTTTCGGGAGCGGCAGCTTCGAGCACGGACACGAGGTCCCGTCCGTCCGGGTCGGGCCGGTGGCGGGCCAGCACCTGGGAGACGGCCTCGTCCAGTTGGGCGAGCGCGCGGTTGCTGGAGCGGCGCCGGGGCACGGGTACCCAGGGCCACGGGGAGAGCGCATATCGCCAGAAGGTGCCGGCGGACAGGGCGGCCCGGGCGGCAGCGATCTTGGACAGGGTGTCGGGACTGAGCTCACTATTGAGGACACAGCTGACGAGGAGGCCACAGGCGAGTCGGCTCATCTCCACCCGCATGTCGAGCGGCCGGTCCGCGGGCAGGTCGGCGAGAAGCTGCCGCGTATGGGTCTGGACGGCGGGCCCGAGAGCGGTGAGCCGGGACGCGGCGAAGGCGGGTCTCATCACGGCGCGCCGCTCCTGGTGAGCGGCGCCCTCGAGACCGACTACCCCGTCCTCGTTGAAGTCGCGCAGGCTCGGGTCCGGGCCCCAGAACCGAAAAGTCTCCTCATCGCTGCCGACCTTGCGCAGCAGGGCGGGCTCGTTGATCTGGAAGGCGGTCGCCGGGCCGGTTCTGGTCCGGACCACCGGGGCCCGGTCGGGGCGGGCCGCGAGGTTGGCCGGGTTCAGCCAAAACCGCAGGGAGCGGGAGGGGGAGAATACTTCCGGGCCGGGCGGCACGGGGGGCTGTCCGGGGCAGGCTTTCCTGTCCATAGGCATCGGATTCGCAGTCCTTCCACGTTCGTCGGCCACCGGAGCTCCGGCCACCAGCACGGAAGGCAACGAGCAACTGCGTGGGCGGTCACGGGTGGGGCGGCCCCATCCGACGCGGAGTTCTCGCCGACGACGTCCGCTTGCTGATGAATCGCCGATCGTGAGTCGGCAACAAGACCACCGCGAAGTACGGACAGGGCCGATAAGACCATTCCACCCTGATGGGAGGACGGTGGCTCGTCACCAGCCGAACTCGTCAGGTGACGGTCCGGTCTCCAGCTGCGCGGACTCCGGCCGCACCGGCCCGTACCGCTGCCTTGGCGTACGGCATCGGGCGCACACGCGCGGACCCACCCGTACGCCGAGTTCTCGGGCAAGCCCGTGTCGAGGCTTGACCCAGGTGTGGGAGCCGTCCACCTGGCCCTGGAGGTTACGACATCGGCAACGGCTTCCTGGTCCGGTTCTTCGGCGTCCCGCAGGCCGCGAGGGTGACCGAGCTCCGGCTGAAACGGCAGCTGAACCGGCCCCACCTCCTGAGACCGCACAGGCACGGCCGGGGCCACCCGAGGCTGCTCAGGGCCGACCGTCCGGTGAGGACGCGGGCGACTGCGTGCGCCAAGGTTTGAGTGCGGGACGCCCGTGTTGTTGCAGCGGATTGCCTCGCGGCGGCCTGCACCGGGGCGATGCCGTCCTCATGGGAAAGCCGGCGGATCAGCCGCTGGCCAGGACCGAATCGTCCAAGGGCCGGGCGCCGGGCAACCGGTGCCGGGCGGCGATCAGGGCGGTTGCCGGCCGGAACGCCCCCGGACGCGTCCCAAGGTTCCTCGCCTCATACGCCTCCGCTTGCTCCGCCAAGTAGTCCCAGGTGGTGGCGTAACAGCGGATACGGACGACGCCGACACCGGCGGCCTTCGCGACCTCATGGAGCCGGTGACGCCGCCCGGGCCGGACGGCCGGCCCGGCCTGAGCGGGGACACGCCCGGCGCCGCCCGCGCCCCGCCGCTTGCACAGAGTTCCCACGAGGTCTCTCCTTCGAGACGCGATCGGTCTGTGACCGTGCGTTGCCGAACGGTCACTGTGTCAGATGTGACCGTACGACGCGGAAGATCACCGGCGGAGGTATTCGGCGGATTCTGTCCGCCCATGCCCCGCGCATGGCACAGCGGTTCGGTTGTGGTGGAGGTGAATGAGCCGGTGGAGGAGCCGAAATGGGTGTTGCCCAGCTGGGCGTTATCGGTGGCCGGATCCTCGGTGCAGGTGACTCCGCCGGGGCCAGTGGTGTGGCCGTGACGGCCTGGGCGTGCGCGTCCATGAGCAGCGCCACGAACGTCACCGAGGTGCAGCCGGGCGGCTCGATGCCGTGCCGGGCGGTGGTCGCCGTGGCGCACAGGGTGTACTTGCCGCTGCGGGCCGAGGTCACCCGGATCGTGATTGTGCAGGACTCGTGACCGGCGGCGAGGTCCCCGCCGGAGGTGAGACCGTGTCCGTCGGCGGCGATGGCGACCGTGCTGGAGGGGCAGTGGGTGCTGGCGGAGCCGGGGTCGGCGACGAGCCCGGGCGGTAGGTGCTCGGTAGAGGACCAGCCGCGCTTCGCTGTCTTCTCGGTGGTGTTGGTGACGGTGCAGGTCAGCGTGGCCGGGGCGCCGGCGCCCACCGGGTCGGGATCGAAGGCCGTACTGAGCTGCGGAGTGGCGTCCATGATCCGGAGGCTGTCGGTCGCACCGGCGTTGCCGGTCCGATCCGGGGCGGTCGGGCCCCCGGGCCGCTCGGGCGGCTGTCCGGTGAGCCCGACCAGTGGCCCCGTCTCACCTCTGCTCGGGGTCCGGCCGATCGGTGGCGCCCGGACGGCGGTGCAGTGGCTGTTCGGGCGTGGGCCGCCGCTTCGGCGGGGAGATCGCGAGGGTGACGGGCTCTTCACCGTTCACGTGTGCCTCCGTGCCGTGGTGGTGGATCGTCAGGGGATCGCCGAGCAGCAGCGAGTACGTCGCCTCGTCCGGCTTGATCTCCACCTGGAGGCACCGGCCGCGGAACTGGAGCCGGAAGGCCAGGCGGCTGAACTTCTCAGGCAGCCGGGGTGTGAAGCGCAGGCTGTCGCCGTCCCGCCGGGTGCCGCCGAATCCGGCGACCAGTGCCATCCATGTACCGGCCAGCGAGGCGATGTGCAGTCCGTCGCGGGTGTTGTGCTCCAGGTCGGCCAGGTCCATCAGCGCGGCCTCGGCGGTGTAGTCGTAGGCCAGCCGCAGATGCCCGGTCCGGGCGGCGACGACGGCCTGGCAGCACGCCGACAGGGAGGAGTCCCGTACGGTCAGCGGCTCGTAGTACGCGAAGTTCGCGGCAAGTTGGTCGTCGTCGCAGTGGGTTTCGAACCAGCTGCCGCAGGTGTACATGGCCAGCACGAGGTCGGACTGCTTGATCACCTGCTTGCGGTAGATGTCGAAGTAGGGGAAGTGCAGCATCAGCGGGTACTGGTCGGCGCGTGTGTTCGCGAAATCCCAGCGCTGGTGGCGGGTGAAACCGGCGTGCTGCTCGTGAACGCCGATTTCCTTGTTGTAGGGGATGTGCACGGCCTCGGCGGCGTCTCTCCAGGCGGCGCTCTCCTCCTCGTCCACACCCAGCCGGGCCGCCTCCTCCGAGTGGCGTTCGCACACGTCGGCCGCGGCGAGGAGATTGGAGCGGGCCATGAGGTTGGTGTACGTGTTGTCGTCCACGACGGCGCTGTACTCGTCCGGCCCCGTGATGCCGTCGATGTGGAACACACCGTGAGCGTCGTGATGGCCCAGGGAGCGCCACAAGCGCGCTGTCTCCACCAGGAGTTCCAGGGCGGTCTCGCGTTCGAAGGCGGTGTCGCCGGTCACCGCCGTGTGGCGCACCGCGGCGTGCGCGATGTCGGCGGCCACGTGAAAGGCGGCGGTGCCGGCCGGCCAGTACGCGGAGCCCTCCGAGCCGTCGATGGTCCGCCACGGGAACGCGGCGCCGCGAAGTCCGAGCTGGGTGGCCCGGTCCCGGGCGGCGGGCAGGGTGGCCTGCCGCCAGCGCAGCGCCTCGGCGACCGCCTTGGGCTCGGTGTAGGAGAGGAGGGGCAGCACGAACATCTCGGTGTCCCAGAAGGCGTGGCCGTCGTACCCGGAGCCGGTCAGCCCCTTGGCCGGGATCGCGCGCTGTTCGGCGCGGGCACCGGCCTGGAGCACATGGAAGAGGGCGAAGCGGACGGCCTGCTGGATCTCTTCGTCGCCGTGCACCTCGACGTCGGCTCGAGCCCAGAAGTCATCGAGGTAGGCCCGTTGCTGGGCCACCAGTTCGTCCCATCCGCCATGCGCGGCGGCAGCCAGTGCGGCCTCGACCTGATCGCTCATCGCGGGCCGGGAACGGGCCCCCGACCAGCCGTGGGCGACGGTCTTCTGCACCCGCAGCCGCTGTCCCGGGTCCAGGACGGAGGTGATGGTCAGGCGGGCGACATCCGTGTTGCTCTCGCTGCTGGTGGTGATCTCCCCGGGGGCGTCCACGACGTGGTCGGCGGCCACGGCGACCCTGAGGCCGCTGCGCCGGGTGCGGTGGACCAGGCGCAGCCGCGACCCAACGGCCTGGTCCTCTTCCGGCTCCAGCGGGGACTGCAGCGCCTTGGCCGTCCGCGGGTCGCCGTCGGACGAGGGCAGACTCTCGTTGGTGACCAGCTCCGACTGGATGACCACCCTGGTCCGGCTGTCGACGGGCTCCACCTCGTACTGCACGGCGGCGATGGCGCGCTGGGCGAGGGAGACGAGGCGGGTGGAACGCACCCGGACGGTCGTACCCGCCGGGGAGGTCCACTCGCAGCTCCGCTCCAGCACACCGCGCCTGAAGTCCAGGGTGCGTTCGTGCTTTCCGAGCCGCCCGTAGCGAAGGTCGAAGGGCTCGTCGTCCACCAGCAGCCGCAGCAGCTTTCCGTTGGTGACGTTGATGACGGTCTGGCCCGATTCGGGGTAGCCGTAACCCGCCTCGGCGTAGGGCAACGGATGCAGTTCGTACACCCCGTTGAGGTAGCTGCCGGGCAGGCCGTGCGGTTCGCCCTCGTCGAGGTTGCCGCGCCAGCCGACATGCCCGTTGGACAGGGCGAAGACGGATTCGCTCTGGGCCAGGAGGTCGAGGTCGAGAGCCGTCTCGCGGACGCGCCAGGGCTCCACGGTGTACGTCCGGTTGGTGATCACGCGTTGCCTCCGAGTTCGGCGAGGTCCTTGACGACACGGTCGGCGCCGTGGACGTACAGGGCGTCGGTCTGCCCGACGCGGTCGACGCCGACGACGAAGCCGAAGTGCCCGGACCTGCCCGCGTCCATGCCGGCCAGCGCGTCCTCGAAGACGGCGGCCTGGGACGGCTCCACACCGAGGTCCCGGGCGGCGGCCAGGAAGGTGTCGGGGTGCGGCTTGCCCGGCAGTTTCCGTTCTCTGGCCACCACGCCGTCGATCCGTACGTCGAACAGCTGCTCGGCGGCGATGGAATGGAGCACGTCACGGGTGTTGGCGCTGGAGGAGACGATCGCGGTGGCGAGCCCGGCGGCGCGGACCGCGGCGATGTAGCGCAGCGTGCCCTCGTACGGCTCCACACCGTCGGTACGGATCTTCTCCAGCAGGAGTTCGTTCTTGCGGTTGCCGACGCCGTTGACACTCCGGGCGTCCGGTGGATCGTCGGGGGAGCCCTCGGGCAGTTCGATGTCCCGGGAGGCGAGGAAGGAGCGGACGCCGTCGGCCCGGGGACGGCCGTCGACGTACTGGTCGTAGTCGGAGTCGGTGAAGGGGCGGAAATCCGCTCCGTCGCGCTCGCGCAGGAAGGCGTCGAAGGTCGCCTTCCAGGCGGCGGCGTGCACCACCGCCGTCCTGGTGACCACCCCATCGAGATCGAAGAGACAGGCCTGGATGCCTTCGGGAAGTCCGAGCTGTGTCGTCATGACCCCACAGTTCCCCGCCGAGGCGGGTCCGATCGGATGACACGCTGTGAGGTGCGCCGCCTACCTGCACGGACGTACATGATCCAGTGTGTGCAGGCTCGCGGACTCGCGGACTCGCGGTCATCCGGCGAGGGTGGGGTCGTGGAGGCGTGCGACGCCGAGCATGGCGTGGCGGACGCCGTCGCCTTTGAGCCGGCAGTCGCGGAGGCAGTTCCAGCTTTTCACGCGGGCGAAGGTGTGTTTGACGCGGGCCCGGGCCTTGCGGTGGGAGGCGTTGTGGTCCTCCTTCCAGGCCGGTAGTTCCTCGTTCTTGTGCCGGCGGTAGTGCGGGATGGTCAGGCCGGTGCCGCGGTAGCCGCCGTCGGCGATGACCGTGGCAGTGGTGCCGACGATGGCCTGGGCCCCGGAGTCCTGCCAGGGTGTCGCGTCCGCGGTGTTGCCGGGTGCCGGCGGGGCCGTGGCGATGACCAGCTTCGTGTCGGCATCGATGATGACTTGCACGTTCGCTGAGAACCGGTAGTTGCGTGAGGAGGCGACGACCTTCCGGTCGCGGACCGGTATGAGGGTGCCGTTCAGGATCCACAGCCGCTCGGGCGAGTCGGTGGGACGGGTGGCCGGCTCGATCGCGAGCAGTGGCCGCAACCGCTGGATCCCCCGGCAGACCGTGGCCGGCGGACAGCCGAAGAGCGGGCGAGCTGCCGCATGGTGCGATTCGTGCGGTAGTGGACGGCGACCAGCAGAACCCGGTCGGCCAGCGGCAGGCACCACGGCCGACCGCCACCGGGACCGTTCCCGCCCCCGCTCCCGTACCACCTTCAAGAGCCATTCGAACTGCCGCATCCGCAGTTCAGTGAACGTCTCCTCCTACAACGGCTCAGCCTGCAACACCCCACGCATACAGGAGAAATGCCCGACCTGAAGCCTTCTGCAACACGCTTTGGGGAGCGTCAGTCCGTACGAAAGCCGTGCCCGAAACCCCGAAGTAACAAAGCCGACGAAGTCGGTGCTGCATTACACCCTACGCACACCATTCTCCTCGCATTAGACTGTGCTGATGGCCAGTGCCGGTGCTTCGGAACCCGTCCTGCTCGATCCGAGGGGCCCGGCGATCACAGCCATGCAATGCACTGTGGGCGTGGGTCTGTTGTTGGGCGGTAGCGGTTTCTGCGTCTACACCACGATTCGCACCCTGGCCGAGATCGGTGATACCACCAGCAGTTGGGCGTGGGCCGGTATCGGCGTCGCGCTGACCGCAGCGTTCGTTGCCTGGGTCGGCTTCGGCACCATACTCGACGCCTGCATCGAACGGCGGGCGACTCTTCAACTGGCCGCCCTCGGCGTTGACACGACCGCCCTCGTCCTGGCGGTTGCGCCCGCCACGCCGAGCAACGACCACCACGAACGGCTCCTGCTGAGCATTCGTGTCAGCGGCCCCGGGTTCGAACCGTTCGAATGTGAACAAAAGGTCCTGAAGCACCGGTTCGGCGGCGCCACCCAGGGCACGGTGCTGCCGGCCCGGGTCAATCCGGCAACCCGGGTGTTCATCATCGAGCGACCGCCCGAACGCTTACACCCTGGGGATGCCTGAGCCGCGTACAGACGAGCAGGTTCAGGCGGCTCCTGCTGCGGGAAACGGACCTCGAGCTTCCGAGAGGCCGAGACGTAACGCCGCACGGTCGAGCCTGATCCACTTTTCGTGGACGGGCCGCCCGGAACCGGACCAGAATCCTGTGTACCGGCTGCGCGGTGCCCACCGAGTGCCTGGCCTACGCCCTGGACAGTCGGATCGAGCACGGGGTCTGGGATGGTATGACGGAGCGTGTGGAGGGGGCCTGTTGCGGCGGCGTCCTCTGGCCGCCTCCTGTCGGGCCCGGGAGCCGAGGGGCCAAGGGCGCTCTGACGCACTCCGAGGACGGCATCTCGCAGGCAGCCGACTCGCTGATTGAGTTGATCGACCGGATCATGCGGGAAGCGTTCACCAAGGAAGACGTCATGGCCTGGATCGAGACCAACCTGCCGGACGAGCCCGGCCTGACCTTCGGGAAGGATGACACTGTCCTGCCGAACAAGCGGGCGGAGACCTTGTGCTTCGTCTACCGCGGTGGCCCTACGGCGCGTGAGGCGAACGAGCACCACAGCGGCCAGGGACCGTCCCTCATCCACGACGTCCTGGCCCGCGTGATCGTGGCCACCCGCACCAGCCTCCAGAAGTTCAAGCACGACGACGCTGGAACACAGGAGGGGAAGGACCGGCTGTTCTCTCTGCTCGCCGGTCTGGAGGGAGCGCTCTTGCTGGGCCTCTCCATCAGCAAGATCGGCATCAAACGAGACCAGCTCCTCGACAGCCTCGAAGCGTGGAGGCTCGCGTACAGCGACAGGCCGCACAGAGTCTTCCGTGCGGCCCGTGGATGTCTGTCCCGAAAGCTCACCGGCTGCGACGGATGCGCGGCCTCCACGCGAACTCGAGGTCGTCCAGCAGGACGGTCTCCAGCTCCTTCTCCCGCTCGCTGCGCAGACCGAACAGGTTAGCTGTTCTATCCACAAAGGTTGGTGGCGACGTAGCCCTGGTTGGTCTTCCGTTGACACCGCAGAGTCCGGCGGCATGGTGAGCCAGTCGCGTCAGGAGGGAGGGGTGGCGTTCAACGCGCGGGTGCAGCCGGTGGGGTGCTGCGTAGCCCGGCTGCGGCTCGGGCCAGCGCGGCGAGGGCCGGGGACTGGTGGCCGGCTGGCCATGCGAGCACGGTCGTGATGTCCGGGGCGTCGACGACGGGCACCGCAACATGATCGGGCCACTGCCATGCGCGGCTGGAGGCAGGGATGACGAGCAGGGTCTTGCCGAGCGCCACGAGTTGAGCGAGTTGTGACTGGGTGTGCACCTCTGGCCCGGGGCCGTCGGGGTAGGAGCCGTCGAGCCGGGGCCATCGGGCGATGGGCAGGTCAGGCACGTTGCCGACGTCCGCGAGGGTGAGCTGGGGGCGTGCGGCGAGCGGGTGTCCCGACGGGAGCAGGGCAACTTGGCCTTCGGTACAGATGTCCTCGGTATCAAACCCGGCGAGGTCATCGACAGGCCGGTGCATGAGGGCCACATCCGCGCGCCCGTCGCGCAGGAATCGTGCCTGCTCACCGACCTCGCACAGGACGACTTCGACCGGTGCCGTATCGGCGTCGGCTGCCGACGAGGCGAGGAACTGTTGCAGTAGCTCGTGTGAGGCGCCGGCTTTCGTCACCAGGATCAGCGGCCGTTGGAGATCTGCTGCTCGCCGGGTCCGGCGCACGGCAGCCGCGACCGCATCGAGGGCCAGGCGGGCTTCGCGCAGCAGCACATCGCCGGCGCCGGTCAGGGCTACCCCCCGTCGGTCCCGGTCCAGGAGCTGGACACCGAGCCGACGTTCCATCAGCCGGATGGCGCGGGACAGCGGTGGCTGCGCGATCCCGAGCCGCTGGGCCGCGCGTCCGAAGTGCAGTTCCTCGGCGACCGCGACGAAGTACCGCAACTCACGGGTCTCCAGGTCGTCCATGTGCACTCCCTATTCACCTTGTGATACCCGACAGGTATCACAAGGTACCTGATCCATATTGGACGAAACGGACGCCGCGCGCTGAGCATGAACGGCGTGAACAACAACAAGACCGCGCTGGTCACCGGCGCGAACAAGGGAATCGGATTCGCCATCGCTCAGGGCCTGGGAACCCTCGGCTTCACCGTCGCCGTGGGGGCACGTGACGACACCCGACGCGCGAAGGCCGTGGAGCGGTTGCGTGCCGCAGGCATCGACGCGTTCGGAGTCGCCCTCGATGTCACCTCCGGCGCCAGCGTCGCCGCAGCAGCCGCGAGCATTGAGAAGGAAGCCGGGCGACTCGACGTGCTCATCAACAACGCAGGAATCTCCGGCCGGTCCGAGGACGGGGCGCAGGACCCCACAACACTCGACCTCGGCGTCCTGCACACGGTCCTGGAGACGAACGTGTACGGCGTGGTCCGAGTGACGAACGCGATGCTCCCGCTGCTCAGCCGTGCCGCCGCGCCCCGGATCGTCAACATGTCCAGCAACATGGGCTCGCTGACACTGCAAACCGGCCCGGTCATGGCCGCCTACGCACCCTCCAAGTCGATGCTCAACAGCATCACGGCACAGTACGCCCGCCGATTCGCCGACACGAACATCGTCGTGAACGTGGCCTGCCCCGGGTACGTCGCCACCGACTTCACCGGATTCACCGGGGACCGCACACCCGAGCAGGGTGCCGCGATCGCCCTCCGTCTCGCCACCCTCCCCGACGACGGTCCCCGAGGAGGCTTCTTCGACGACGAGGGAGCCGTCGCCTGGTAGCTCTGCACGTGCGAGGGCCGAGGAGGCAATTGTGGCGACACGCACCCGCCGCGAACTGGGGTGGACTCACTTCACACCGACCTGCTCAGCATGCTCGGCGAGCCCCGCCTGAGAGACCTGGCGACCCACAGCTGGCGCACACGCTCCAGGCGAGCCCATCCACGTTTTCACAGCTCACGACGGACCTCATCACTTGACGGCGTCCACAAAACGGCCGGGTGTACGAGTCATGTCTCGTACACCCGGCCATCGGCATCCTCCGAGCAGAAGGACCGGCATGGTCCACCGCAACGCGCCCCTGACCGAGACTGGCCGCCTGCGCCTGGCGCAGTGCGTCGTCGACGATCACTGGCCACTCCGCCGAGCAGCTGAACGGCTCCAAGTCTCACCCACCACAGCGAAACGGTGGGCCGGCCGCTACCGCGAGCAGGGACCTGCTGGGATGGCAGATCGCTCCAACCGCCCGCACCTCAGCCCGCGACGGACGCCGACCCGCACCGAGCGGCGCATCCTCAAAGTCCGTGTCCTGCGTCGCTGGGGCCCAGCCCGCATCGCCTACTTGCTTGGTCTCAATCCCGCCACCGTGCACCGGGTACTTACCCGATACCGAATTGCTCGACTGTCGCACTTGGGCCGAGCCACGGGCCGGGTCATCCGAGGCTACGAACACGCGGCACCAGGCGACTTGCTACATGTCGGCATCAAGAAGGTCGGCAACATCCCCCAACGGTGGCGGTCATCAGGTGCTGGGTCGTCAGGCCGGTCGCAAGAACCGAATCGGCGGTGGTGGCTACAGCTACCTCCACAACGCCGTCGACGACCATTCCCGCCTGGCATACAGCGCGATCCTCGCCGACGAGAGGAAGGAGACCGCCGCCGCGTTCTGGACCCGGGCGCAGAACGACGAATGGGCCTACGCCAAGCCCTACCGCAGCGAGCAGGAACGACGCGACGCGTGCCCCAGGTGGCTCCATACCTACAACCATCACCGAAAGCACACAGCCCTGAAAGGGCTGCCACCCCCGCAAGCCGTGTCCCTGACCTCTCGGGTCACTACATCCAGGACAGGTTCTGCGCGGTTGCCGCCACGCATGACAATGATGCGCAGCCCTGGCCCGGTCTATGCGGTGTCGCTGCCCGGAAGGTCGAAGTCGAGGGTGCCGGTCGTCTCGCGCATGGCCTGCTCCGCGACCCGTGCTGCGTCGGCGAGGACATCGCCCCGCTCGGCTATCAGCAGGTCATAGATCGGTGCTGCACTTGTGGGGGTGGCGTCCACGTAGGGATGTCCGTTCATCGAGGTCAAGGGACAGCGGGAAAGGCCGGCGGCTCAGCCCGGGTTCAGCACGGAGTCGTCCAACGGGCGGGCTCCGGGCAACTGGTGCCGGGCAGCGATCAGCGCCGCGTCGATGTCACGGGTGCCGGTGGACACGCACAATGTGTAGGCGACATCGTTCATGCGCTGGCGGACCTGTGCGCTGCCCGCGTGGGAGGCGCCCACGGCGGCGAGCGCCTCGTACTGGTCGATCAGATTACGTAGCACCACGGGGTGGGCCATCAGCATCACTAAACCGTCCTTCTCACCAGCACCAACCAGTCAGGGCACGCGCTCTCGTACCCGATTCTCCGTCCCGCAATCCCCGCCCGTCACACACGCCCCAAGCGCCGTCCGGACGCCGACTCTGCGGCCGGGCCAGCCCACTTGGTTGCGGGCAGAAACGCTCACCCATCACGCGAAGGTCACCGGCCAGGACATGGCGTGGCGTGCAAGTTCGAGTTCGGCGCGAGAGCGGTGCTGGCCGACGCGGGGCGGGTCGGAGGAGGAAGCTGGGTGGCGCGGCCCCGGAGTCCCACATGGTGGTGCTCAGCACGGCGCCCTCTGATTCCAGGTCCAGCAGGAGCGGCCCCGGAGCGTACTTGCCCCGTTGGTCGCCAGCTCACTGACCACCCCTGCGCGACCTCTGCCGCACGGTCGAAGACCGATCATCCTTCTGATGCCTCCTCCTCGTAGAGGAAGCCACGGGTGAGGGCCATCGCTCCTGAAGCTGGGTGTGGTGGGGGACGCAGCCCACGAGTGATGAATCCGACCGACACGGGCGCCCACGGCCGGGAGCGCACACTCGGAGCCGACGTGACCGACGATGCCGCCGCCTCCGATTGTGGAAGCCCGCGAACCCGGCGTGATCCGAAGGAACGGCGCTGGAGACAAGCACGTCCGCGACCGCGCCGACCCGAGTACGGTCGGGGTGCGCCGCGGCGCCAAGTCGGCGACGCGCGCGGGTGACCATGCAAGAGCGGGAGAGAATGGCCGACGTCGCCGGACCGGACGAGAATGGACGCTTGACCCCTGCGCACCGTAGTGGCGGCCCACCCTTTGAGCCCGTGTGAGCCCGTGATGCCCCTTCCCGCTCCGCGGCAACTCCGCAATCCCGGGCCCTGTCACTCGTTAGCCCGCGCACTCGTCCGGATGAACAACCGAACCTCGCCGCTTCGGCTTTCGCCCGGACTCGTCCATGGCCGAGGATTGGGCCGTCTCCAGCAGGCTCTCGGTGAGGCTTGCACGTTCGGGGTTCTGCAACTTCCTCCGCGGCCCGTTTCAGCGCCTGCCCCGGCGACGCCACCTTTCCTTCTGCTGCGGAGCCGGTCGCACCTCGCAGAGGTGGTTTTCGTGGTGGAGAGTAACGGATGTCGCTTTGTTGTGGGTAGCATCCGGCAGCAACAACCAGGTAGAAGGAGAGCTGTCGTGGCCGACGTGCCCGTAACGACCCCCATCCAGACCAAGTACGCGCAGCAGTACGCCGATGACCTTGCGGCCAACCGCAGGGAGCAGGAGGACGTGACCGCGCAGATCACCGTATTCCAGGCGCGCTTGGAGCAGCTCAGGGTGGAGGAGGGGTGGTTGGCGAAGGCTCAGGGCACTCTGCCCGTGGCCCCGCTGCCAACTCCTGCCGAAGCCGAGCCGGCAGCCGATACGCCCCGCGGTGTTCCGCAGCAGCGGCAGGACCGGGCGGTGGAGAAGCAGCCCGAGAAGCCCATCAAGAAGAAGACCGCGGCCAAGAAGACCGCGGCCAAGAAGACCGCGGCACAGCCGGCGAGGAGGGCAGTCGCGAGGAAGCCGGAGACCAGGGTTTCGGCGCAGCGGGTTCCCGCCGCGCAAGCGCCGGCGGACAAGGACGCCGCTGAGGAGGAGTTGGGACGGCCGCTGTGGCAGCTCATCCTGGACATCCTTCTCAAGGCCCCCGGCCAGCCCTGCGTGGCCCGTGAGGTCCATGACCAGCTCGCCCAGGACCACCCCAGCCGTAAGACGTCTGTCCAGACAGTGCGCAACAACCTCGAGACGCTCGTCAAGAAGAGTCTCGCCGAAAAGTCACGGCAGCAGGGAAACGTGATGTACATCGCGCCCGCGCAGGCCCTGCCGAACATGGCAGACGTCACCGCGGACAACGGGACAGAGCCGTCCTCCACACCGACCGTCGCAAAGGATGCCGTCCACGTCTGACCTTCGCTGCGCCCCGCCGGACGCGACGGCCCGGCGGGCGAAGCACCGATACCCAGCAGCAACGCGACACATTGGTGGCGTGACCAGGACCGGGGGCGACGGACACACCATCTACCTCTGCAAACCCCGCCCCCACACGCACTCCTACGCGAAGCGCAACCACCACGGCTACGTCACCTACCACGGACCAGCATCAAGCAGGCACCCCAACTTGCCGCGCAGAAGGAAGCCGCACTGTCGACCGGTCTGCGCCGGACAGAGATGCGCTCACCCTCATGGCGTGAGGCCCGGTCCTTCAACGCGAGGTCCCGGATCGTGGGATGCGAGTCATCGGACGGCGACATCCTGATCACGGTCATGCCAGACGAACTGAACCACCAACTCCAGGCTGGGCGTCGGGGGACGGATTACCTGCTTCGCGACCGACACCGCCGGCCGGCCGATCACCGAGCATGCCCCGTCAGGCAGCTGCGGGACAGGGCCGAAAACCGGATCCGGGCCGCGCGGGCCACTGGCCTGCACAACCTGCCGCTCCTCACCACACCACAGCCCAGGACACAAGATGCGGCTCGGGATAAAGGCCCTCGACCTGCTGGCCAATGCTCGCGCTCACTGGCAGGGCCGGCTCTGGGCGCCCCGCCGCCTGTGGTTTCGCCTGTTCACCACGGCCGGACAATTCGTCACCACCGGTCGGCGCTGCACCCTCCGCTAGCCCGGCGCTGGCACTGGACCGGCCACATCACCGCCGCATTCGAACGGGTCGTAATCCTGCCAAATCCAGGCTGACCAGCGCTCTTACCCGCCCCTATGGCAACCCTTCACTACCCAGAGCAGTGGAATCCGGCGCGACAACCGCCAGCATGCCCACCGGCGAAACGGTCCACCGATTCCGTTGGCGGGACCGTCGGAAGATCGACTTCAACGGACACCGCCGACAGGTTGGAATCAGCTCATTGTGCGCAGGCTCACGAGCAGGAGGGGATTTCACATGTCATGTGCCCATGCTGCTGAGATGCCGAACCGCGAGCGTGGTGACCTGGGTGGCCAGGTCCGTCAAGGAAGGATCGCGCAGTGCGGCGGCGTTCGCGAGCCGGGCCACGTCATCCGCCCAAGCGCCGCTGGCCCGGTCATCTACGTCGATCCGGGCGAACCCGCGGTCCAGCAGGCCACACGCCTCGTCAACCTGCTTCCGAGCCAGCGCTTTTACTGCGCCGATGGCATTGGCCAGGGCACTGGCCGCCCGTGACCACTCGCCTTCGCGAGCATGCGCCGCCGGGTTTCCCACATCGTAGTGCAGGTCATCCGCGACCGACGCGGTACGCACATCCAGATCAAGCCTCCAGAACAGCGGCAGCCCTGTGAAGCGGACGAACAGCAGGCGTCGGCGATCAGAGCGGTAGAATTCCGGGTCGACACGGACGCTGCCGACCGGCAGGACCTCGCCCAGCACGTCCACCGCCCGGCTCAGGCAGTCAGGGAATTGCGCGTCCGGGACCACCCACGAGATGTCGATGTCGCTGAAGGCATCCGCCGTGCCTGATCCCATCGACCCGATCAGGTCCGCACGTGAGCCGGGGCAACACCTTTTCAGCGCGATGCACATCTCGGCGGCCAGGACGGCACGCTCGGCTTCTCTCGCCATGACGCACACCGTAGTCCGCCCGCGAGTCAACCGATCGTCCTCAGCGATCCCTACCGAAACCGGCTGTCCCGCCCTGTTCGTTGCCCGGTCAAGGCTGCAGAAAACGCCGGTCAGGTCAGGCAGGCGGGCATCTCAGCCATCGCACGCACCGTAGCTCTCGCCGACCGGCGCCTGAGCCCCGCCGGCGCTCAGGCGGATCGCGTCACAGGACGGGGTCTCGTGGACCGCCCCTGCCACACCGTCGCGTTCCAGCGGTCCATAGGCATCAGGCATCAGGCATCAGGCATCCGGCCCGGCCACCAGCCTTGGCGAAGATCCGCCGACCGGAGAATCCCGTCGCCGACGCAATTCCGGGCTGTCGGGGGCAGTCGGTCAGCGGTCGGCGCGCAGGGAGACGAGAAGGCCCTTGCCCGTGTTGCGGGTGACGAAGAGTCTGGAACCGTCCGGGTGTGGTCAGGTAGGAGGACCTCGGGCCCGACGGGGAGGACCTTCGGGCTCCTGGTCACCGTCCGGAGGCTGAGCTGAGCCGGGAGGGGTCTGGTGTTGCCGGCGATCGAGTCGTCGCGGACGGCGCTGTACGCGGTGGCAGGCGCCATGCGCGCCGGGAGCGCGTAACGACGGACTCTGGCGCAGCTCGTACTCCTGTTGCCGGGTGGCGGGTCAACGAGTCAGGTGCCAGTCGGGTGTGGAGGGCATGTTCATGTGGGGTGTGAGGGTGCGAGCGCGCTGCCACATGCCGTGGGCCTGTTCGCTGGGGCGCTGTTGTTCGCCGTGCAGGGCGTTGAGGATGATCAGGCCGCCGGTCAGGGCGGGGACGGTCCACTGCATGCAGGTCAGGTGTTGCTGGGCTTTGTCGGTGTCGATGGGGTGCTTGGCGGCCTTCTCGGCGTCCTGAGGGTCGGCGGAGGCCGCCAGTTCGATCTTCCTGCCCAGGACGCGGCTGTAGGCGGTGGCCGCGAGGGCGGCGCCGGTCAGGACGGTTTTGGCGAGGGTGGAGGCGGCAACGCCTTGCTGGGTGGCGACCCGTGGGGCGTTGGCGGCGAGCAGGCCGCCGGATCCGAACAGGTGCGTGGCGATCGCCGCGGCGTTGACGGGGGTCCACTTCGCCCACCCGGCGCTGGCGATCCTCGCGGTAGTGGTCCAGGTGCCGCCCTCGTCGCGTGCGGCACCGTTGAGGCCGACCGCGCCCATGAGGGAGCCGCCGAACCAGGTGGCCAGCCCGATATCGTGCAGGCTGCGCAGCATCGTGTTGCGTGACGACATGACCGGCTCCCTTGGCCCAGGTGAATGAAGCCCGGGCAAGGCGACCGGGCACCTCTTCACCGTCGCCGTGATAGCGGCCGGCCGCCATCACGGTTGGTGCGAACGGAGCAGGCCGGCCGGGAGAGCAGCCGGGGCGGGTGACGGAAACGTCTTCGCGGGCGGCCGTCGAGGTGAGGGCCGAGCGGCCGCCCGGGTTGGCCGATCACAACCTCGTGCGGCATCCCGCAGTGATTGATCACCACTGATCGCTCGCAGAGTGGCCCCGGAACGACATCGGTGTCTTTGCCGATGAGCGTGCGCCCACTACGTTGCGCTACCCGACCTCAGATACGGAGCCGAACGGCCGATTCGGCCGCTGTGACCTGAGCGTTCTCTCGGCGCGGACAGATCTCTCCGTGTAGCGTCAAGGTCAGCTGTCGTGGTTCCGAAGTACCGGTCGCCCGTGAGCAACGCGCGGGCGATTGTGCTGTTCACAGTCTCTGAGGACCAGGGCGATCACCTCCGGTTTCCGCACGGTGCGGTAACCGATCTCGAGTCCCCTTGGAGGGCACAATGGCCAGCGGAACCGTCAAGTGGTTCAACTCGGAAAAGGGCTTCGGCTTCATTGAGCAGGACGGCGGCGGTCCCGACGTCTTCGCCCACTACTCAAACATCGCCAGCTCCGGATACCGTGAGCTCCAGGAAGGTCAGAAGGTGAACTTCGACGTCACCCAGGGCCAGAAGGGCCCCCAGGCGGAGAACATCACCCCTGCCTGAGCCTACGCACTCCACGGCGCCCACCCTGCGACCCTCGCGGGGCGGGCGCCCTGTGTTCGGCAGCGTGCTTTTTCTCTTCCCCAGTCTGGGACAGGCGGCCCTGTGGATGTTCGTGGTGGGCTCGCTGGACATGTTCGTAGGCAGCATCGGGGAAGCATTCGCGCGCCACCAGCGCAAGGTGCGCCAGCGCGGAAGCACCTCGTAGGAGTAACCGGTGTATTGGCCAGTCACCGCCGCCAGCTGAGACACGCACCGATGGACTGTCCGGCCCCCGCCGGATGAATGCCGTGCGGAACGCCATCATGAGCAGCACCCACTTGACCCGCGAACCGGCACGGCACGCCGGTGGGCCGCCCGCTGGGAAGCCGGGCCGCCGGCCGCCTGGATGAACTGCCACCCAAGCGTGGGGGGCATCTGCCGGGACCGGGCGGGCGCCTATGCCGAGGGCGCCCGACGCGAAGCCCCCGACGCACCGGCTGGGAGTCTGAAAGTATGTGCGCCGGGTACGCGCAGGCAACGCTGGTTCGATATGAGCCGATCGCGTCGCAGGCGACGGGGGAGCTATGGATTACCGGGCGGCGTCTCAGCCGGCCGAGGAGAGGAACGCGTGAGCGACACCGCCGTCATGCGGGGAAGCGCCTCGTACGAGATGGTTTCGGGTGACATAGCCCGGGTCCGTGACTTCGTGCGGGAGTTCCTCATAAGCGCGAAGAACGTCCACGGCTGGGCTGTGTCCGCACGGGCGATGGATGTGGCGCAGCTGGTGGCCAGCGAGCTGGCCACGAACGTGTGCAAGTACGCACCGGGGCCGTGCCTGGTGGACCTGGAAGCGGACTGCGCAACGCTGGGTATCGTCATGTGGGACTCCGGATCGGTTCTTCCGGTGGCCTCGGCCGCCGACCCCGCCCGTGTCGGCCAGCACGGCCTGGAACTGGTCCTCATGGTTTGCCAGAGCTTCGAAGTCCGCCGAGAAAGCGTGGGCAAAAGCCTTCGCGCACTGATCGCCCTTACCGACAGCCCGGGCAGCATTGCCTCCGGCCGGGCCAGCGGGTAGTACCCCCCCGGACGGCCCGCGCGCCAGTGCCGTGCGGGCCTTGCCCTGACCAGCCGCAGAAAGGCGGCGCGTCTCGGCACTGTCCCTCACCGCCTGCCGGTGGGCGCACCGGGGGCGGCGTCTGCTGTTCCTGCAGACTCGCTCGGGGCAGCCCGCACCGTCACCCACACCAGTGCCCTGGCGCAATGCGTGCCTACTGGCGTCTTCTCGTCGATCACCACGTGCGCCTGACCCTGGTGCAGGCAGGGGCGGCGACGAGCTCTCCACCGACGGCCTGGGCTTCGCAACCCCGATTTGAACCCCCAGCTCCCGGTGCCAAGACCTGTGGGGCAAGCGATACCCGGACCGGAAGACTCAGCTCCATTTCACCCACGAGCTTGGGAAAGGGCCCATACGCGCTGGCCAGTCGGTGGTCGGGGCGGACAAGAAGAACAGCTGCACCCACCGCGGTGTGCGCCCGGCCGACGGACTCGATGTCGGTAACGTCCATCAGCGCGGTCTGGGTAGTGGCTCCGAGAAAGGTGACACATCGGCAAGCGTGCGAAGCCGGAGACCCTCCCCACAGCAGCCCCGGCTGGCGAGCAGGAGCCCGGTTCCCGCCGACCTCACTGGGGGCGACTAAAATCCACCCGGAACCAGCAGGCCATCACGACGTGGGGTCACGCCGTGTTTGTTGATCAACCAGTGTGGCCAGGAGCCGGTCGAACAGGACCAGCTTGTGAGTCGTACCCGTCGACCGCCGGCTGACGCGGGAGGTTGAGTAACTCGGCCCCCCTGCGGGCCTGCCAGACCGGCCCCGGCTCTCCGCCACCAGATCAGTCATCACATCCACGGACAGACCCGCGACGCGACGCGCAAGCGTGGTCGACCCATGCGCCTGTATCCCCACCACGAGCTCAACGAGACGGCAGGGGCAACGCCACGCTGCGCACGAGCTCGTAGTGGCGAGAAAAGCCGTTCTCGAATCTCGCGAAATCGCCGCCTGCCGGCACGTGCCGTCTCCCGTACGGCCTTGATCGGTACGGCGGCCCACTCGGGGCCGCCCGGGGTACTCTGCTGCACAGTTGCCTTGCGGCAACTTATCGCCGATGCGCGAGGGCGTCGGAGGGGGAGGGGCCCGGATGCGGGGCCTCGGGATGGCATACCGCTACTCCTGCGGATGCCGGGCGAACTTTTGAGGATGCTATGGCGGAGAAGTCACCTGAGAACACACGTCCGGCGCAGCGCACCCGTGCCCGGGAGGCAGGGAAAGTGGGCGAGCCCGAACTGCGCCAGCTGCTCATAGGGCTCACGGCAGTGCGCGACGGAGACTTCGGGACGCGCCTGCCCGACGGTGCCGAGGGGCTGCTCGGTGAGATTGCCACTGTGTTCAACGGCATGGTCGATCAGCTCTCCCTGTTCACCTCCGAGGTGACCCGGGTGGCTCGGGAGGTCGGAACGGAGGGAACACTCGGCGGCCAGGCGGAGGTGCCCGGTGTATCGGGCACCTGGGCCGATCTGACCGACTCCGTCAACGCCATGGCGGGCAACCTCACCACACAGGTCCGTGACATCGCTCATGTGGCCACCGCGGTGGCCAGAGGTGATCTCTCGCAGAAGATCGACGTCGATGCCCGGGGCGAAATCCTCGAACTCAAGAAGACCATCAATACGATGGTCGACCAGCTGTCCTCCTTCGCCGACGAGGTGACCCGGATGGCCCGGGAGGTAGGCACGGAGGGCAATCTCGGCGGGCAGGCGGATGTGAAGGGGGTTTCCGGTACCTGGAGGGATCTGACCGACTCGGTCAACTTCATGGCCGGCAACCTCACCGCGCAGGTCCGCAACATCGCCCAGGTGACGACGGCCGTAGCCCAGGGCGATCTGTCGCAGAAGATCACGGTCACCGCACGCGGCGAAATCCTGGAACTGAAGAACACCATCAATACGATGGTCGACCAGCTGTCCTCCTTCGCCGACGAGGTGACCCGGATGGCCCGCGATGTCGGCACCGAGGGAATTCTGGGCGGGCAGGCGGATGTGAAGGGGGTTTCCGGTACCTGGAGGGATCTGACCGACTCGGTCAACTTCATGGCCGGCAACCTCACCGCGCAGGTGCGGTCCATCGCCCAGGTGGCGACGGCTGTGGCCCAGGGTGATCTGTCGCAGAAGATCACGGTCACCGCACGCGGCGAAATCCTGGAACTGAAGGAGACCATCAATACGATGGTCGACCAGCTGTCCTCCTTCGCAGATGAAGCGACGCGCGTAGCACGCGAGGTCGGCACCGAGGGCAAGCTGGGCGGGCAGGCGACCGTCCGAGGCGCCTCCGGCACCTGGAAGGACCTCACGGACAACGTCAATGTGATGGCGTCCAATCTGACGGGACAGGTGCGCTCGATCGCGCAGGTGGCCAACGCCGTCGCCCGGGGAGACCTCTCCCGGAAGATCACCGTGGATGCCGAGGGCGAGATCGCGGCGCTCGCCGAGGTCATCAACACCATGGTGGACACCTTGTCCGCGTTCGCGGACGAGGTGACGCGGGTGGCGCGCGAGGTCGGGACCGAAGGGCGGCTGGGCGGCCAGGCACGCGTCCCGAACGTCGCGGGTACGTGGAAGGACCTCACGGACAACGTCAACTCGATGGCGAACAACCTGACCGGCCAGGTGCGCAACATCGCTCTCGTCACCACCGCCGTCGCCAATGGCGACCTCTCCAAGAAGATCGACGTCGACGCCCGGGGCGAGATCCTGGAACTGAAGACAACCATCAACACGATGGTCGACCAGCTGTCCTCCTTCGCGGCCGAGGTGACCCGAGTAGCCCGCGAGGTGGGCAGCGAGGGCCGCCTTGGCGGTCAGGCCGAGGTCGAGGGCGTGTCCGGCACCTGGAAGCGGCTCACCGAGAACGTCAACGAACTCGCGGGCAACCTCACCCGTCAGGTGCGGGCCATCGCCGAGGTGGCCAGCGCCGTGGCCGAAGGCGACCTGACCCGATCCATCACGGTCGACGCGTCGGGCGAGGTCGCGGAGCTGAAGGACAACATCAACTCCATGGTCGGCTCCCTGCGTGAGACGACCCGGGCCAACCAGGAACAGGACTGGCTGAAGTCCAATCTGGCCCGCATCTCCGGACTGATGCAAGGGCACCGCGACCTGCACGTCGTCGGCGAGCTGGTCATGGACGAGCTGACCCCGCTCGTCGCCGCCCAGTACGGTGCCTTCTACCTTGCCGAGGAGACCCCCGAGGGCGCCGAGCTGCGCCTCGTGGGCTCATACGGCCGACCCGTCGGCAGGGCAGGGAACGACCGCTTCCGTATAGGGGAGTCCCTCGTCGGCCAGGCCGCCCACAGCCGCCGTACGATCGCCGTGGACGGCGTACCCGGCGAGTACATCACCATCTCCTCGGGGCTCGGGCCGATGCAACCCGGCAGCCTGATCGTGCTGCCCGTCGTCGTGGACGACCAGGTGCTCGGTGTGATCGAACTGGCTTCCTTCACCCCCTTCACGCCCGTCCACCGCGACTTCCTCGAACAGCTGATGGAGATGGTGGGCGTCAACGTCAACACCATCGTCGCCAACGCGCGTACGGATGAGCTCCTCGGCGAGTCGCAGCGGCTCACCGGCGAGCTCCAGTCACGTTCCGAGGAACTGCAGGTCCAGCAGGAGGAGCTCCAGCGGTCCAACGCGGAACTCGAGGAGAAGGCGGCGCTGCTGGCGGCCCAGAACAGCGACATCGAGGCGAAGAACCTGGAGATCGAGCAGGCGCGCCAAGAGCTGGAGGAAAGGGCCCAGCAACTGTCACTCGCCTCCACCTACAAGTCCGAATTCCTGGCCAATATGAGCCACGAGCTGCGTACCCCGCTCAACAGCCTTCTCATTCTGGCCCAGTTGCTGGCACAGAACCCGACCCGCAATCTCACCGCCAAGCAGGTGGAGTACGCCGGGATCATCCACTCGGCGGGCAGTGACCTGCTACAGCTGATCAACGACATCCTCGACCTCTCGAAGGTCGAGGCCGGGAAAATGGACCTCAACCCGGAGCGTTTCACGCTGCGGCAGCTCCTTGACCACGTCGAGGCCACGTTCCGGCCCATGACCACGCAGAAGAGCCTGGCGTTCACCATCACGACTGCGCCCGGGGTGCCGGTAGACCTGCTCACCGACGACGCACGACTCCGGCAGGTCCTGCGCAACCTGATCTCCAACGCGGTGAAGTTCACCGAACGCGGCGGCGTGGAACTGCACATCGAGCCCGCTGCCGACAGCGAACTCCCCGGCTCGGTGCAACGCGGAGGCGCGGTCGTCGCCTTCCATGTGAAGGACACCGGCATCGGCATCGCCGAGCAGCAGCTTGAAACGATCTTCGGGGCGTTCCAGCAGGCCGACGGTACGACCAGCCGCAAATACGGAGGCACAGGGCTGGGACTGTCCATCAGCCGGGAGATCGCCCACCTGCTCGGCGGCGCCCTCACCGCGCGCAGCGCACCCGGCCAGGGCAGTACGTTCACCCTGTATCTGCCGGTCGCCCGCGCGGACTTCCAGGAGCAGGCCGGTGTGCCGGCCGAACTCACCTCCAGCGCGGTACGGGCCCCCGCCGGCCCGGAGCACGCCACCCCTCGGCAGGCCGGTCCCGCAGAGCCGAGGCCGCGTAAGCCGCGCCGGCTCCTGGTGATCGAGGAGCGTTCGCGCGGCCTGTTGTCCCTCGTCGCCGAAAGCGCGGTGGCCGAACTGACGGGCAGCCATGGGAGTGAGGACATCGAGGTGATCGCCGCAGTCGGCGCCCGGGACGCGGCGAGCGCCCTGGCCGCGGCACCGTTCCACTGCGTGGTTCTCGAACTCGACATGGCCGACGACGGCGCGACAAGGTTCCTGGACGCGGTCGACGGCGATCCCGCGCTCAAGACCGTGCCCGTACTCGCGCACAACAACCGCCGCTTGGATGCCGCTCACGAGCGGGAACTCCAGGCCAGAGGCCGGGTCCGTCCATTGGAGCTCCTCTCCAGCCTGGACGAGCTCCGCGAACGCATCGCCCTCCATCTGTCGGCCGAGCAACCCGGTGCCGTCGTCCCCCTGGTACGCGGCGAGGAGGTGGGCCCGCCGGCCTCCGAGACCATCGACGACAGCCTCCAGGGGCGCACCGTGCTCGTCGTCGATGACGACGCGCGCAACCTCTTCGCGCTCAGCGGCATCCTGGAGATGCACGGCATCAACGTCCTGCACGCGGAAAACGGACTCGAGGGAATCAAAGCACTTCGCAGGCGCCCCGACGTCGACCTCATCCTCATGGACGTGATGATGCCGGAGATGGACGGCTACACCGCGACCATGAAGATCCGTGAGATGCCCGAGCACGCCGCTCTGCCGATCATCAGTGTCACCGCGAAGGCCATGCCGGGGGACCGGGAGAAGAGTCTCGTGGCCGGGGCCAGCGACTATGTCACCAAGCCGCTCGACGCCAACGACCTCATCGCCTGCGTACGCCGGTGGCTGATCCCCCACACCGACGAAGCGTCGGTGCTCTCGTGACGCGTGACGACGTGGCCGGTGAGAACACCGGCACAGTGGCCCCCGCTGAGCGGGACGGCATCCCCGCGCCCGCCCCCCGGGCCTTGTCGTCCACCGTGGGGCGCCTGGTGGCCACGGTGAAGCGCCTGCGGGCGGAGGTGAGCGCAGCGCACGCCGAGGCGGACGGACGCGCCCTGATAGAGCTCGCCAAGGGCGTCATGATTGAGCGACTGGGCTGCGGACCGGCTCAGGCCGCACGACAACTCACCGAGTTGGCCGGTCAGGCCGGGGTGACCCCGCTCGAGCTCGCCGCCGACATCGTCAATGAGGCAGCGCACGATCACCTGACCCAGGTAGCGGGCGACTTCATCCGGCAGGTCAGCACCAGCCCCGAGAGTGAGGAAGCGCAGCACCGCGGCAGTTCGGTCGCCGTGCGCCTGCGCACCGCCGAGTGCGCCGCGCTGGCCGCCGACGACACACAGGCCGTCGCTGAATCCCTACTCCAGCACGCACTCGCTCCCCTGGGTGCGACAGCGGTGGCCGTATGGTCGGCCGGACCCGACGCCTCGCTCACCCTGTGCGGTCATGCCGGCTTCGCCGCCGGCGAGGCCGAACGCTGGCGCTACGTGCCGCCCGGAGTAGCGACCGTGGCACGTCGGGCGCTCACCGACCTGCGGACGGTGCGGGTTTCTTCCCTCGCCGAAGCCGGCCTCCCGTCCGTCGGACTCCGGCAGAACCCGCAGAGCGGCCGTGTCGTCCTTCCTGCCGGAACCGGCGGCCGGGTGCAGGCGGTGCTGGAGATCTGCTGGCCCCAGCGCCTGCCCGAGCACACACCCGCCGTCGTCCGCCAGCTCGAGGCGCTGGCCGAGCTGTGCGCCCACACGCTGGGAGATCTCCCGGCCGACGCGCCGCACCAGGACAATCCGGTACCCGCCGGCAGTGCCGAGCTCGTGGACCTGTGTGAGGGCCTCTACGACCCGACCCTCGTTCTCACACCGCACCTGGATGACGACGACAACCTCGTCGATTTCCGGATCCACCATGTCAACAGCTACTTCCTGGATCCGGCAGGGCGCTCTCGTGGCGCGGTCGAGGGGGCCCTCCTGCTGGAGGCCTACCCCATGGCCGCGGGCGACAGCGAACTCTTCGAGAAGATCGCCCGCGTCTACGCCACCGGCGAGCCCTTCCGGGCCCGGCGCATGACGTTGACTGCCCTCATCGACGACGTACCGCTGTCATCCGTCGCCGACTTGAGCGTTACCCGCCACAACGGCAGCGTGCTGCTCATCTGGCGCATCGAGGACGAGACCGCTCGGCTCGCGAGCCTCCTCCAGCACGCGCAGCGACTGGGCCGGATCGGCGGTTTTGAGGAGAACCTCTACACCGGGAGAATCAGCTGGAACGAGCCGCTCTTTTCTCTGTACGGGCGTTCCACGAGCGACACCCCGGTCTCCCTCCAGGATCTGGCCGAGCATGCGCACTCCGACGACGCCGTGGCCATCGGCAGATTCCTGCGCGCCGTTCTCTACCACCGCAAGCCCGCCTCCACAGCCTTCCGCCTGGCACGCCCCGACGGGGTCACCCGGTATATCCGGGTGATCGCCGAACCGGTGCTCGACGCGGACGACCGCCTGCTCGCGGTTCGTGGGGCCTACCAGGACATTTCCTCACAGCACTGGACCGAGGTGGCGCTGGCGGCGACCCGCGACCAACTCGCCCACTCAGAGCAGGAATCGGCAGAACGCAATCGACTGACACTGCAGCTCCAGCACGCCATCATGCCGCCGACGCAGGCGCCGCTCGCCGCACCCGGCCTCGAAGTAGCCGTCCGCTATCGGCCCGCCGAGTCGGAGTCCGCGGTCGGAGGAGACTGGTACGACGCAGTCGTCCTGCCGTCCAAGAAGATTCTCCTGTGCGTGGGTGACATCGCCGGCCACGGCATCAGAGCCGCAACGGGGATGGTCGTCCTGCGCAACGCCATGCGCGGTCTGGCCATCACCGGAGCGGGCCCGGGGCAGCTCCTGTCCTGGCTGAACATCGTGGCTCACCACCTGACCGAACGGGTCACCGCCACAGCAGTCTGCGGTCTGTTCGACCCCGAGACGCGGGTCCTGCGCTGGGCCAGGGCAGGCCATCTGCCACCCGTCCTCGTGCGGGGCGAGGAGGCGATCAAGTTGCCGCTACTACGGGGGCTACTGCTCGGCGCCATCCCGGAGACCGAGTACCAGGAGGAGGAGGTCAGGCTCGAAGTCTCCGACACGCTTCTCATGTACACCGACGGCCTCATCGAACGCCGGGACATGAGCGTCGAAGACTCTCTGTCCCACCTCCTCACGACGGCGAAGGCACCAGCATCTTCGCTGCAACGGAGACTCGACCGGCTGCTCACCCACAGCGAGGCGGACACGGACGACGACACCTGCATCATCGGCGTCAGGGTCGGGTGAGAGCCGGGGAACACCGGCGAGGGCCCCGACCGCACCGACGACCGCTGACTCGTCTCGAAAACCATCTGTACGCCCCCTCTCGCATGGTCTCGGGACGGTAGTCGAAGAGCAAGCGCTCACGGCGCTCCGACAGCGGTCGCACAGCGAACACCGACTCAAGCACTACCCCCCGCCTCTTGGCCCAGTCCGTCCGGACAGTCGCCGCCAGACTCTGCGGTGCGGTGAGAGCTCGCGGCCCGAGGCCGTGAAGCGGCGGGAGGGTATGTGCAGCACGGTCTCGGTGTCGGCCTTGCCGGGAGTGGTCAGCACCCGCAGGACGACCGGTGCACCCTGTGGCCGGCTGGTGGTGCCCGAGGCCGTGGCCACCGCCATCGTCAGCGGCGTCCCTGACGGCTACCCGCGCCGTGTGTGCTTCCCCGGCGCGCCCCTGACCTCGGCGGCCACGCTATCTGTACCACGACCTGTGGCGGGTCCCGAGCGTCCCCTACGGCTCGTACATGGACAGTGGAATCCACGGCCAGCGACTGTTCGTCTCACCGGGACTCGACCTCGTCGTCGTCCACTTCGGTTCCCAGGTGTTCTCCTCCGCCGCGCCGGTCGTCCCGTTCGTCCCGGCATTTCTGCAGATCGGCGCGCACCTCAACTCGGAGCCACGGGCCGTGATCCGGTGAAGCCCGGCGCAGCGCCAGCAGCCGGGCACTGCCCCGGCTATTCCGGTTCCGCTTCGACCGACTGCGTGGGCCGATGACCCTGCGTCAGTTTACGGACCATCCCCAGGCTGAGGGGCGAGGGCGCGGGGCAGCGTCCGGTCTCCTTGATCATGACGATGAGTGCCCAGCGAACGCCGAGCCCTTGCGGCATCCGGCCAACTTCTATGCACAGTTCGGGGCTTCAGCTGGAGCGGCATTCTCTGCCGGTGCGCCAGAGCACTCCCTGCCGGCGGACGGCTGAGAGATGAAGGTGCTCGGCGACACCACCGGAAGTCTGACGGCGGCACGCATACGAATCGCGAAACGGTCGTTGCGTAAGTCACCGCCCGGCACCTGGGCACGGTCAACGGGCTCGATGACGCAGGCCAGCAGTACGTCGTACAAGGATGCTCCCCCGGCCCGGTGGACACGGGACGACATCTGCTCCGTCTGCTGGACGCGGCACAAGACACCAACCCTGTCCTCGAAGAGATCTTCCTCGCGCAACAGGCCCAGCGCGTGTGCGTGGGAGATCCCTTGCAGCAGACCTACGAGTGGTATCACGCCAAGGACATCATGAGCGGCTTCCTCGGGGAGCGAATGGTACTCACCCAGTCCCTCCGTTTCAGGCCGCCCATCGCGAAAGCCGCCATCGACCTGCAGGCCAGCGCCGGACCTCGCACCACGACCTTGCCCTGTTCTCCTTCTGGGGCGAAGTCCAGGAGAACGCCGAACAGGACTCCGCCGCCGACCTGACTACGACCTCGCGGCCAGGCCGTCGACCACCTGCCACATCAGTTCAGGGCCTTCGACCTGGAGGGGCTTGTCAAGGAGCCGGACTCGAAACCGTGATGGGCGATTGTGTCCATGATGGCGGTCGGCGGGCCGCCCGAGAACCGGGCTCGACGCAGCGTCACCGATCTGCGATCCGCTCCTGGGATCCGGCGGAGGAAGGGACGAACCTGAGCGGGTTCACGTCCGGCGGTTGGGCGCCCCGCCCCCCAGCCTGTGCCGCTCACCGAACTGGCGAGCACGATCCATCAAGCGGTCCCTCATCCACCACCACAGCAGCACCAGCGGGGTGGCCAACAAGGAGATCAGTAACGCTTTGCCCCAGCTCTCATGGGACCCGAACCGCAGGTACAACGTTCCGGCCACGTAGAGAGCGAAAACGATCAGCGCATACTTCAAAGGCTTGGGCAGCGTCATACACACCCGTTTCCCTCACAGGAAAACGTCACTCCTGACGAGCAGTGAGAGCCGCCACGTACGCTTCGATGACCCATGGCTTCTTCCGGCGGTTAGGGGATGGTGAGGGCTTCGCGCGAACCATGCCCTCGCGCTGCGATCCATAGCGAAGCTGGAGGACCTGGGCGACTACCCGACTCGCGCCGTAGATCATGGTCTTCCGGCCCCAGTTGTGGGGCGACCGACTGTTCCCTTCTGGTACACCTCTCGCGCCGCTCGTCGAGCACGGCCCGACCGCGAGTGGCTGGCAGAGGCGCCACCGTCGCCCCTCTCCGATCGGAGCCCTACCAGACGCGTGCCGGCCTCGTCTACGTGCCGTTCGAGGACGCAGATCCGGTCGAGTACGCGCTGATGTGGCGGACAGACAACCGCTCGGCCGGGCCGCGCGCCCTGGCCCGGACCGTCGCCGACACAAACGGACGGTCAGCTGATGCGCCGGCTCGACTCGATCTGAACCAAGCTCCCTCTCCTGGTCGCCGGGCGCGCGGCGGAGCGGGAAGCGCAACGGCCCGCCTGCGCGGCGCGGGGCGAACACCGTCGCATGCACAAAGCCGACCCGGGCGCCGACCGGACACCTCGCAGGACAGCCACCTCGCGCCATAGCGCTGAGGCTCAGTGGTGACTGAGCGGATGACAGGTCGTTGGCCGACGGGCCGGCGTCCCGTGACCCTGGCCTCGGTCGCCGGCGAGCGTGCTTGATCGTAACCAAGGTGGTGGTCACCACCTCCTATGCCGACCTTGGAAGCAGACTGCCAAAGCCGCCGACTCCGAGGCTCGGAAAACACAACCCTATGCGCGGCCATGCGGAAAGAGCTGGATCATCCCGCACCGGGTACAGGGCGAGCAGGGCGGCCGTTCGAGCCACCCGCCCCTGAGGACAAGGAGCATTCAGTGGATGGAATCGTGTTGCTCAAGGACGACCATAAAACGGTCGAGAAGCTCTTCAAGCGCTTCGAGAAGGCCGGAGACGGGGCGCACGCCGAGAAGCGGAAGATCGTGGACCATGTGATCGACGAACTCACCACCCACACCTGGATCGAGGAGAAGATCTTCTACCCGGCCGTCCGGGAGACCGCACCGGACACGAAGGACCACGTCCTGGAAAGCGTCGAGGAGCACCACGTCATGGTGTGGCTGCTGTCGGAGCTGAAAGACCTTGACCCGGCCGACGAGCGCTTCGACGCCAAGATGACCGTCCTCATCGAAAACGTGCGCCACCATGTCGAGGAAGAGGAGAAGGAGTGGTTCCCCGATGTGCGCAAGGCCATGGGCCGTAACCGTCTGACCGAGTTGGGCCAGCAGATGGCGGAGGCGAAGAAGAAGGCTCCTGGCGAGCCCCTCTCGGTTCCCAGCGCCCAGCGATAGCCCCCTTCCGTAGGGATGGACGAGCCCGCGGGCGCGCTCGATCGGCGCCGGACGCTATGTCTTGCCCTCGGCCCGCCCGCTGGCTCGGCCGGGGCGCGCGCGGAGGGCGCCTAGCTCAAACAGAGTGTTCTCTGCAGAGCTTCCTATGCAGAGAGAACTCTGCAAGCTAGGTTGTTGGCATGTCCCATAAAACCACAAGCACATCACAGGCTGCTAAAGCCCCCCGGCGCCTCGATGCGCGCAGCCTGCGAGGCCTGGCTCACCCGCTGCGGATGAAGATCTTTGAACTCCTCAGCCTGGACGGGCCTGCCACCGCCACCAGGCTTGCCGAACGCCTCGGGGAGAACACCGGCACTATCAGCTGGCACCTGCGCCACCTTGCCGAACACGGCTTCATCGAGGAGGAAACCGGACGGGGCACGAAACGCGAGCGCTGGTGGAGAAGGGCTGACGTCTCCAACGAGCTGAACACCGCCGACTTCCGCGACGATCCCGACACCCGGGGCGCGCTGTCGGTCTACCTGCACGAGCTGCTGCAGCAGCACTTCAACCGGGTCGTGAGCTACTTCGGTGAGGACTGGGACGACACATGGCGGAGCGCCGGCACTGTATCGGACTGGAGTGACCTGCGGATGACCCCGAAACAGCTGGAGGCACTCAACGCGGAGCTAGTGGCTGTCATCGCCCGCCATACCCCTGCTCCGGACGCCGAGCCCGCCCCGGACGCGCTCCCTGTCGTCGTCCAGCTCCAGTCCTTCCCGCGCAAGCAGCGTGGCTCCGCATGAGCTACGGCATACGCGGTGGCCTCCTACGTCGCCACCACGATTTCCGACTGCTGTGGTGCGGCGAGACCGCCGGCAAGTTCGGTGCGTCCGTCACCGGGGTGACGATGCCCCTGGTCGCCGTCTCCACCCTTCATGCCAGCACGTTCGAGGTCGGTCTGCTGAGCGCCGCTGCCTGGGCCCCTTGGCTGATCATCGGCCTTCCGGTCGGTGTCTGGGTGGACCGGCTGCGCCGCCGGCCGATCATGCTGGCCACCGCCTCATTCTCCCTCCTACTCTTCGCCGGCGTGCCGGTCGCCGCATGGTCCGGCCGGCTGAGTATCGGACTGCTGCTGGCCGTTGCCCTGCTGACAGGCACGGCAGCGGTGTTCTTCCAGACCGCCTACACCGCCTATCTCCCCACCCTTCTGGAACCCGACGACCAGCCCGAGGGCAACGCCAAACTGCACGGCAGCGCATCCGCCGCACAACTTGCAGGGCTCGGCTCCGGCGGCCTCATCACACAGCTGGCAGGTGCGGTCAACGGGATGTTCGCCAACGCCGCAACATTCCTCATCTCCTTTCTGTGCCTGGCAGGCATCCGGCATCGCGAGCCACGTAACACCAGGGCCGAACACCGCACCACTTCACTGGTCAGTGAAGTCCGCGAAGGCCTGCGGCTGATCACCTACGACCCCTGGTTCCGCACGTTCACCCTCTTCGGAGCCGCCTCCAACACGGCCCTCATGGGATACCAGTCGATCCAGGTGGTCTTCCTGGTCCGGACCGTCGGCCTGCCCCCGGGGACCGTCGGAGTACTCATCGCGGCGACCAGCGCCGGAGGCGTAGCCGGGGCCTTCGCCGCACGCCGGGTCGCTCACCGGATCGGCACCGCCCGCGCGACCCTGCTGTTCGAACTGGGACTACCCACACTCGGCCTGCTCATCCCGCTGACCACCGGCGGAGCCGGAAGCCTGCTCTTTGTGACAGGCGGCTTCAGCGTCTCCGCAGGTGTCGTCGCCGGCAACATCATCAAGGCGAGCTTCCAGCAACGCTACTGCCCGCCAGATCTCCTCGGCCGTCTCATTGCAAGCACAGCCTTCCTCAGCTACGGAGCAATCCCCATAGGAGCACTGCTCGGCGGCCTGCTCGGAACCGCACTCGGCCTCCGCACCGCCATGGCCCTCACGACAGCGGGAATCCCGCTCGCCGCAGTGATCCTGCTCTTCTCCCCAATCCGGCACTCCCGAGACCTGCCCATCTCCCACCAGCCAAAGAGCAAGCCGGAACACTCGCTGACCTCTGATGGCGACCCGGCCCGACCTCTTCGCTGATCACCATCGCACCGGGCAGATCTCACACATTCCGTCGTCTATTGAGTCGGGGCCCCCAGGCAGGGGACACTCACCACCGCGAAGCGCCCGACGAGACAAGCGCCGCCGACCCCAGTGTCAGGACCGAGCGGGCCAGGGTCTGCTCCAACAGCACCGCTTTCCCGGCCACCCTCACAAGCTCTTCGTCGCGGGGCGTCGGGTAGGCGCGCCTGGCCGGCGCTGTTCCCGGTGAGCCGGCGTGCTCGGCCGTGGGGATAGGGTCCGGGCCATGTATCCGATCAGTCGCACCAGCGCCCGCCTCGATCTGCGCGAACTCGCCCACGAAGACGTCGATGCGGTGCTGGCCATTTACGGCAGTGCCGCGGCGACCGAGCACATGTCCTTCGCCCCGCGCACGCGCGATCAGGTCGAACAGATCGTGTCAGGGTTCGTCGCTTCGGCAACGCAGACGCCTCGTAACCTGTACGCGCTGGGGGTGGTCCGGCAGGACTCGGGTGAGTTGATCGGGTTCGGCCGCCTCGCCATCGATCCCCATCAGCCGCGCGGGGCCACGATGGGCTTCGCACTCCGCCCCGACACCTGGGGGTCCGGTTTCGGACTTGAGACGGTCCGGCTGCTCCTCGGTTTGGGGTTCGAGGAACTGGACTTCCATCGCATTTGGGGAGCACGGTCCCCGCACAACACAGCGTCAGCAAAGACCCTGACCGCTGTGGGGATGGTCGAGGAAGGAATCATTCGCGAGCACATTCTGAAGGCCGGCCAATGGCGGGACTCCATCGTCCACGCCATCCTCGACCGTGAATGGAAAGACCAGGCCCCTTAGAGGGAGGTTCGTGAGGTGATGTCCGCTTCTGGGTGGGGTTGGGGCAAGGCTTACATCCGCTGGTCGGCCTCGTCCATCAACTCGTCGAGGGCCGCACGCGCGAGAGGAACAAAGCGCCGCTGCATGTCGTCCACGTGGAGGCCCGTTTCCGCAGCTGAGGAGCGATAGCGATCCTTCTGCTCACCAGTCAGCGGCCCCCTGCTCAGTTCCATCAGGTATTGAATGGGCGGGTG